>VBKY01000251.1 GCA_005879255.1 Deltaproteobacteria bacterium
AAGTGTCGCCAGTCGTGGGAGCGTTGTCAGCCGTGATGGTGAAAATATTTTTCGCCATTGCGCTTACCTCCTTCCTACGCCTGCAAGCCTGACATGATGTAAAAGTGCAAATGACATGCCATTGCTTTTCGCGGATTCGATACCGCATGTTTCGCAACCTACGAAAAGTGCTCACCAGCGCGAATCAATCGCTAACCAACTGCGCCGACAAACCTACTTTTTAATTTCCGAAATAGGCAAATCCGACCGTTTACAATTAGGACATACAACAGGTGTTTTATCGAATCGATCCTGAGAAGGATGCCAGTTTCGCAGTCGGTGCAACTATGGAGACTTTTTTGAAAATTTTTTCATTGGATCAGCACCAGGCCCCAACGCATTGGCTTGACAGGGAACTTAAATGTTGCGGTGAATCGACCACACATAAAGCGTCAGTGCAGCCGCTTGAGAACGGCGAGATAATTCGCCCGCTCGGTGCCCAGTTGGTTTTTGAATTCCTCGTCGGTAAAGATACCTTTTTTTATCAAGAGCTTTACGGCAGCATCGGTCATTGCCAATGTGCTGACCGTGAGTTCTTGCAGTGTAACGGTGTCTTTTTTTGATTCGTCGGCCATCGGCTCTCCGGAAGTTCTGGTTTCCAGTAGGTAGCACACTTGCGGCAGCGATTCCTGACCGCTAGCCGACTTCACTCGATGGTTGTACCGTGGGCAGCGACCCAACTGGATCGCGAGGATTATGAACAGAGCGTCAGCTGCCGTGGCCTCGTCGGGCATCGCCTCGAACTATCTCGTCACATTGGAAGTGACCGGACGAAAATCGGGGCGGATCTTCTCGCTGCCCTTGGTCATGGCCGTCGTGGATGGACAACGATACCTAGTGTCAATGCTCGGAGATAATGTGCAGTGGGTTCATAACGTACGCGCAGCCGGTGGAAAGGCGGTTCTCCGGCACGGCCGCCTGGAGGAGATTCGCCTCGAAGAAGTACCCGCTGGCCAGCGGGCACCGATCTTGAAGGCTTACCTTCAGCGAGCACCGGGAGCGCGGCCCCACGTGCCCGTGAACAAGGACGCAGCGCTTTCGGAGTTCGACAATATTGCGGCAGCGATCCCGGTGTTTCGGGTGCTCAGCGCCGCGGAACGGGACCGCCCCGCCTAAGCGCCAACGCCTTGAGTTTGGGGCCGCCGCAGGCTGGGTGTCCAGTTGCAAAGTTTAGCCACTGCCCCTTATCTACTGGCGGGCGCCGCTATCCTGATTAAAGGCACGGCATTGGCGGTCTCGTGAAAATACGCCGTCCAGGAGAGGTTCAGGAGCCAATGCAACGGCAGAATCAAAGATGACACCGGCGGCCGCGCGTACCGCACTATCGCGCTTGCCTCAATATTTGGATAGAACGGCCATTAAGTTCCGCGCGCCCCCAGGCGGTTGTACGCTGCCGCTAAGAATGTCTCCCGGCGTAACCGGCCTGCCGTAATAGGCGGCGTTGGCGTCATCTCGCGTACCTATGCCGGTGCCCTCGAGGGAAATGCCGGCAAATAGTCCCTGGCTCCGGCTATAAGTATACACCGCGGCCTGCAAAGCCACGCCAGCCTCGGCCGCGCGTCCCACAGGACCCGCCGCTATACTCAGGTTGCCGCCAAGCGTGACGTTGGCCTGTTTGGCAAACGCCTCAACAGCAGCCGGAGTGTTGAGGATAATAACGAATTCGGTGATCTCGACTCCGGCTTGAAAACCGACCCCGAGTCCTCCCGTACCGATCGCGGAGGGGCCGCTCCAACCTTTTTCCGTCCGCGCAACGAGAACTCCAGTACCGCCCCTGGCACTACCAATGAACCCGGCCTTTGTGACGGTAAGAATCGCCACGCCCCTGGCTGCGCGCATGACGGCGGGCGGAATTCCTTTCTCCGGGATCGCCTGGAACCGTTCAATGATGGCCGCTGCTTGATCGACATCTGCCTGCATCGCATCGCGCGGAGAAACCGTAGCGCACGCGCTGAATAATGCTGCGGCGATTACACAAATAATTGCATTCATCCTAACAGCCCTCCTTTCTTGCTGACATTGCATCCATTCGTTGGATTCTGTGGCCTGACTGATTAGTGCGCTTTGCCTACTCAGCGCGACGTCCATCAGATCGATTTCACGTACCAATCTTTGGTGCAATGAATCGTCGATCTGATGCGACATCCGAATGTCGATAACGCTCATCTCGTTTGGCGCGAAGCGCATCAATCGCAAGGCGGCGCTCCGCGTCGGCGGCTTCCTTGGCCCCTAACGCATCGTCTCCTACAGCCTGGCCATAGCTTACGCTAAGGTCGATCGCTTCGCGCAGCGTGCCAACGGACATTAATATGGTAGCCAAAAGATAACAACTAGGGATTGAGCCGTTGGCCGTAGGAAGTGGCTCCGTTGCTATCGCGATGGATCAGTCGGACCACGGGGATTCCCGGGCGCTCCCCTGTCAGCGGGAGTGCTTCTCGATATCTTCTCCAATTCATCAGCGTTCCTTGTTTGATCAGCGTCACCGCCTTGACAGCTCCCAAGAACGACGGTGGCGCATAGTAGGATGGCGACCGCGAGAAGCGTTTGTTCCTGCATAATCTGCCTCCTGACCAATGATCGATATCGTTCAATTCCGAAAATAAGTTGCCGTTGAGAGAGCTGAGAGGTGAAACGAGCCGTTGGAAACTCAGGAGCTCATCTCATGATGCAGACCTACGCATGAGAAAGCTTGGGACAACTGCGGCAAGAATTAGTTAACGTGACGAGAATTGTCAAGATGCTGAAAACACATTTTGTCTTGAGCGCGCGGCCCCTGACGGACAACATCCTCACCTGAGATGCGGGACTGAACTTTAACGAAGCATAATTTCACTCGTTGACAAAAGGGGCTCGTTTCCGCCGTTGCCTTTTGGACATGAAAAAAAGGTCATCAAGGCGATGAACTTTGGACTGCGATGAATCCGTCGGCTGGAAAACGGCAAATCGTCGACCCCGACGGCGAGTTCATTCCGGGTGGAACAATCATCAAGCTGTACTACTGGAAACGGATTGACGGCTATGTGACGGTCCCTGGGGATTCGATGTTCAAGGTCGCGGCCGATGGCTAGACGCGCTGTTAGCTAAAGCTTATCCCCAACAAACATCCCATCGGCAAACAAATCGTTTACTGGATTCCATCCAGGAGACGGCGATCTGAGTCCGACCGTGGCGCTCCAGCCGTTTGACACCCGAGTTTTGATTGCGCAGCGACCTGGTTTTTACGGCTCGAACTCCCCTTCTGGTCAATCAACCAAAAGGGGAGCTGAGATTGAAAACTTGATCGAGATTGGGATTGAGGCACTAATGCATTTTCGCAACGATACTTTGGATCTTGCCCTTCTGCTTACCGCTTATGGTCCTGGCACGCTTTAGAATGTTAGTTTCATGAGAGACACAACTAACGAACTGACCGTGATTTTTCGCATCATCAAGGCATACGTCGATCATATCGGTGATCAGGTCGGCAAGCGTGCAGCCCACTGCATTGGGCGCGGTGTTCTGGATACCGGTGTCCACGCCATTGATAATTACCGTCGGCGAAACCAGAGTGGTGATACTGAGGTCGCATTCATCGAGATCGTCTGTTATTCCATCACCGTCACTATCGAGTGGTACTCCCTGCGCGTGTGCCGAGCTAGCGCCAAGGAAAAATGCCATGGCGCTCACCGCTAAAAACCGCCTAAGTTTTTCAGAATACATACAAATCCTCCCCTTAAAATTTGTCAGAACGTCCGGCGTATAGAGCAACAACCATACCGGTTCGTTTGGATCGGTTTGGCGCGATTATTACTTCCATATGGTGTGGGTTGGACTCATCAGATTTCCATTTATAAACCGATCTACTGATCCGTTGTCTTTCGATTACTCGTCGGTTGACAGAGTTCAAGCTGCACATTTTTACCGGTCTACGTGGAAATTTGCTATGGAGCAAAGAACTTGTGATTTTTTGGAATTGTCTTCTTGGATCACTCTTGAAACATAGTAGTTCATTGCGCGATTGGATTGAGAATCCGCTGATAAGTCGCCCGCTCCTCGGCAACTTTATGCAAAAACTCCTGTTGTGTGATGATGCCCTTGTCGATGAGCCAACTTCGCCAGCGCTTCGGTTTGGGCGAGACTGGAGACGAGAAGCTCTTGGTTCGTAACGGGCGCACTCTTTTCCAAGTTTGCCAATCTAACTCCTCGCTTTGAGTTTGCGCACTAACGGGTCAAATGTGGTTCGATTCCTTTGATAAGTCGGTCGATATCCCCGTGAAAATCAGGGTCAGGACGGACCTGAATGCCATTGCGGTATGCGAGAGACCGTAATGATGGCGGCAGCGCATCTTCAGCGGGAATAGACGCCTTACGGACCAGCACTGGGATCACAGGTATGTTCCGACTCAAAGCCACTTCTAGTTCGAGCCTTACGTGGTCTCGCGGATCGTCAATTCGTCGCTTTCCCTCGGCTATTTCACTCCCCATCCACTGATCACCAAGGATGGCGAGCAGTACCCGGCACTGGCCTAACGCACCTTCCAAATGCTGTCTAAAATCAATTCCAAGCGGGATCGAGTCCACATCTTTGAAAACGATTTCTCTGGAGAAATGCTGGATGAGCCGGTCATAAATTCTACCAGTAATGTCCGCGCTATCGTCACGCCGGTACGATATGAATACGCTTCCGGGAACAAAACTAGGTGCGGTTGGGACACTGATTGGCCTTTTGCCAGGTTGTGCTCGCGGTTGGGTCTCTGGTTGTCTGTGGTCAGTTTTCTCGTTCCGCGTTGAATAAAATTTGTAGATCAAGAACGCAATCAAACCACCAACGCCGATTAGGACAAGGTAACTGAAGGTGTTGAGATGAGGCATTGAAATTAAGCTCGGAGAGGCCGATGGCGGTTCGTACCCCCCCTGAGCATTTGTCGTCCGTGGCATCCAAACAAGGAACAGAAGAAGGAAAGATCCTGTATATCTTGGCATAAACAAAAAACCTCCCGTCGAAGCTTCCCTGCTTTCGAATTAACCTGGAAAAATGCACTCGCCGAAATGCAAGGATACGCTACCCGACAATAAAAAAGCTACTGGAAAAAGTTATACCTGGGGGTTTTGTGATATCTCTTCTGCTATTACCATTCGGGCAGTATTTACCAAGCGGATCCGGAGGTGTGGGCGAAGGAGAGCTTTTGAGATTGCAACTAAGATTGCGTACCAGAATGCGCTCTTCGTGGCACTGTAAAGGGGAACCCGTCGAAACTGTAATGAAGTTGGAGACGCTGCGATACTTCCGAGCGGCTATGATCGAATCGCTCGACAAATTGCAGACCGCAGAATCATTCTTCCAGGTTATCGGTTAGGCGACCTGTTACGGGGTTCATAACGAACCAATTACCTACTTTGGGTTAACAACTCCACGCTTAACCGATAGAGTTTTTTTCTAGTATTCAAATTGATCGTGGGTTACTTAATTCTGAGTTCCTTTGGCTTTCGAGATTCGGCTACCAACGAAAGTAGCCCTAAAACTCCAACTTGGCATAAGTTCGAAATCACTTTGTAAATCCGCTTGAAAAGGAGAGACCAATGACAAACTGGATAAGTAAATCGATCGGGTTTCTGGGCTTGAGCTTAATTTTGTCTATGGGGCCAGTGTTACAGGGAATCTCCTTGGCGCAGCCTGCCCCGGCGAAAGATTCAAAAGCGACCAAATCCTCAAGCGCAAAGGCTAGCGAGGAGACTCCAGCACCCTCGGACAAAGAGATTGCCGACGCGAAAGCGAAGGGAATGGTCTGGGTTAACCTCTCCAGCAAAATTTACCATAAAGAAGGCAAGTTCTACGGCAAAACTAAACGTGGCAAATTCATGTCTGAAGACGACGCCAAAAAAGCGGGGTATCGTGAAGCGAAGACCGAAACGGCTTCTAAAACAAATTCTAAGGCAGCCGCAACTAAACAGAAATAACGTGCGGCGGTGCGCGCAAGCCTGGAGATTACGAGATGTTCCCGAGTGACGGCCGAATTCCTCTCGGGTTTTCTGATGCTTTTCATCTCTTAGACAGGATAAATTTTTCTATTTTTGCTTTGATCAGATCGGCGGAAATTGGTTTTACAAGGTAATCGAGCATTCCTGCGTCCAGTGCTCGCTCCCGCCATTCAGAGCCAATAAAGGCGCTGCAACCAACAATCGGTATATGGGCGGTCGCCGGGTTTTGTCTTATTAATCGAGTTGCGTCTGCACCGTTCATATCAGGGAGTTCAAAATCCATGAGAATAAGACTCGGTTGGGTAGAAGCCGCTTTTTGTATTGCCTGAGCGCCGCTCGCCGCCTCTACGATTTCGTATCCGGAAAACCGTAGGATCGCAGCGAGAATTTGCCTGAGGTGCTCGTTGTCATCAACTATGAGGACGTTCTTCGCCATGCTAAGTAGGAGTTTCAGGCGCGCTAATGTAAACGAAGAACCGTTGTGAATACAAGCCAAAAAATGAAACGATTGATAACCCAAATTCTCGTCGGCAGCTGGCAGTTTTAGCGAGCCTGCGCGGGGATTGTTTCGAAATTGATCGCGAGATCGAGCTGAAGCATCGATCAGTTCAATCTCAGGCTGAATCTGTTGCCTTCCACTCGACGAACATCTGTTCCGTCGTAAATCTCACTTTTCTCTACCACCGGCCGCGTGATACATAACGAATGGTGTGGGCAATGAGGAAAGCTAGTGTCTTATCAATCCTGGTACTGCTTGCTGTTGCAGTAATAGTCGAGGCACAGCAGCCAAAGAAAGTTTCCCGGATAGGATTCGTGTTGGGTAGCGGCGTCCTCGATCCCCGTTTCGAGGCATTCCGGCGAGGGCTTCAGGAATTGGGTTATAACGAAGAGGAAAATATCCTAATTGAATATCGCCAGGGATGGGACCGTAGCCGAAGCCAGTTTGCCGAGCTCGTGCAAGCCAAGAACGTTACAAGAACGATCCCTATCGTTTTTTTAAGCGTGTCTGGTCCTGTTGGGGATGGGCTAGTTGATAGCCTCGCGCGGCCTGGGGGGAACATAACCGGATTCACCACCAAATCGAATAACTGACCCAATCAAATGACGACCTGGTGATCCCGGGGACAGATTGCTTAGAAGTTATGAACTTATCTAAAGGATGTGGCCATGAGAATTTTATTTCTCAACAAGATTCTTGGTTCCTTCACTCTTCTGCAAGTAGCATTGATAGTTTTGCCGACTGTGCATGTCGTTGCAGCTAGTCCGATTGCTTTCGCCCAAACCGTGAACCCTGCATTAGTGGACGCCAAGAAGCAAGCAGAGTCCAAAGGTTTTGTCTTCTATACGAGCCGCGACGAGATCATCGCCAAGGCCCGGCAGGAGGGTAGACTTCGCGCGCTCGTCCAGTTCGAGGGCAGCAGTTCCCAAATTACGAAGGCATTCAATAAGAAATACCCGTTTATTAACGTCCACCTCGAGGATAGTGGTGGTCCCGAAGCACATCATCGCTTCATTCGGGAGTTGCAGGTCGGTGCGAAAACCGAGTGGGATGTTCTCAATCCGGCGATAGAGATTTACCTCGATTATGTACCTCACGTCAAAAAAATCGACATCCTGGGAATGGCGGAGCGCAGGGTGCTGCAGATCCCGACAAAAATGATTGATCCGAGCAGCCGGAACATTGTTATCTCGGCCCAGGCCATTGGCGTTGTCGCTTACAACAAGGAGCGTATTTCCGAAGAGCGGGCTCCGAACACCTGGGAGGACTTCCTAAAGCCTGAGCTTAAGGGCAGGAAGTTTCTGGTGGATATACGTCCGCATGGCCTGACACCCCTGGCCGTCGGGTTGGGAGAGGAATGGCTGGTGAAGTATGCCCAGGGGCTCAGACAGCAGGAACCTATCTGGTTTCGGTCGCAAACGACGGCAATGACAGGGATAGCCGCCGGTGAGTTCGCCCTCCATCAGCTCACCAACTACCATTCCTGCATGCGGGTTCGAAAGAAGGATCCCCAAAAAGTTCTGGTATGCAAAGTGATTGAGCCAATACCGGTTCGTCCCTTAATAGCGCAGGCGGTCGTCAATAATGCGCCGCATCCCAATAGCGCCCTTCTCTTCCTGGAATTTCTGGCCAGCCCCGAAGGGCAGCGGATCATGGATGAGAATGAGCCGCACAGGTCCTCTATGTACGTCCCGGGGTCGGAGCTGGAAAAAATTGTTAGAGGAAGGAAAGTAGCAGTTGTCGATACGGAAAATATTCATCTCGTATCGAAATGGATGAAGATGATTGTTGAGGCCTTTGGCTTTCCCCGGGCGGACCGGTAGCGAGGACGCGCGCGGGAAATTCAATGGCGCATTTTAGCTGGCGCGCAGCGTTACGAAGGGACGGTCCTGATTAATTATAAGGAGAGAAGGAGGAATCGTCTACAAACGACCACGAACCGGTCGCTACCGCCAACGGGAGTTCCGCATCCAGCTCTGCAGGGATGCAGGTCTAATATAAATACTTTTTGATCCACTCGTCGTATTGCGCCTCCCAAGCAATCCTGGACTCTAACTCCCGCGGGGCGATGAGGGAAGCTAACTCGGTCTCGGTCTTGCCGTCGCGCTGTGCCTTGAGGGCATCGTAGATCGCTTTCATCGCGGCCAAGAGAGGAACCCGTCCTAGCGATGCGATGCGCACACCGTTCGCGACCAGGTATCGTTCGCCTCCATGTTCCTTGGCAACGTCTGCCGCCGAGCCGCCAATTATCAATGGCAGTTTGGTCGCGGAGTGAATGGCCTCCAGCGACTCATGTCTGAAAATCTGGCCTAGCCAGAGCCCCTCCGCCCCCGCCTCTTCGTAGGCTTTGACCAAGCGGATGGCTTCGGAGACATCGGGCTCGACGCGAACGCGACCGAAGATGACTAGACCATCCTGACGAGCGGCGAGAGCGGCCTTAACCTTGCCGACAGTCTCCTCCATCGCGACTGCGGGCTCGTAATCAACATCCCGCCGCACTTCCAGGGGCTTCTGCATGGCGCTATGGAAAGTCGGGCTGCCAAAGACAATAGGTAGCCTTTGATATTCTATGCCCAAGGCGGACGCTCCAGCACTCTCCAATTCCTCCACAGCACGCATCATGTTGAGGGCGTTCCCGATGGCGCGAGCACCAGCCACGATGAAGCCGATGCTGCTGGCACGGCAAATTCGGCGGGTCTGCTCCGCGATCTCGGTCAATGTCACTAAGCCGTATTCAGGCGCGCCCGTCACCATTAACTCAAAGTTCGGGGGCGCCCCCACACCTACCTCGAATCCGAGGTCCTCAGCGATACGGCTCGAGATCGGGTCGAAGACCTGCGGAGCGTAGACACACCGATCACCGGCGAGCAAGGCACGCAATCGTTGGCGGCGTTCAGTCGCGTTCATTTTCCTCCTTGCAGTTGCCATCTCTTTCGCTCCTTTTGGCTTCAAATCGTTCCTGCTCTGCGCAAGGGCTGCGTCGGAGTTTATATCAAGAACCCATATTACGCCATCTATGATCTAACCAAGAGAAGGTTCGTTGCGCCATTTGAGAATGAACGGTGGCAAACTATTGGTGCGATAGGTGCCCTTGAACGACTTAAACGTCTGGAACTAATTTAAACAGTTCAAAGTTCTTGATTGAATGGAACCCTATTTAAACGATGGCGAATATTTTTCCGAAGCCATGCGATGAAGGCGCCATTCGAGCCACCGTTCCTTGACCTCAAAGAAAATGTCCGTTGCCGTGCGCCTCAAACATTCTAAGATTAGAAGTATCAAACCAAGGAGGAATTGACCGAATCCGCGAGGGTGCTGAGCCTTGTCATCGGGTTGTGCGTGTTCCGGTCGACTGCGATCCTCTTAGGGTATGTGCGACAACTCTATGTCACCGATCTCTTTGATCGGCCGCCCAACGTAGTGTTTTAGGAGCCGATAAATCTTGTTGCAGAACCCTGAATCATCAAAGGTTATGAAACCCATGTATCGAAAACCGTCAGACTCCATAAACAGGAAAAGCTTATCGTCGATAATATGGCTCCTCACAACGTCTTCAAGAGTTCCAACTTCTCCGATCGGTTTCTCGTCCCGACCTTGGTCCGCAGCTGTCCATGACGGTGGCCAACTGCAATAGCCATTCGTACGGATCATCCTTGGATGGTCGCGGAGCTTCATGGTGAAGCGACTAGAGATTTTACAACGCCATTAATCTACAGGCGCTCGGACAATGTTACTATATGTGCTTGGGCCTAATTGATTGTATGCCGCAACCCTATAGCATGCCCCGGGAATGTAAATATCCTCGAAGAAATTTTGGTTGATCCCAGTGTATCCGATCACTTCCCAACCACCAACGCAGTCATCCGATACTGTGCGTTCGACAACGAATCCTTCCTCGTCATCCGAATTGTCATTCCATCTCAGCAGCACGTAGCGAGCATAGGCAGTTCCCTGTACTAGCAAAAAGAAAATAAAAGTACGAAATAAGTTTTTCATTTAGTTTTCTATGTAACATCGCATGACAGATGGCGAGTTCATGGCTTAATTTCACATATTCAGCTGCGGAATGAGATACGCATTGGAGCGTCGGAATCTCGGCTGCAAAGCCAACTGCTGCAGTTCTTCAGCCGTAAAGATTTTACACTGGTACTGCCCGTCCACTCTTTGGTAAACGATAACAATCGAGTCAAGGGTCCAGACAATACGGAAAACGCTCACCTGAATCCTGTCAAGATGATCGCCCAAAGCGCGTAAACGGTGAGACAGCAAGCTCGAGGTCCGCGCAACTGAACCAGATTGACTTTTTTGTTTATTTCGAGCCTGGACGTCAAGGCATGAAATATCGGCGGGGCGGAAACAGAACAGAGGATTAGATCTTGTTTGGTGGTCGCCTTGCGACGAAAAATCATTGCCTCCAAGAGCGTTCCGCAAAATCGATTCGCCCTCTCTTGTTACGCAAGCACTGCAGACGAGATAGCACTGGTCATTTTTCTCCAGCTCGAAAGCCGCAATCCCGGCGGCCTCCAGCGACTGTCCGATAACTCTGAGTGATTTAGCATGCAACAGATTCGGCAACCATCCTTTGCTGTCGAATATAACCAAGCCCGGTGCCAAGGCGAATTTTAGACCGCTCACAACTCTGAGAAGAGCATCAATTATGCCTAACAAACTGGGAGCATGGGGAAAGCTCTTTGCACGTAGTGGATGATTATGCGTCCTAACTTATGAAGTTTCTCGTGAAGGTGCGTCCCAAAAATTGGACAAGCCGGCGGTCGTGTTTTTGAAATGATGCCTGCCAGCGCTATTTCCAGCTGACCCGGCGGAACGTGAGACGAGGTTCATGGCGACGCATTCTCCACGTCTGCGGTGGAGGCGTCAAGGCAAAGTTGTAGTAAGGCGCGAATCAAATTTGATACGCCCTGTAGTCGAACGGCGACGCTTGCCTGCTCTCTCACTGCAAAAAGACGGTTTTCATTGGCTTATTGTTGTGGCATATCCATTGCGGTGAAAAAGCACGGCCATGAATAAAAAGTCCCTTTGGATACTCACGGTTCTTGTTCTTGCTTCCATGCATCTCGCCGAGGCGCAGCCAGCCGAAAGTCTACCGGATCGGCATGCTGGTCAATGGCAACTCTTCCACTCACAAATTCATCGTCGATGAGTTCCGACAGGGTTTGCGCGACCTCGGTTATTGGGAAGGGAAAAATGTAGTTATTGAGTATCGGTACGCAGAAGGAAAGCTGGAGCGACTGCCAGAGCTGGCGAAAGAACTCGTCCAGATCAATGTGGACGTGATTTTGCTCAAGCAACGCCCGGAACTGTAGCGGCCAAGCAAGCCACTAACACGATTCCGATTGTTTTCTCCGGTGTGGGCGATCCGGTCGAGGCTGGCCTCGTGAATAGTTTGCAAGACCGGGAGGCAATGCCACGGGGATATCAATTCTCTCGCCAGATTTGGGCGGTAAAAGGCTCGAAATCCTAACAGACGTGATTCCGGGAATCACCCAAGTTGCATTCCTTTGGAG
Source organism: Deltaproteobacteria bacterium (assembly GCA_005879255.1). The sequence continues at coordinate 12,022 of VBKY01000251.1, forward strand.
TCCGTCGGCGAGCACGACCGTCGCTTTGAAAGCCACGCAGGCCGCGGCCGACGCATTGCGAATACAACTTCACTCTGTAGAGGTGCGCAGTCCTAACGACTTCGCCTCTGCGTCAGAGGCGATTATGAAAACCCGTGCCCGTGCTATCCTCACCAATCCGAGTCCGGTTCTGAACACGATACGCTCACGGATAATTGAGTTTGCGACCAAGAACCGTCTGCCGGGGATGTATGCGAACTTGCAGTTTATCGACTCTGGCGGTCTCATGTCTTACGGCACAGCAGCGCCGACGCATACCGGCGCGCCGCAGTATACGTTGATAAAATATTGAAAGGCACAAAGCCCGCCGATCTGCCCGTTGAACTGCCGACAAAATTGGAGTTGGTGATAAATTTGAAAGCCGCAAAGCAGATCGGGCTCACGATCCCGCCCAATGTGCTGGCACGGGCGGATAAGGTGATCAAGTAGCCGTGAGGCGATGCGAGCCTATGATTGCCGGGAGCTCAGACATCCACACCTTTTCGGCCTCATCGACCGAAGAACGCATGGGAATGAAAGTTACAAATCTGTTTAGCATGGGGGCTTGGAATTTATCCACTTTGCTAGGAATCATTGGAGCATTGGCGGACCTTTAGGAAAAATCTAGCACCTTTGAGTGGTGGCACTAACTTTGCGGCTGCTTCACGCGATGACTCAAAATGGTCACCAGGTTGGATCGAGAATGAAGTCGAAAGCTGCTGTCAACTATCAATGTGTCTTACGCGCGATTGGCCAGGGAATTGAAAAACTTGGAGTAGAATCATTCGATTTAGAGATGTCAGACAACCACGGCTTCGTAGTGAGCGGCACATATAGAGAAACAAAGAGCCCGTGTGCGCCTAAGCCGAGGCTTAAAAAATCTTTTCTGAGCCTAATCATCAACGCAGCCAAGAACAACTGTAAACAAAAAACCGACTCAACGCTTTTTCACTTTTCCAAAATCCGTTTCACCCGAAATAACATCGAGCTTTTAGACCAAGCAGGCAAAGCGTCGAGAACAAGTTGGGATGGTAACCCGCTGAACCCCCTTGGGATATCACATGTTCTCAGAATGGCGGGGGCCTATCTCGACAGTAAAGGTAGCCTCTTCTTACGGCTTTCATGGCGTCACGATAAACTAACAGTTTGGCATTTTAACGGAACGGACGGCGAAGCGAAGGAAATGTTTACGCCACAAAACCTGTATGACCAATGGGTTCGTTACTTCAATGCGCGCAAGCCGCATCGTCTACTGAAGCCAACCGGCAGCGGTTAGATATTCTCAGCGAAAACACATTGCCAACCCTGCGTTAAAGAGCCCGGCTCTGGGCGACCTACTATAATCCGGAATGAGTCAAAGACGGGAGCCTTATGAGCTATGGCGTCAGCTTTCTCGACCTGTTTCGGCGCGCCGCCGTTTACGTTGACAACATACGATTCCGCCGAATCGTGCTGGCACGGGCGAATAAAGTGATCAAGTGACCGAGTGGATATTAGACCGAATAGACAAACGTCTATCCGCACGAACGGCAGAACGCCCTTTGCTCCGAATCACAATCCACGCCATACGATATGGACTGTTCCTATACCTTGTGACGAGTCGCTTCAGTTCGACTTTTTCGAACCGGGTGGGGGTTGTCATACTCCGCGCAATCGCCGAGATCGCGCCAGGGTCCTAACATGACCCCGATTGAGTAGTGATTCGACCAAGCCAGCGCGAAGTAGCTAAATCAAAAGTATTTAGCTCTGGATCTGTGTTCGATTTCGCTGCTGCCAATTTCTACGTTTTTCAAGATCTTCTGATGAGCCGCCCGCGTGAAGGGTTTTTAAGATTCACAGTTCAGTTATGCGAAATCCGCCTCTTCTCAGTGTGTCACCATCCCCATCAATGTAGGCGGAAATTAAAACTGTATCTTCGGCAAAATCCACGCCCATCGCTAACAATTTTCTAACTATACTCGATTTATCCGGTATTGCATTGGTTTCAAAATACTCGGTCTGAGTGCATTAGGTAGTCGCGTCCCTTTTCGTTTGGTATTTGACTTCAACAACCATATGACCTCCCTAACGACTGAGCGATTAGGTCAGCTCACGATATCCTGCTCTGTTCGTTTTATCCATCGCGCCCTTCCACGCCACAAGTTTGCCTTGACGGCTTCACCGCAGCCGTAAAAATACGATTTTCATTGGCTCTTGTTTGTGGCATATCCGTTGCCGAAGGCCATGAATAGAACGTTCCTTTGGATACTCACGGTTCTCCTTGTCGCCTGCATGCATCTCGCCGAGGCGCAGCAAGCGAAGAAGATTCCACGGATCGGTTACATAGCTACGCGATCGGGGCCTGAAGCCGGTGAAAAAGCATTCCTGCAAGGTCTGCAGTCACTCGGTTACATCGAAGGACAAACGATAGCGATAGAATGGCGCTTCGCACAAGAGAAGTTTGACCGGCTACCCGATCTCGCAAGCGAACTCGTCCGTCTTAAGGTCAATGTCATTGTAACCTCCGGCGGGTATCCGACCGTCCAGGCGGTTAAGAACGCGACTACGACGATTCCCATCGTCATGACAGGTGTAAGTGATGCGGTTGAGTTAGGATTTGTCGCCAGTCTAACGTGTTCCGGTGGAAATATTACAGGGATATCCGTTCTGGCGCCGGAGCTGAGCGGAAAACTACTAGAGCTGGCAAAGGAAGCTATTCCAAAAGCTTCTCGGGTCGCTGTGTTAGCGTATTCCTCTAGTCCAAATTGGAAACTGTATTTCAAACACATGGACGGCACTGCCCGGTCTTTGGGCGTGCAACTGTTAGCCTTTCAGGTGCGCGAGCCGGACGAGATCGAGAGCGCACTTGACACCGCAAGAAGCAAGCGCGCCGATGCTCTCGTTGTCCCGTCTTCTGGCTTCCTGTCCCTTTACAGAGAACGAATTTGCGACCTTGCTGCTCAGAGTCGATTGCCGGCGATAGCCAGTAGTGGGGCGTGGGCAGAGCAGGGGTGCCTCCTAGCTTACGGCCCCAGCCCGGTAGGATTCGGCCGCGCTGCGACTTATGTGGACAAAATTCTGAGAGGCGCGAAGCCGTCCGATCTTCCTGTGGAGCAACCAATGAAGTTTGAGCTGGTGATCAATCTCAAAACCGCCAAGCAGATCGGCCTGACGATTCCGCCGAATGTGCTGGCGAGGGCGGATAAGGTGATTAAGTGAGAAAGGGCAATCAAGTAAGAAGGGGCGGGTGTCGAGTGACAAGTGGATGGAGACGCAAAGAAAAAGACATGAAGAAAAAAATCACGCCCCTTATTCTTTGCGCTACGCTCTTAGCACTTTACGGTGCCGCGCAGGCGCAGCAGCCAAAGAAGGTGCCCCGGATAGGGTATCTATCGACGCAGGAGCCAACTCGTGACTCCACCCGTTCCACGGCAATTCGGCTGGCACTGCGCGAGCGTGGCTACATAGAAGGACAGAACATCGCCATCGAGTACCGATATGCGGATGGGAAGCTCCATCGGGCCCCTGAGCTTGCCGCGGAGCTAGTGCATCTTGGGGTTGACGTAATCTTTGCGAACTCCACGACAATTGCCTTAGTTGCCAAAAACGCTACCAGAACGATTCCGATCGTTTTTCTCGGCCAAGCGGAGCCTGTTGCATCTGGACTAGTAGACAGCTTGGCGCGGCCCGGTGGGAAACCTTACCGGATTTGCCACTATCGCGGCGGTGTTGGCTGGCAAACGATTGGAGTTGCTCAAGGA
>VBKY01000422.1 GCA_005879255.1 Deltaproteobacteria bacterium
AACCGGTCGTCGATTTCTTCAAGCAGAATCAAGCGCGATGCCGCGGAGCATTTCTGCCCCTGATAGCCAAAGGCGGAATCAATGATATGGACCACGGCTTCGTCCAGATCGGCGTCAGTGTCGACGATCAAGGCGTTCTTACCGCCCATCTCGCACACCACCCGCTTGACATGGTCTTGGCCCGGCCGATGCGTGTAAGCTTCGCGAAGGATTTCCAGGCCCACTTCACGCGATCCGGTAAACGCAATGACGTGAATCTTGGGCGAACGCACGAGATGCGCGCCGATTTCACCGCCGCCTTGAAGCAACTGACACGCGTCCTCAGGCAAGCCCGCTTCGCGCAACATTTCCAGCAGATGCACGGCCATCATCGGCGACTGCTCGGCTGGTTTCATCAGCGCGCAGTTGCCGGTAACCAACGCCGCGGCCGTCATGCCGGTAAGGATCGCCAGAGGAAAGTTCCATGGCGCGATGACCGCGGCAATGCCGCGCGGCTCGTAGAAATAAATATTGGTTTCGCCGGGAAGCTGCTGGGTCTCGCGCGGCTCAGCCAGGCGCAACATCTCGCGCGCGTAATAGGCCAAATAGTCGATCGCTTCGATCACATCGGCGTCCGCTTCGCGCCAGCCCTTGCCGACTTCAAAAACTTCCCAGGCGGCGAGTTCCCAGCGCCGCTCGCGCATGATACCGGCTGCATCGAAAAGAATCTTCGCCCGCTTGGGCGCCGGTGTGTCGCGCCATTCGGGAAAAAAGCGCGCAGCGCGGTCGATCACTGCCTCTGCTTCATCGATGCTAGCGATGCGAACGCGTCCGACGACCTCTTTCGGATTGGCGGGATTGACCGACTCCAGCCATTGGCCATTGCTCCGCTTTGGGCTTTGTCTTTTGAATTCGGCGCGGACATGTTCGAGGGCTCGAGCGAAGTGTTCACGGTTTTCCTGGCGCGAAAAATCGACCAGCGGCTCGTTGCGAAACTCCCCTCGTCCGTCACTTGGAATCGTCTTTTGCGTAACTATTTCTTCTCTCCGCTTTTCCGCCACCGATGGAGCCTTGATCAAAGTGGCGACATCCTTTTTGTCGGCATAGGTCTGGCGCAGGAAAGAAGTATTGGAGGTATTTTCCATGAGTCGGCGGATCAGATAGGAAATCCCCGGCAGCAATTCGCCCACGGGAAGGTAGACCCGAACTCTTTGGCCGTTTTGAATAATCGCCTGGCGCACCGGTTCAGCCATGCCGTAGAGCATTTGAATCTCGTAGCCGTTGGGCGGAACGCCTAGCTCCTTGGCGGCGACGATGGCATGCGCCAAGCTGCGCAGATTGTGACTACCGAAAGCGGCGTCAATGACATCGTGGCTTTCTAATAACAACCGGGTGAGCCGCTCGTAGCTGGCGTCGGTCTCGGCTTTCTCTAAGTAGACGGGAATCGGCCAACCTTTCTGTTGCGCCCAGGCGATCTCGCTGTCCCAATAGGCGCCTTTTACTAGCCGTACGCCGATCCGCCGTTTGCGCTGTCGCGCCCAGCGAACCAAGTTTGTGACATCTTTTTCCGAATCCGTGAGATAAGCTTGCACAGCAATCGCGGCATGGGGCCGCTCGTGAAACTCCTTCTCTGCCAACACGCTGCGAAAAATCGCCAGCGTGAGATCCTTAAAAGCAAACTGTTCCATGTCGACCGTGACCGCCGCGCCCAAGCGCGCCGTTTCGCGAAACAGCTCGCGCAACCGTTCGCGCACGGTCACTTCAGTATTTGGATCCAAAGGATCAAAGCGCGCGCACAATGAGGAGAGCTTGACCGAAAGATTGACGCGAGGGATTTTTCCGCTGGGTGACTCATCGATCTGAGCGCACGACGGCCAGCCCTCGCTGACTTTGGCCAGGCGGCGCAACAGATCGAGATAGCGTTGCTGCATGGCGCTGGCTTCGAGATCGCTCACCGTCGCTTCGCCGACAACGTCTAATGTAAACGCCGCCGGCTCCCTTCTGAGATTGGTAAGCACACTGACCAAATGATCGCCGCTTTCTTCGGCGATGAAGCGGCGCGCCAACTTGATCACGTTACGCCGAACGACGGGAGCGACGAGTGTTCCGGCGTGGAGCGCCTGCGCGAGGAAAACCAAGCCGCCTAGCGCATGATCGACGCGCGCGAAATATTCTTCCAGATGGCGGCCGATCTCAGCCGACGACTCGAGACTCGGCAAGACGTCGACGAAACGAAACAAAGCGATCCTGAGCGACTCGTCTTCGAGCGACCAGTCCAGCATCCGCCCCAAAAGATCTTTGGCCTCGAAGAGCGAAGGTTTATTCTCCGCCGCTTTGCGGTACAGCGAACGCGCCAAACGTTGAACTTCGGGTTCGATTGAATCAACAGAGGGAGTCAAGATGGTGTTCCTCCCAGGAACTCCCGACGATTACGGCATTTGTAATCCGCTGCATCATCATAATACGATCGACAAAGAGGAGGAAGCTCACGACCGTCTTTGGCAGCGAAGTTTATCGACGCCAGACTCGCGGAAATATCGACATGACAAATTCAACCGATCGGAAAACGGATACTCTCAGTGGAGCCGAAGCCGCTGTCGAGATGCTGAAAGCCCATGGCGTCGAGATTCTCTTCGGACTTTGCGGCGACACGAGCCTGCCGTTCTATGACGCTCTGGCGCGACTGCCGCATGGCATGCGTCACGTGCTTGCGCGCGACGAGCGCTCCGCCGCCTACATGGCGGATGGCTACGCCCGTGTCTCGGGCAAGGTCGGCGTCTGTGAAGGACCGAGCGGCGGCGGTGTGACCTATATCCTGCCGGGCCTCGCCGAAGCCAACGAATCGTCGGTGCCGGTGCTTTGCATCAACTCTGATATTTCTGTCGCGGCGCGCGGACGCTACACGTTGACCGAGCTTGATCAAGGCGCGCTCATGCGACCGGTGACGAAATGGAACGCGGTGCTCAACCGCGCCGAAGATCTGCCGCGCATGTTCCGCGCGGCGTTCAAACACCTCACCACCGGCCGGCCTGGTGCCGCGCACATCGCCCTGCCGTTCGACGTGCAGAACAGCTCGGTGAATAAAGCCGAAATTTGGGGCGATGCGAGATTTGGCCGCTATCCGGCTGAGCGCGTGGCACCCGATCGTGATTTCGTCGAACGTGCCGCCGCCACACTGCGCGACACGGCGAGTCCGGTTATCATCTGCGGCGGCGGCATATTGATGTCCGAGGCAGAGCCAGAGCTTCTCGAACTCGCCGAGCGACTGTCGGCGCCCGTCGCCACCACGATCAGCGGCAAAGGTTCGATCAGCGAAGAGCACCCACTGGCCGTCGGCGTTGTCGGCTCCAACGGCGGCACACCTGAAACGCGCGCCCTTGTCGATCAGGCGGATGTGGTCTTTTTTATCGGCTGCCGCGCCGGCTCGGTGACCACCGAACGCTGGCGCCATCCCGCTCCCGGAAAGAGCAAAGTAGTTCATCTCGACGTCGATCCGGCGGTTCCCGGTGCAAATTACCCGGTGGACGTGGCATTGATCGGCGACGCCAAATTCGGACTAAGCATGTTGAATGAGGCGCTGGCGAGCACGCACCGGCCGCTTGACGCATCGCGAGTTGAATTTTCGAAGGCGGAGAAATTTGCCAAGTTCCAAGCTCTGGCCGAGTCCGGCGACAAACCGATTAAGCCCGAACGAGTGGTCGCTGAGCTGACGCGAGCACTCGATGCGGACGCCATCGTGGTTGCCGATGCCGGCACACCCTGTCCCTATTTTTCGGCCTACTACCCGGTGCGCTGCACGGGAAGGCGCTTTTTTTCCAACCGTGCTCACGGTGCGCTCGGTTACTCCATGGCAGCGGCGATGGGCGCTCATTTCGCGCGGCCGGAAGTCAAATGTGTTTCAGTAATGGGTGACGGCAGCTTTGGTTTTACTTGCGGCGAGCTCGAAACCGCGGTGCGATATCGCCTACCGATAACCTTCATCGTCATTTCGAATGCGAGCTACGGCTGGATCAAGGCGGGACAAAAGTCGGGCTACGGCCAGCGCTACTTCGCGGTCGATTTCGGCGTCACCGATCACGCTGCCGTGGCCGCCGCTTTCGGCGTCAAGAGCTGGCGTGTTACCGAGCCAAATGATTTGCGCAAAGCACTAAACGCAGCGTTGGAACACGCAGGCCCAAGTCTGGTGGATATCGTTTGCCAACCGCTCCAAGAAGCACAAGCGCCGGTCTCGGAGTGGATCGCGTGAGGGAAAGGGGTGCTGGAGTATTGGTTTAATAACATCACTCCATTACTCCACTACTCCAGTACTCCAATTAGAACCTTAATTTTCCAGCCGCACTTGCTTGCCTAAATCGGCGCAGTCTTCGTCGGTCTTGAAGCCGGCGGCGCGGATGCCGTGAGCGGCGAGCTCCTCATCGCGCTCCTGCGTATCACCCGTAACGCCCGCGGCGCCGATGACTTCGCCTCCGTTATCGCGGATTAGCATGCCGCCGCCTTCGGGAAAAATCTGATCGCCCGAAGCGCGCATCAAATACTGCATGAACAACGGCCGCTCTTCCGTGCGCACGCGCACAAGCGATGAGGAACGTCCGAGGGCAAGCGCCGCGTACGCCTTGCCGAAAGCCATCTCGAAGCGCATCATCGCCGAGCCGTCTTCTTTCTGAAACGCCTTCACCTTGGCCCCGGGTTCGACGATAACGACGCTGAGAGGGCGGCAGCTCAACTCGCGGCCGCGAGCGAAAATCGCTTCGATGATGTGATTCGATTGTTCTAGTGTGATCATGCTCATAATTCCTCCCAGTGGGCCGGATCATAGTTAATGTGTGTCCAGGAATTTTTGTGGGGGCGTATGGCATACGCCCTCGGCTGGATGCCTGCCGGAGTTTATCCGAGCGCAATCGAAGGGCCGGCATGACGGCGAAAGCGAATGACCTATTTAAGCGACCGTAGCGACCACACTCTAGCTGAACAATACCTTGGCGAGCTCGGAGCGATATTTTTCCGTCAACGGATCGTCCGGTCCTAACACCTCGAAGATCTGAATCATCGCCTTGCGTGCGCCGTCGTCTTGAAAAGCGCGGTCGGTCTTGACGATGTTGAGAAATTCCTTGAGCGCTTCTTCGTACTTTTCCACGCCCGCCAACGTCTGGGCTAGGTCGAACCTGGCGGCGAGGTTGTTGGGCTCGGATTTGACTTTCTCCCTGAGTGCCGCTTCGTTCTGCGCCGCGCCACCCTGGAGTTTTAGCCGGGCAATGAGACGATCGGCTTCTTTGCGCTCATCGGCAACCAGCGAGATCTTATCCAAGTAACTCAACGCCGCCTCTTGGTTTCCTTCATTCATCGCCAGACGCCCCATCCCGAGCAGACCCTTTGGGTGATTCGGATCGGATTCGAGAATCGCCTGATAAAGCGCCTTCGCTTCGGGGATTTTGCCTTCGCCTTCAAGCTCGGCGGCTTTCTCTGCCTGCTTATCCGCTGCGCTCGGCAGGAACTTCGATAAAAATTCGCGCAGCATCGGCTCCGGCAATGCGCCGGTAAACTCCGATGCAAGATCGCCGTCTATGAAAAGCTTCACCGCGGGAATCCCCTGGATGCCGAATATGCCAGCCAAATTCTGGTTCTCATCGACATTTACTTTGGCGAGGATGAACTCGCCGGCATGTTCTTCGGCAAGTTTTTCCAAAAGCGGCCCCAGCACTTTGCAGGGGCCGCACCAAGGAGCCCAAAAGTCCACCAGCACCGGGACCGCATTCGAACGCTCCAGAACTTCCGCTTCGAAATTTTCTTCGCTAACGTCTTTGGTCCACTGATTCATATGCACCTACTCGATTCGCCGGTAATGTCATTTACTACGAAGGACTCGAAAGATTCGGATGATTTCATCACAGAGGCGCTGAGGACGCGGAGGCGAGAATTTGCCGCTTCTCTCCTTTTCGTCGCGTTGGGTCTGCGTGGTCCCACACGCCCCAATCACGTGCTGATCTCCGTCCTATTTCGCGATGACCGCCTTGGCAAGGTCGCGCACCTTCGCCGCCGCCGGTCGCATCGCGTACACCATCGCTTCGGTAATTTCATCCTCGGTCGCGCCGCACTCGCGCGCCTGCTTCAAGTGTCGCCGCGCCCCGCCCTCATGGCCGATGGCGATACACGCGGCGAAGAAGACCAATTGCGCCGTCTTCGGATCGAGCGATCCTTTTTTGTATTTTATATTAAAAAACTCTTCATCCGTCGTCATATCTTCTCCTTTTTTGACCCGGCGAAACCGCCAAAAGCGAAACCAAGAGGGCGGTTTTCAACCTCGCCCCCGAAAAATCCCGACTCTTTTTTTGCGCCCATTCCGTTCTTTGCGGCAAAATTCTTCTCTTGTTTGTTTGCGACTCGGCCGCGTTATGTCTCTGTGGTAAATACGCTTTCACAATCAACCCGAAAATTTTTATTTCTTAAACGCCTCCGGATCGAACGGCTGGCCGTTGAGCCTGTACTCGCTCTTCACCGCAGTCGGATTGCGAATGGTCTGGATAACATAGCAGCCGGCTTCGGCGTTGCGTACCACCTTTGCCACCTTGTCGGCCGCCTCGCTCGAGCTGATCTCGCAGCGGGTTTCTACGCCCAGTCCTTCCGCTTGCACGGTTTCTCGCAACACCGAGCCTTCGTTCTTGAAGCGCGCCGTTACAAAGACTTTTGCCTTGTCGATGTGAGTCTTGAGCATTTCCCCGTACCGGGAAATCTGAGTGAGCAGTCAAAACCCGACCGAGAGGCCGAAGTAGGCCAACGGCGGCGGCGCGGTATTGTCGCCGCCGATACGCTCCCCTTCATCACAAAAAACCGTGAAGCCGCGCGCGTGCCCTTCCTTGCGCATCCGCTCCAAAGTCTCGGCATCCGCTTCCAAAACAATTTCACGTTTGATTTGTAGATCGTCAGCCATGGCGCCTCCTCGTTTTAGAAATTTTTCAGCCACGATCCATGTGCATGTCAATGTATATTCACAATCGCCGCCGGTTGCCAGCGGCTTGGTTACTCGGGCTCGCCGCTCGAGTACTCCTCGGAATAGAGATCGAGCAGCACGGCCAGCAGCGCGAAGAGCACCGGTCCGAGAATCAATCCCAGCGCGCCAAACACGGCCAGACCGCCGAGAATGCCGAAGAACAGAAACAACATGGGAAGCTTTATCCGGCTGCCGATGAAAAGCGGCTTCAAAACGTTATCGATCATCACAACGACGCCAAGGCACCAGATCAGCATGATAATTCCCTTAACGTTATTTCCTTGCAAAAAAAGGTAGAGCGACGCCGGAATCGTAACAAGCGTCGTACCACCGAACGGCAGCAGCGCGGCAAAGGCAGTGATCACGCCCCACAGGACCGCAAAGGGCACTCCCAAAACCCAATAGGCCAATCCCGCGAGCAAACCCTGGACCATCGCCACGACCAACGAACCATGCACCACCGCCGTAACCGCGTCCACGATGTTTCTCAACAGCCGCTCTTGATGCTCCCTATCCATCGGCAGCAGCCGCTGCACGCGGCTTAGAAATTCAGCGCCATCGCGCAGGACGAAAAAAAGCGTGAACAAAGCGATGATAAAGTTTATGGTGAACGATAACACGTTTTGCGCGATGCCTTTGACTTGCGTGACCAGAAATGTCGATGAAGATTGCGCGCCCTGAACCAACATTTCTTTCCAGTTGATCTTAAAGTCCATCAGCCGGAACGACACCATGTTCCACCAGCTCAGCAATTGTTGCACCCACGGCTTCGCCAACCATTCTTGCTTGCCCTCCTCATCCATGAGTGACCGGACCGACTGCACTAACGAAACGGTTTCGTCCGTCAAGAATCGCACGAGCTCCACTCCGGGCAAAATCACGAGCAGCGTGATCACGACCATAACGGTAATCGCCGCAAGCGTCGCGCGGCCACGCAATCGCTGGAGCAGCCAAGCGTAAAGCGGATACACGAGAATGGCCAGAATCACCGCCCAGGTGATGGCGGTCAAGAACGGAGTCAAAATCAGGAACGCACCGTACAGAATGAGGCTAAGGAGTGCAAAGAAGAAAGCCGTAGCGAGCCACGTTTTGTTCACCGTGAAGCCCCCTTTTTTCGATTGGTCCAAACTCTACGCATAAGGTAGGCGGGCTTCAAGCTGCACGGATCATCCTTATGATCTGGTCCTGACGCAAGCTTGCTACAGGGTATATCAAACTGACTACACTGGCCTGGCCTAAAGCCCTTAACGTCGCTCGCCTTCCGAGCAAATTGGCCCGGCAATTCAACAGCTTGCTCTAAATTGCCGATGAATTATGAAGTGTGTTCAGCTGGTATGCCGCGCTTACCAGACTATCATTCCGACTCAGGGTTAATCACTTCGGCTGCCGGATCTCACCATGCAGTCCTGCCGGAAGGCTACGCAAAATTTTCGACAATACGTGACCTTCTACGGACTGTGCTAAGACATTGATCAGATGAAACAATTTTGGATTTTCGATTTTAGATTTTCGATTAAAAATTCCGATAGGAAAAGAGTTTTTTGTTTTGTGTTAGCCATATTGCTCTTAGCTCTTAGCATTGTAGCTCATGCGCAGCAGCCGAAGAAAGTTCCCCGAATAGGTTTTTTAATTGCTGCCACCCGTGACACTCAATCGGCCCGTACCAAGGCGTTCCGGCAAGGTTTGCAAGAGCTGGGCTACATTGAGGGGCAGAACATCGCCATCGAGTACCGATACGCAGAAGGGAAGACAGATCGGTTCCCCGAGCTCGTGGCCGATCTGGTAAGGTTCCAGGTCGATATCATTGTCGTGTCAAATAACACAGTAGCGCGTGCTGCCTCGAACGCGACGAAGATAATCCCGGTCGTCATTGCGGTGCTGATCCGGTCGCCGCCGGCCTAGTCGTGAGCCTCGCGCGGCCGGGCGGAAACGTGACGGGATTGACGAACGTTACGACTGATTTGGGTGTGAAACGATTGGAGCTGCTCAAAGAGATCTTTCCCAAGCTCACTCGCATAGCCGTACTCCCGAGTCCAGGTTCGCTTGGGCTGGAATTGAAGGAGATGCGGGCCGCGGCCCCCTCTCTTAAGATCCAGCTTCACATCCTTGAGGTGCGGATTGCCGATGATTTGGGAAGGGCATTCGAACGAGCGACCAAGGTGGGTGCGGGCGCCCTCGCCGTGACGTCGGACCCGACCGGGCTATTCGTCGCGAATCAAAAGCAGATCGTAGAACTTGCTGCCAAGAAGCGGTTGCCTGCAATCTACACCTCCAGCACGTATGTAAACGCTGGTGGCCTGATGTCCTATGCAGCGAACGATCTTGAAAACTATCGGCGCGTCTCTGTCTACATCGACAAGATTTTGAAAGGCGCCAAGCCCGCCGACTTGCCAGTCGAGCAACCAACGAAGTTTGAATTCGTAGTTAATCTCAAAACAGCGAAGCAGATCGGTCTGACGATTCCGCCCAATGTGCTGGCG
>VBKY01000423.1 GCA_005879255.1 Deltaproteobacteria bacterium
GACACTACACTAGCGCAGCCGCGTTGGCCGCAACAATCACGTCAACTTTGACGCGAACCAACTCGGTGGCAAGCTGCGGAAATCGATCGGGTTTGTCCTCGGCAAATCGCCACTCAATGAGAATGCTCTGGCCCTCGATGTAGCCAAGATCTCTCAGCCCTTGCCGAAACGCTTCATGGGAGGGAGCCTGAGGATCACCAGCGAGATAGCCGATCCGCGGGACCTTCTTCGCCTGCTGCGCCTCTGCGGACGAACTTGTTGTCAGCAGAATAGTTGTCAGTAACCAGACAAAGATATTTTGCTTCATCGATTTAGCTCCGGTATTCGTCTCGTCAACTGACTACTGACCACTGTCACTTGATTATTCTGTCCGCCCGAGCCAACACATTCGGAGGAATCGTGAGCCCCAGGTCGTGAGCGGCTTTGAGGTTGATGACCAAATCGTATCTTACCGGCTCATCGACGGGCAGGTTGGCGGGATTGGAACCCTTAAGAATCTTGTCCACATAGTTGGCCGCGCGGCGGGACAAGTCTGCTATATCTATCGCGAAGCTCATCAATCCACCCGCCTCGACGAAGTCGGACCTGTCATACGTCGCTGGCAGCCGGTTTTTAACCGCCAGTTCGACAATCTTTGACGGGTAAGTGTGAAAGAGGGCATCGGGCATCAGTAGAAGAGCATCTGCCCGCTCTTTGATTGCAGCCGCGAAGGCGCTTTCGAACTCATTGGGATTTCGGGCCGTCACTGGCTCCAGTTCGATTGCCAACGCTCGCGCCACGATGTCGATCTGTCGCAGGTTCGCCGCGTGTGCCGGATTATCCGGATTCGAAAGTGCCGCCATGTGGCTAGTCTTGGGAACCACTTCCTTGATCAGTTCCACTCGCCGACCGATGAAATCCGGTGAAAGCCTCGACACCCCTGTAACGTTACTACCCGGGTGCGAGAGGCTGCTAATGAGGCCGGCCTGGACAGGATCGCCCACGCCGGCGAGCACGATCGGGATCGTACTGGTGGCTTGTTTGGCAGCTACCGCAGCCCTAGTGCCGGACACAACGATGGCATCGACTTTGAGCCCGACAAGTTCTGCGGCAAGTTCGGGTAAGCGATCCAGTTGCCCATCGGCGTACCGGTACTCCAGAGTAACATTCTTGCCCTCGACGTAGCCCAGCTGGCGTAACCCCTGCCACAAGCTGTCTTCGCGAGATGCATTCTGGGCGCGAGAGGTGGAAACGAGGACACCTACCTTCCAAACCTTGGCCGGCTGCTGCGCCTGGGCGGGAAGACAAACGGCCAACAACAGCCCGCCCAGGGCAAGCGCGGGCAATTTTAGATTTCGGGTTTTAGCTTTTCGATTGACGGCGCGCCAATTCAAAAACCGCATACAAAGTGTTTCACGCATAGCTATATCTCCTTTTCTTTTCTTCCAATCTAAAATAATCCAAAACTTGTCCTGAGCTCTTCGACGATGCTCAGGATGAACTCCGCCGCACGATGGCAAATCAAAAATCGGTTCACCTGATTACTTTGTTCGCTCTTGCCAGCACGTTCGGCGGAATCGTCAAGCCGATCTGCTTGGCGGTTTTCAGGTTGATGATGAGCTCGAACTTTTTCGGCTGCTCCACCGGCAAGTCGGTTGGCTTAACTCCCTTCAGGATTTTGTCCACGTAGACGGCGGCGCGACGGCACAAGTCGACGAGGTCCACCCCATAGAACATAAGACCGCCATCCTCAACAAACTCGCTCGTTGGGTAGATCGCAGGAAGCCGGCTCTTTGCCGCCAGCTCCACAACACGCTTTCTGTGAACGACTAGAGATGGGCCCGGTAGGATAATCAGAGCACCGGCGCGCTGACTCCTCACCGTTCTGAATGCGCCGTCTAAATCCGGATTGGGACCCCCTACCTCAAGAAACTGGAGTTTGACGCCGAAAGCCTCTGCCGCCATCCGTGTTTCTTGCAATGGCCCAGATTTCACCTGAGGCGTAAGCGCCGCATCATCGAACACTGCCACACGGGAAATCTTGGGAAATGCCTCCTTCAGCAGCTCCAGCCTTTTTCCGCTTAGCTCTCGTGAGATTTGCGTCAATCCCGTGATGTTTCCGCCTGGCTTTGCAAGACTGGCAACAAACCTCGGAACAGGATCGCCAATAATCGTCATGACCAGGGGGATTGTCCTGGTAGCTTGCTGCGCCGCATGGGTACCTGGGCTTCCCCCTGTCACAATGACGTCAACTTTGAGCCGGACCAGCTCGGCCACGAGGTCGGGGAGCCGATCTAACTTTCCCTCCGCAAATCGAGATTCAATGACAACGCTTTTTTCATCCACGTATCCCAAGTCGCGTAGACCTTGTCGGAATCCGTCGAGACGAGATGCTTCAGCAGAAGGAGAGAGGGCTGATAAATAACCTATACGGGGAACTTTTCCTTGCTGCTGCGCCTGAGCCACAGCCCCACACACCACGAGCACGAAAGCGATTCCCGAAAGCCCCAGCCATTTTGGATTTTGGATTGCCGATTTTGGATTCCCGGAATGAGACTTCGAAAGCAATCGGTTCATGAGCTCGTTGTCCTCGGTTTCAACCCAAAATCTAAAATCAAAAATCCAAAATTTACTTTATGACCTTATCCGCTCTCGCCAGCACGTTCGGTGGAATGGTGAGCCCGATTTGCTTGGCGGTTTTGAGATTGATCACAAACTCGAATTTCGTCGGCTGTTCGACGGGTAAATCAGCGGGCTTGGCGCCTTTGAGGATCTTGTCAACGTAAGTGGCGGCGCGCCGGAACAAGTGCGCGTAGTTTGGTCCATAGGACATGAGTCCCCCAGCGTCCATGAGCCCGCTCTCTCCGAGCATAGTTGCTAGGCGGCTCTTTGCTGCAAGTTCCACGATTCGTTTCAGGTGAGTGTTGGTAAGGTTAGACTGCAGGATCATCATAGCGTGGGCTCGTGCTCCAGTCGCTGCTCTGAACGCACTCTCGAACTCGTCGGGACCACGCACCTCCAGGCGTTGGACCTGTACTCCCAACGCCTGTGCTGTAACCTCCATCAATTTGAAGTTACGGGCGCCGCCCGGATCGGCCGCGTCCCAGAGGACGCCCACCCGGGTGAGCTTGGGAACGGCTTCCCTTAGCAGTTCAAGCTGTTTACCAACTACGTCCGCTACAACGGAGGTCAGACCTGTAATGTTTCCCCCTGGTCGAGAAAGACTGGCAACAAGGCCCGTACTTAAAAGATCGCCGGCGCCGGCCGCGACTATCGGGATCGTGCTGGTGGCATGCTTGGCAGCAAGAAGCTGTGGCACACCGGCGGTCACGAGTATATCAACTTTGAGCCGGACAAGCTCGGCGGCCAGATCAGGAAGGCGTTCTAACTTCCCCTCCGCAAACCGGTAGTCGATGGTAATGTTTTTTCCCTCCGCGTACCCGAGGTCACGCAGGCCCTGCCGAAATGCCTCGTTCCGAGACGAATAAACGGAAGACGAACCGGCAGAGAGAAAACCTAACCGTGGAATTTCCTTCGGCTGCTGCCCCTCGGCGGGTAAACTAAGGGCCAAGAGCATAGCGCAAAGAGCGATGAGAAAATCTTTTTTCCTCATGAGGTTTGTCTGATAGTGTTTACTGACTAATGGCATATTTGATTTGAGACCTTTTCAGGAGGAGAGACTTGCGCCATCGCTCTCGAACAACTTGAACGTTTTGAACCTTTGAACGTGCCCGGTTATCTCATTTGATCACCTTGTCCGCCCGCGCCAGCACGTTCAGCGGAATCGTCAGGCCGATCTGCTTCGCCGCCTTCAAATTGATCACAAGCTCAAACTTAATTGGCTGCTCCACAGGAAGGTCGGCGGGCTTCGCGCCTTTGAGGATCCTGTCGATATAGTACGCCACGCGCCTAAACATCTGACTCGGGCTCGGTGAATAGGCGATGAGCCCCCCAGCCTCCACTGTCACCGATGTGCCGTAAATCGCCGGTAACCGACCTTTAGCTGCGAGATCAATAATTCTCTTCTGCTCACTAACCAACATCGGATCCGGGATGATGGAGAGAGCTTCGGCCCGCCCTTTGTTCATTGCCGAGAACGCACTTTGCAGCTTGGCAGGTTCTTTGACCTCCAGGACTTGAAGTTGCAACCCCAAGGCCGAAGCGGCTGTTTCTGTCTCTGTTAACACAGAACGAAAGTTTGGATTGCTCGGATTTCCCAGGATAGCCACACGTTTTAGTCGCGGAACGATTTCTTTGAGCAGCTCCAGGCGCTTCCCGCTCAACTCTGGGGCGAGACCGGCAACCCCGGTGAGATTCCCACCGGGCTTGGCGAGGCTGCTAACAAAACCTGCGCTAACCGGGTCGGCGAGCATCTCGAAGACGATCGGGATGGTCTTGGTCGCCTGACTCGCAGCCTTGATCGCTGGCGCGGCCGCGGCGAAGATCACGTCCACCCTAAGACGGACCAGCTCAGCTGCAAGATCGGGAAGCTGGTCGAACTTCCCTTCAGCCCAGCGGGACTCGATGGTAACAGTTTGCCCTTCTATGTAGCCGAAATCGCGTAGACCCTGGCGGAACGCCTCGATCTGGCTCAAAGAAGCGGAGCTCGCACCTAGGATCCCTATCCGGGGAATTTTCCCGGGCTGCTGCGCATGAACGGACATGCAAAGCGCAAACAACGAAGCGCCAAGCGCAAGGGCACTAATTTTTTTCTTCATCAGCGTCTTCTGCTATTTTTGATTTTTAATTTTTACCCTTCGGCTTTGCTCAGGGCATGCTTTTGCCTTGCTTATTTGATCACCCGATCAGCTCTCGCCACATTCGGCGGAATCGTCAGGCCGATCTGCTTCGCCGCCTTCAGGTTGATGATGAACTCGAACTTTGTCGGTTGCTCCACAGGAAGATCGGCGGGCTTGGCGCCTTTGAGAATCTTGTCGACAAAAACGGCTACGCGCTTGTAGCGTTCCGTGCGGTCGGCTCCATAGGACATCAAACTGCCATTGATAATGAAATTTCCCTGAGCGTAAATCGCCGGCAGCCGATTTTTCGTCGCCAGCTCCGCAATCCGCTCTTGATGGGAAGCCGCCAATGGGGTCGACCACACGGCAAGAGCGGCGCTGTGTGCCCTCATGGCCTCTTTGAACGCGCTCTCGTATTTGTCGGCGCGGCTCACCGCCATGGAATGAAGCTGTAACCGAAGGTTTTGCGCCGCCATCTGGCTCTCTTTCCATTCCTGTGTAGAGCTTGGGCTCTGTGGATCCCACAGCACTGCAACACGAGAAAGATTTGAAACAGTTTCCTTGAGTAACTCCAGCC
>VBKY01000424.1 GCA_005879255.1 Deltaproteobacteria bacterium
CAGCGGCGTCGAGCTGTAGCGATGAATTTTGAGATTTTCTTTGACGATCCGGTCGGCTGACTTGAACGCGGCGTCGATATCGCCGTACTGAAGCGAACCCGTCCATGCCAGGTTGGTGCCCAATTCATCGAATAAGGTCGACGACGACGGTTTGATTGCGTCACGGACGTCGACCACCGCCCGCAGCGGCTCGTAATCGACTTGAATCAATTCCAGCGCGTCTTCGGCCGCGCCGCGGTCGCGCGCCGCCACCGCGCCGATGGGCTCACCAACATAGCGGACTTTGTCGATGGCGCCGGCATATTCATCGATCGGTCGTTTCAATCCAGCGGCATAGCGGCCAGGCTTAAATGGCTTGGTGAGCTGCTTCACGTCAACGGGCGTGATCACCGCCATTACGTTGGGATTCTTGAGCGCCTCGGCGGGATCGACCGACGAAATCTTCGCATGCGCATGGGGACTGCGCAAAATCATCGCTTGCAGCATGCCCGGCAACATGAAGTCATCGGTAAAGAGACCACGGCCGGTAACGTGCCGCGGGCCTTCTTTGCTGCGGCTGTGCGCGCCGATGAATTTTTTCTCAGCCATAGACGGTTACCCTATAGGGGGATAAATCCGAAATTCTAATCTCGAAATCCGAAACAAACGCAAAGCTTAAATCTGAATTACAAAATTCGAAACGGCTGGTTTGGGATTTTTTTGCAATTTGACCATTTGAAAATTGTTTCGAATTTCGGATTTCGAGTTTCGAATTTGTTCGGCCAGTATTTCAGAATCACTGCCGAGCCGTTTTTTGCTTTTCCGCTGCTTCTTTGACCGCTTCGACGATCTGCACGTAGCCGGTGCACATGCAAAGATTACCGGCCAAGGCTTTGCGAATTTCGCCTTCTGACGGATTGGGATTCCGTTGCAGCAGCGCGTGACTAGTCATCACCATTCCCGGCGTGCAATAGCCGCATTGGAAAGCATAGTTCTTGACGAAAGCTTCCTGTATCGGCGTCAACTCGCCGTCTTTCGCCAGGCCTTCGATCGTCGTGACTTCCCGGCCGTCCGCTTGCACTGCGAAATGAAGGCAGGACTTCACGACTTTGCCGTCGAGCAGCACCGAGCAGGCGCCGCATTCGCCGACCACACAGCCGACGTGAGTGCCGGTGAGTCCGATATTTTCGCGGAGAAAATGCGACAGCAAGATGCGTGGTTCGACGTCTTCTTCATAGAGCCGGCCGTTGATGGTCACTCGAATTGTTTTTTTCATGAAGTTCGAGAATAGCTTTAGCGATTGGGTGAATCAAGCTTCGAATCATTCAGGCACGACACTTTAGAGGCTTAAGCGTTTCGGGTCTTTCGCTCTGATGTCCTGACATTTTTCATATTCGATCGTGACTCTCGATTGGCGTTTTGCATATTGTCAAACGTCGAAGTTCCCAGCTCCGATCGTGTCCTTGAACGATTGAACCTTGAACTTTTGAACGGACGCGCAGTAGCCATTGAGACAATCCGGAAATAGCCGACACGTGCGCACGAAATACCGTACGCTTGCCGATAAGGTTTTCGCGGAGCTGTCCCATTTTCTCGACATAAATATCTTCGGCGGTGCGTTGACTCTCAACTCTGAAACACAATCGCATCGAAAGATTGGCGCTCCGTTCATCAATGCCGTGGCATAGGGTTTGCCCTAATAAGAATATCAACTCAAAAGGAGGCATTATGAAACGAAGGCCATTGGCTGTGACAGGATCTGTGTTCGTAGCCGCTTGGATGAGTACGGGCGTGGTGTTCGCGCAAGTGCCCGAGAAGATCAATCCGGAGGCGACGGGACCGAAAGGCGGATCGCAGTCGGAACGAACCGGGGAGTCGGACGTGCCGCTTCCCAAGGGCAGCCCGTCGTCCGGGACAGTCGAGCAGGGAAAGGGCGGAAACATAAATTCGGGCACGTCGGAGTCGCGCGGCAACGCGGGAACCATTAATCCAAGCCCGGATAAATCGATTGGCGGCAGCCAATCCGAGCGCACGCGGGAGGCTGGCGTGCCGTTGCCTAAGGGTAGCCCTCAGGCGGGCACGGTTGAAATGGGTGCAGGACACCATTCCATGACGAGCGTAAAACAGGCACAGCAAGCGCTTAAGGAGAAAGGTTATGATCCCGGCCCGATCGATGGTGTGATGGGCGCGCGGACGAAAGAAGCGATCAAATCGTTTCAGAACGCGAGCAACCTTCCGGCCAGCGGAACTCTCGATGCTCAAACTTCGCAGCAACTCGGGATTCGCTCCGACAACAGCGCGATGAAGTCTCGCGGTGATGTGCGGTCTGACAGCAATACGACGAGAGGTAAAGACACCGACCAGCCGAATTTAACTCCACAAAGTAAGTAACCATCATCTGCATCCTGCCAGGGACCGCCGGCACGGTCGACCTTTCGGTGTACCTGGCAGGATAACCGGGCCAGAGGCAGCGGACCGAACTTTGAGTCGCAAATTCATGAGACCGACTCGTGCGCGACGCGTCGTTTTAGCCGTCGCCTTCGTGGTGATTGCCACCGCGTGGGCGGCGGATCGCGTCGTCGTCGAGGACTGGCGCTCCTATCCGCTCGGTACGCGGGGCATCCCGGGCGACTGGAAGGAACAGACCTGGGGAAAGCCCGCCTACGACCTCGAGATCGTTTCGGACAACGGTCAGCCGGTCCTGCACCTCAGGAGCAAGGGTGACAATTCGACGATCAGTCGCGACCTCAAAGGTTCGGTCGATCTCAACGAGACGCCAATCCTCGAGTGGAGATGGAAGGTCATTACGCTGCCCACCGGCGGCAATGCCTGCCAGAAACCGACCGATGACGAGGCTGCCCAGGTTTACGTCGCCTGGGTGCGCTCACCGGAGGCAGTGCGCTCGCGGATCATCGGCTACGTTTGGGATTCGACGGCACCGGCCGGCACGATCTGCAAGAGCCAGAAGACCGCCACTGTGACTTATGTCGTCCTGCGCTCGGGCGCGGACGAGCTCGGCAAATGGATCACCGAGCGCCGCAATGTCGTCGAAGACTTCCGGCGGATCTATGGTGAGGCGCCGGACAAACCTACCGCGCTGTCGCTCGCGATCGATTCGGACGATACGGGCTCCAGCGCCGAGTCGTTCATCGGAGCGACCGTTTTCACGCGCCCTTGACGAGCGCAAATGAGGCGATGGCGTCGACGGGGATCTCAAGAAGATTCGCCCATCATTGTTTGACCATCTCTCAGGTTTATCTTTCTTGGAACTTTTGAACTATTGAACCTTGAACGGGAGTGGTGGCTGAGTTGTGGCGCAAATTGTACGTCTTGAACAGACCGCAGCGGTTGAACGACTTGAACGGCTGGAACTTCGTGAAAAGACTTATTGCCGAGTTGGAATGAGTTTTGTCTATTGTTGCTCATACGCTTGCTCCAGACCTTTGATGTCAATTTTCTTCATTTGAAGCATTGCCTTCATCACTCTTTCTGCCTTCTTTGGATCAGGGTCGCTTAACATTTCGCCTAAAATAGTAGGAACAATTTGCCATGATAAGCCGTATTTGTCTTTTAGCCAGCCGCATTGCACTTCCTGACCTCCGGCGGAGAGTTTTTCCCAATATTCATCTACTTCTTCCTGCGTTTGGCAATTCACGACAAACGATATGGCCTCAGTGAATTTGAATTGCGGCCCGCCGTTTAACGCCACGAATTCTTGCCCGTCGAGCTGGAATGCCACGGTCATGACCGTTCCCTTTGGTCTTCCGGAGACCTGGGCGCCGGCATCTCCATAACGAGCAATTTTCACGATCTTCGAATTCTCAAAAATGGAGGTATAAAAACTCACTGCCTCTTCGGCTTTGTCATCGAACCACAAAAATGGGGTAATTTTTTGCATATAGTTTTATTCCTTTTTACGTCCATCGCTTTTTCCGAGGATTTGCGAAAGATAGCATCGTTCGGACCTTTTCAGGTTCCGGCTGTTTGTGAGCATTCGTGTAGGCGGTACGAATAATTTAAGTGTACCTCTTACAGGAACAAGAGCAACGGCGTTTGGGTTTTCGCCTGCCAAATTTTTAAACTCTGGGGCAGCTTTTGCGCCGGGTTGGGCCCGGCTAAAGAGAAAAAAAAGTGGACACTCAGTGTGTCGCTTTTTTAACCCTCCGAATCTTGCCGAAGGGCGAGGTCTCAGTTAGCTGTCGAGTCCCGCGAATGCGCCGGATCTGACAGCGTCACTACTACTGCCGGACGGGGGTTAATCGAGGCTTGGAATCCCCACGGCAAACCAGGTGCCCCCGCTTGCGCTGCGAATCAGCAACATTGGGCTCGCACACTCGCCCGCTGGCAGCGGCGTCAGTACATCGTCGATGTTGAAGTCACCGTTGGCCGCGACCGGGACGCCCGCAGGGTTCGTATTGCGCTCGGTAAAAGGGGCCGCGGCTTCACAAATCAGGGTGGCAAATACAATCTGTCCGGTCGCTCTGCCGGCACTATTGCCGCCAGCCAAAATCAGATCCTTTCCGCGAATCTTGATGTCCCCGTTCGTACTCACGCGGGCATCAAGATCCTCTATCACCCAGAGCTGACCGGCAGGGTTGATACTGCGGACAACGTTTCGGGTTACGTTAGGGAAGCTTCCGTCGGCGTTCGCTGTACCCGCGAAGTTTGATACAGGATGGACTCCAATCCCCCCTTTGAATCTTGCGAGGGTATCATCCGCTCGTAGCGGTAAAGCAAAGAATCCCCCGATGAAGAGCGCGAGAATCGAAACGAACAAACTTCTTTTCATGATAGCACCTCCATTTTTTTTGGTTCCATTTCGGACGGCGTGCACGCATTTCATTACCT
>VBKY01000425.1 GCA_005879255.1 Deltaproteobacteria bacterium
AGTTGTTTTTGAATACCCTTTCTCGGGTCAACGAACGATTCCACTGGATCTGCCACGCCTACTGTTTAATGGGCAACCACTATCATCTGGTAATCGAAACGCCAGATGGGAATTTATCTAAGGGGATGCGCCAGCTAAACGGGGTGTACACCCAAGCGTACAACCGACGCCATCATCGAGTGGGGCATCTCTTTCAGGGGCGGTTTAAGGGGATATTGGTTCAGAAAGAGAGCCATTATCTGGAAGTTTGCCGCTACGTGGTGCTCAACCCGGTAAGGGCCAAAGCGGTTAAGCAGCCGAGAGAGTGGCCCTGGAGTAGCTACCGGGCAACCGGCGGATTAGCTCGGGTTCCCCGCTGCCTCACGGTGGATGAGATACTGAGCCATTTTGGCCAGAGGCGAGGTCCGGCCCAACGGAAGTACCGGGAGTATGTGGGAGAAGGAATTGCCGGGGCCAGCATTTGGGAGAATTTGGCGGCGCAGAGTCTTCTGGGATTAGAAGGATTCGCCGAGGCGCTGCGGCGGCATGTCACGGGCAAGGAGACGATACGAGAGATACCGAAGGGACAAAGACTTATTGGGCGAGCCAGTTTAAAGAAGCTATTTGATGAGGCTGGGAAAGGAAAGGCGAAACGGGATCGATTGATTTCGCAGGCGGTCAACCAGCACGGGTACAGTCAGATGGAAGTCGCACGTCATCTGAAACTTCACTACTCGACGGTCAGCCGATTGATCAAGAGTGTCAACGAAGAGCAAAGGTAAAGACCTGAGCCTCTTCGACTCTTGACCCTCTTCGACTCTACTTCGACTTTGACCCTACTTCGACTTTGCTAGGTCTTGGCTAATCTCGGTCCATTGTGGAATTCGATAGGATAATGTTACTCCTCACCGAAATAATCCAAATCCATTTTTCTAAGACTGTAAGTCCTGACTTCCGTAACACCTATTCCGTGATCAATCATCAGTTGGGCTAACTCTTCTCCGCCGATCAATATGATTTTCTTTTCGATCCGACTTACGTATTCTTTTGCTTCTTGGGAACATTGCGACGTCGTTATCAACACGCCCTTCCTGGCCCTCTGCCCTTCGAGGCTCTCGGCAAATGCCTGCACAACCGGTCGTCCGACGGTCGCTTCCCATCTCTTAGCCTGGAGATAGACAACGTCCAAACCAAGTTTGTCCTCTTTGATAATACCGTCTATACCGTCGTCACCACTCTGGCCTACGGCTTGACCCGCATCTTTTCTTGAACCGCCATAACCCATACTCACAAGCAAATCGACAACGAGTTTTTCAAAGAACTTTGGCGGACATTTTTTGACTCGATCTATTAATTCTTCTGCCAATGTTCGTCTTAGATTCACGTAGCTTGCTTCTAGCGTTTCTTCTGGAGTTGCTTGTGCCTCTTCGCTAGCGGTGTCCACATCCTCGGCTTTCTTTGTGCCCTGCTGAAATTCCAGGAACTCAGAAAATTGTTTAAGAAATTTAACATCTATCCTTCCAGGCTTCGTTTTTAAGACTTGCTGGCCACGTTCTGTGATGCGGATTTTTCCACGACCTGTTCTTTCCAACAGTCCCGCCTTCCGTAGATAAAACGCAGCCCATCGAACACGATTGTCGAATTTAACATCACTTTCGCTTGGCAGGAGTTCCTTTTTGTCTTCGGGAGATAATCCCAGGCGATCCCCGAGAGTTTCAAACACTTCTGCAAGACCATGCTCGGCACCATCGCCCATGAGAACTAGCAAAGGCAACATTACAGTTTGAAAATCCGGAACTGCCATTTATTGCGCCGAAATAATAAGAGTGCTTCAAGTTAGAGCTTATGTTGGGTGGGCGTCAAGAGGTGGATCCCACGTTGGGAGCAGACGGAAGGCTAGGCCTGGGCTGGCCTTGGTCGGTTGAACAGAGTTGGAATAAAAGTGGAATTTGGGTCAGGGTTTTACAATTTAACTATCTTTGTTGATATCGCGGGCCTGATCCTGACTCTGGTCTTGCCTGGCACGCGTAGTGCTTATGGAAGAGGTCAAGGGAGGTGTAAATCCTATGACCCGCGGATGGAATGGCTACCTGGTTAGGGCCCTCAACGAGTTTGTTTCGCTCAATGCCGCGTGCGGGGTTATTGATGCGAGCCATCGGATTCCAACCCGAGCGAAGCCTCAACGGAACCGAAAGAAATCTCCTGGCATACGCCCGCGGCGAAAAAAAATTAGCCGTGACCGTAGTGCCGTCTGATTCTTACCCACCTCGACAGTTTTCGTGCGCACCAATCTCCTCACAAACCGTCCGGGCCAGCAATGCGCCGGTCCGATCAATTCCTTCGACTAAAATGTCAGTCGCGTTGACAACTTTGACGCAGCTGGATAATCACTGCCGAACGAACGGCCTCGCAAAGTTTCACTTATAATCAAATCCTGTCAGACATAAAGACGGGCGGCATGCGCGGCCTGATTGACGCGGCGCGGCGCCATCAGGGAACGGGTCTGGGGCTGGCGCTGACGAACATAATTTTCCAGGAGCGCGGAGTAGCAGGCCGCAGTGTGTGTACGAGACCCGCATGTCGAACTTTATCGGAGGCTCACCCATGACAAAAGTAATCTTTTACGTCGGCCTGATCGGAATGGTTCTGCCCTCAACGTGGACTTCCGAGCATGTTTCCTATGCTCAGGATTTCTATGCAGGGAAAACGATTCGAATTGTGGTGGGGGTTTCCGGCTGGAGGCAGCGTTAGTTATTGAAAGAAGATTGGCCGGCGTAATCTCCGGCCAATCATTATGAATCGTCGTTTAGAAAACTCAGCATTTCAAAACGATCGCGCGCGGTGAATTTACCTTCGATCCTCACATGAGCGCCAGCTCGCAAAGTGCGGAAACGATCCCGATCGGACTCTCGCACATACTCTGAAAGGCGCACCAAGACCGGTGGGCCAGACTGATCATCGAGCTCGAAAGAATTGTCTCGCCGATTTACACTCTCCACTACCCCTGCCAGAGTCTCAATGCGCGGCACTGAGCTTGGAACGTCGCGTCGACTCTGGCTCGCGGGGTTTTCTTGGACACGAATCAAATCCGCGTACAAATCACCGCGCGAATCCCGCTTTACTTGCATGACTACGACATCGCCGGGTTTTAGTCGCGCCACAGGATATTCGCGGCCGCGATAGAGCACCGGCGCATCGGTGCTAAATGCGACGACTCGCCGATCGCTCTTGTTTGGACGCAGGTAGATTCGCCGCGAAGCAAGATCCACGCGCTCGACTTCGCCGACAACGTCATCCTGACCTTCTTCAATCGTCGGTCGACCGATCAGCGCGATATTTTCCATGCAGCCGGGAACGCCGGTCAAAAGCGTCCCCAGCGCCAGAAGCGCGGCCGCGCGATTCACGAGCTTCACCGGCAGCTGCTAGTAGAGAATCGAGCCTTTCTCGATTTGCGATTTACGAGCCTCATATTCTCTACGAGATATTCGTTCGTTCCTATAGTCGGCTTCCAGTTTTTCCATTTGGCTATGAGCGTTGATTTCATAGCCCGCTCCGGTCGCCAAACTTCCCACCGCCGCTCCGCCGAGGAACGCGCAACCACTTTGGGAGAGACCGATCAAAAGTGCTAGCGCCAAAATTATTTTCTTCATGTTCAACCTCCTCGTGAGATTTTCGCAAGTCGAATAGGTAATAGCGCAAGGCTCATGCCATTGCCGACAGAACAAATTTTTCTTTAATTACCGGCGATTTTTCCTCAGTCTTGAGCATCCAGCCGGAGGATGGCAGTAAATTTCCGACAAACATGTCAGGATTTACGTAGAATTGATGGGAACTAGACGTCGAGCCGGTGAGCGGCGAGGAAGTCGAAAAGATCGTTGCCGGCCTGTTTAAGCTTGATCCGCGACGGTCGCGAAAATGTCGGAGATTCTTAAACGATCAAGGACGAGGCCCGCATTTATTAACCAACGGCCGCGATAGCTAATTTTCTCCGACTCTTCCAGTCTCCCAGCCTATCTTTCTAAACGAGCCTCCGGCTCACAAGCTCATCCTTAACGTACGCGTAGTAAATCGGTGCCGCGATGAGACCGGGGATGCCGAAAGCGGCCTCCATGACGAGCATCGCGAGCAATAACTCCCACGCGTGCGCGTGCACCTGCGCGCCGATCATGTGCGCGTTTAAGAAATATTCGAGTTTATGGATGACCACCAGAAATATCAGCGATGCGATCGCTACCGACAGCGAGACGCTAAGACTCAAAATTACGATGATCGTATTGGAGAGGAGATTTCCGACTACGGGGAGCAGCCCAACGAGGAAGGTGATGACCAGCACTGTTTTGGCCAGCGGCAGATGCACGCCCGCCAACGGCAACGCGACGAACAAATACAGTGCGGTCAGGAAGGTGTTGACGGCCGAGATGCGGGTTTGGGCGAACACGACGCGTCGGAACGCTTCGCCCACGCGGACCACGCGCT
>VBKY01000148.1 GCA_005879255.1 Deltaproteobacteria bacterium
CTCGATGGTCACATGGCGGAATGTACTAAGCGCTACGGTTATGAACCCGAAGCCGCCTCCAAATTTGGGTCGATGTCCTTGGGCCGGGTGAGCGGGAATGGCGGGGATGCGTCTATCAGGGAATCGAAAAGTACTTGATACCGAGAACGCAGAGTCCCGACGTATACCGACGAGCGATTGTGGAGGACCGCAAGATGACCGAAGCCGTGGCCAACGGCGAGATGACGCGCGCGCAGCGTCAGGCTCGCGTCCAACAGCTGCTTGAAGAGATCGACCGTATAGAGGAGGCAAACGCGGCCAAGCTTCAGATGCAATCGATGCAACGCTTGGAGATGGAGATGCGACAGGACATGATGCGGCGGTCGCTCAACCCGCTTCTCCGTTGAGGCGCCGGTCCGCAGGGGACGCCTATCGCGGGCCCGAGTGAGAATTGAATTGAGTGTCGAGGGGTAACGAATTTTGGTTTCGTAAATTTCCAGTATTCCAAGATTCCGATTCGGCGTTTCCATCTGAGACGCAAGAATCTCGAGGTAGCACGTTTCGGGTGCCGGCTGTGGGGCCTCGGGGGGCGAGCGTGATATCTATGCTGTTTATGCCGCTTCGATGGTTGGACCAAAGTCCAATATACAGTCTTTCGGCTTTTTGTTATCGAGGGGTATAGTCCGATCACCCCATCTCTTTCATGACTACGCAAACGACTCCGGTCCTTGACGAACTATTCGACGGCGGGCCGCCGCGCAGGTTAGAAACGGCGGTGCGGTGAAGATCGCGCTACGTATTCTCGCAATAGTCACTAGTGCCGGGATGACAATCTGGGCAGTGGGCGCGCTGTATTATTCGCCGATCCTGCCGGAAAAATGGCGGACGTTGGCGGCCGGCGGTTACGCGGCAATAATAATCGTCTCTATGCTTTTCTTGGCGCGAAGCCGCGCTTTCCTGGTACCCGTGATCGCCTTCGCTCTGGTGCTCGCGTTATTTTTTCAGGTCCGTGCTTCGAACGATCGCGACTGGCAAGCGGAAGTAGCGAATTTACCCTATGCAACGATCAACGGCGACATAATCACGATCCACAACGTAAGAAATTTCAATTATCGGACTGAGACCGACTTCGATCCGAGTTGGGAAACCCGCACTTACGATCTGCGCAAGCTCGACTCGGGCGATATTATTGCCGTCTATTGGGCCGGCAAAGCGATCGCCCATGTCATGGTGAGCTTTGGCTTCCAAGGTAAGGATTACCTTGCGGTTTCGATCGAGACCCGTAAAGAAAAAGGCGAGAGTTACTCGACCCTCGCAGGTTTTTTTCGCCAGTACGAGATCTACTACGTCGTTGCCGACGAGCGCGACGTGATTCGCGTGCGCACGACTTATCGCCAGCCCCAAGAAGACGTTTACGTCTATCGGACTAGCGCGCCGCTCAAAAACATACGTCGGATTTTTCTCGACTACATTAAGACAATAAATGAACTGCACGAGCGGCCGGCCTATTACAACACGCTCACGACTAACTGCACAACGAGCGTCCTGTTCCATACTCGAATGAATCCCGAGTCGCCACCTTTGTCATGGAAAGTTTTATTAAGCGGCTACGTGCCGGATTATCTCTACGAACTGGGCCGTCGCGATAACAGAAAACCGTTCGTAGAGCTTGAGCGTATCTCGCGCGTCAACCAACGATCTCACGCCGCCGGCGCCGATGCCGCGTTTTCACAACGCATTAGAGAGGGCTTGCCTAAGCCAAGCGTCATGCCATGAAATTATCCGAAATTCGTAGACCCTTGCCGCTAGGGATAGTGTTTATTACAGCCGCCGCCTTACTGTGTCTCACAGTAGGGTGCGCGACGCCAATTGGCGTAAATCACGTGGATCGCCGGGTCGCGTATCAGTCGCTTACGGCGAATGTGCTTTCCACCGAGAAGATTAGCTCTTTCTCCGCGCGAGAGCTGATCAATTTTAACCTATACCAGGAATTCGAAGACAATCCTCAAAAGGCGCTTGCTGATCTGCATTCGGGTTTGGCGGCAAAAGGCGACGAGGATCGTCTTTTCGCCCTGGCCGAGCTTTCCTTTCTTCACGCCCAGAACAGCGGAGATCGATCTTATTATCTGGCGGCGGCCGTGTATGCTTACGCATTTGTTCTTCCCGGACAGCGAGGCACGCCGCCACGGGGAATCGACCCGCGATTGCGGTGGGCGGTAGACCTCTACAATCAGTCTCTCACCCAGGCCGCTAAGTCAGACGAAGGCGCGTACGCCATACCGATGGGCGGTAAGTTTAAACTGCCTTTCGGTGAGCTTACGGTCGAATTCAACGAACGCGATCTCATATGGTCCGGCTTTCGCCTGAAGGATTTTGTTCCCGCGGCAGACCTTGAGGTGCGCGGTTTGCGCAATCGCTACCGAACTCCCGGTATCGGTGCGGCTCTCGCCGCGTCGCTCGAGCCCCTCGAGAACACCGCCGGCAAACTATCATCGCGCATTCCGCCCCGGCTGAAGATTCCGGTCACGGCTTTTTTGCGACTGGAGGATCCGCGCGCGGCATTGGCTTCGGGAAAGTTGCGCGGCGAGCTGGAATTTTACACTCAGGACTCCGCGCGGACGCTCAAGATCGCCGGCGTGGATGTGCCGATCGAATACGAAACGACTTCCGCGCTCGCGTTGACTTGGAAGGGGCGCCGGTTTGGGATTTCGAGATCGCCGGTTTTCGCTCCGGCGACTTCGCCATCGGCAGCGCAAATTTGCGAGAAGGTCTGTTCATGATGCACCCGCACAAGACCGGCCGTATCCCGGTCGTGCTCGTGCACGGCACGGCGTCGAGCCCGGCGCGCTGGGCCGAGCTCGTCAACGAATTGGAGAACGATCCAAGGTTTTGGGAAAATTATGAGATCTGGCTGTTCATGTACAACACCGGCAATCCGATCGCATATTCGGCGATGCTGCTGCGCGACGGTTTGGCGAAAATTGTCAAAGAGCTGGACCCCGAGGATAAAGACACCGGTCTCAAGCAGATGGTGGTCATGGGACACAGCCAAGGCGGACTCCTGACCAAGATGACGGTGATCGACAGCGGCACGCGCCTCTGGCCTTTCACTGTGCCGCCGGAAGAGTTGGATATTGATGCTGAAACGCGTGAGCTTCTGACGAATGCGCTCATGATCAAGCCTCTGCCGTTTGTCCGCCGGGTAGTATTTATCGCGACGCCGCATCGAGGCAGTTACCAGGCTCTAGGTATTCTGGGGAGTCTCGCCTCTTGGCTGGTGAATTACCGGGCCGTTTTACGAAGTTAAGTCTCGATTTTTTGACGCTGCAGCGAAAGGGATTTCTCCTTGGTCCGATGAGTGGTGTTCCGACCAGCATCGACAACATGAACCCCAACAATCGTTTCATCCAGGCCTTATCGGCAATCCCCATCGCCGATGGAGTGGTCGCTAACTCAATCGTTGGCGTTGAAGGCGGCGGCCCGCCGGCAGACGGAGGAGACGGCGTCGTCAAATATTCGAGCGCGCATATCGACGGCGTCGAATCGGAGAAGATTGTGCACTCGGCACATTCGATGCAGGGTAACCCAGAAACGATTCAGGAAGTGAAGCGCATCCTGGTCGAGCACGCCGAAAGACTGCCTTAATTCACGGAGAGAATTAGTCCGCAGGGTTCTCGCTTCCGCGGGAAAGACGGACATAACGAGCCGGCTTCGAGTCGACAAACTTTGAATCCTTGGGCTTAAAGCCGAGGGTCGTTCAGGTAAATCGTCGGAGGCGAAGATGGACGCGGAACAAATCATCCAAACGAAAACAACGAGCGGTATCGCATTGGTCTCAAGGTCTTGGGCGTCCTTGGCGCTGGACCGATCACCGGCAAGACCGACGGTGGGTCGCATACGAGAGCGCACACATCGAGGGAGTCGCCTCGGAAAAAATTGTCCGCTCCGGCCACTCCACGCAAGGATATCCCGAAACGATCGAAGAAGTACGCCGCATTCTCAGAGAACATTTAGACCAGTGATGAAGCCTAAGCCAAGTCAATCAAATCGCTTTGAGCCAAGCACTCTACCAGGTCGATCCCGAACCGTGCGCTTCGTGTGACACCGGCGCGAGAACTTTGTAAGGATCGCCGAACTCGGATGCCGCTTCGAGCACTTCCGGGTGATGCAGCAGTGCGCGATCGAGCATGCCGTGCGTGTCGACAACGAGCCGATCGTCGATGTAAAGCCGCGCATTGAACACCGAGCCATCCATGTGTCGGAAGTTCGGGTGCTTGCGCGGCGTTCCGAGCCCGGCCCAAGGCATCTTGCTGATTAACTCCCAATGCATCGGATCAGCGATGCCATGTCGCGCTGACGCTTTCGGGTGGTAGCCGAACATGATTTCGATCAAGCGGTTCGATTCGGGGACTTCTTGAAATAATCTGCGGCACTCTTCGCCGACTTCACCGCCGCCGTCCACTTCAGTGATCAAGCTGTCTTTCATGTTCCAGCGCATCGGCTCGGCTAATCTTCCGGCAACGCCTTGCACGCAGGTCAAATAGACTTCGCCGTTGGCCTGTCCGTCGCCATTAAACACACCGCAACGTCCCCAGGGAAAATGGCAGCGCCCGGGAGGGTCGCCGGCGCGGAACTGCATGCCGTAGAGACGTTTGCCGTCGTAGGTCGCCGTCAAGTTTGTGCCTAACGAATCTTCGAGGCGAACTACTTTTCCCGCCGCGACAACTTCGCGCACTTTCTCGGCCAATTTCCACAGCACCTTGTTGGGAAACTTCGCGTAGTCGCGCGCGAGAAGTCCGGCGTTGCCTTCGAAGTAAATATGGTAGGGCTTCATCCTCTGCTCGTGGAGCTGGCTTCCGCTTTCTTCTCTCTTGCGACCCATGGCTCGGTGCGCCGGGGTGAATGTAATGAACACCGGCCAGACCCAAATAACCACGTCCGATGCGTGCATCGCTTCTAAAACAGCCTGGGGCACAGCGCCGTAACGGGCGATCGGTTCAGTGACAAGAGTCATCGGTTCGGCACCGAAAAAGCGCAGACCCGCGGTGAGCGCTTCCAAAGTGGTTTTGTCGCTGCGCGTGTCGGCTAATAGCAGCACTTGATCACCGCGGCGCAGATCCGCGGCTTCGATCATGTTGCGCACTCCGATCATCATATCGGCTACCTGATACGTAGTGGTCATGGAGGTCTCCTTCGAATGGTTCACCACCGAGGCGCGGAGGACGCGGAGAGGGAGAGTTTGAAAATAACTCTGCGAACTCTGTTGCCTCTGCGGTGAATCCTGTTTTTCTTCTTCGGAAGAACGCGTGATCGATTCGTTCCAACGTGATCTTGTTTGAGCTCGCCATCTTCGTACTCCTCAATTGGCGTGTATATATCAGGTGCGAAAGTCAGACAAGATGGGATTCGAGCGATCGGCGCTTGCGTTTTGGCGCCCTGAAAGGTTATGCAAAATCCACGCGCTTATGAAAGTCGGAAACTCAGTTTTTTCTCTATTTTTCATCCTCGCGGTTTGCACCGCTCCTTGTGGCGCGCAAAGCCCGAAGCTTGAAGACATCCGCGTTTCGTTCGCGAGTTTTGGTGTTATCTATTATCCGCACTTTATCGCCAAAGAACTGGGCTTCTATCAAGATGAAGGATTGAATATCGAGATCATCGCCATGCCCGGCGGCTTGGCGACTCAGGCGTTGGTGGCGGGCGACCTCCATTTCAGCACATCATCAGGATCGTCGCTCAACGCCAGCCTACGCGGCATCAAGCTCAAAGTCGTTTACGTAAATCTCGATCGGCCGCTGTATCGGTTATGGAGTTGTCGCGATGAGATCCGCAAGGTCACCGATCTGCGCGGTAAAGCTATCGGGGTGGCATCCCGGGGCGATACGATGGAGGGCGCCGCAAATTTGATGCTGCGCAAGCACGGCATGGATCCGGTACGAGACGTGATTTGGGTTGCATTGGGCACTGCAGGACGTCTGACTTCTCTCCTTTCGCGGACCGTCGATTCGGCCGTGCTTGGTTTTGCCGATTCCCATCTGCTTCAGACTCGCGGTCACCCGGTCCACGAAGTTGCCAACATCGGCAAGGAAATCAAAATGCTCTACACCGGTTTAGCGACCTCGGAAGAGCTACTGGTCAAGCGCCCGGATTTGGTGCGCCGTTTCGTTCGTGCGACGGTCAAAGGAAGGGAGTTTTTGAAACGTTACAAAAGCCAGTCCCTCGCATTGGGTAAAAAGTATGATCGCTCGCCGGATGATGTGCGTAGCGCCGACTATGACGCCACCATGGAGATGATGACCACTGACGGCACGGAAGACTTAGAGACACAAAAATCCGACATCGACATCGGTAGACGCGCTTTAGCTATTCAAAAGGAAGTGATGCCCCAACAGGTTTTTGATTTTCGCTTGGTCAGAGAGGTTTACAAAGAACTGCGGGAAACGGGATGGGAGCGCGCGCTGAAAGCGATCAAGTAATGAAGGAATGAACTGTGGCCGCGGCAAGCTGTGGTTATCACAACGTCGATGAGATTCACCACGAATGTTTTGATTAGGGGTCCAGCCGGACTTTCGCCTGGATTCCTGCTAAAAACATGCGGGAATGACGGACTTTGACGGGATTGGAAAGCAGCATTACCCGCTCATCCGTCGGGAAATCGACAGAAGAAAATTAAATGGATATCGGATTATTGCTACACTCGCGTCATATCATCCGCCAGGATGACGCGGCGAAAAGTTTCGATCAACTGTGGTCGGATGCGGCTCTAGCGGAGGAGTTGGGCTTCGACCATATCTGGTTGGGCGACAGCGTCACGGTTTTGGACAAAGCCCGTGGCGATTATATGACCACGATGGCCGCGCTGGCGGCGCGCACGAACAAAATTAGAATCGGCGCGGTTCCCATGCTCCCCGCGTTAAGAAATCCGGTCCTGTTGGCTCACGCGCTCGCCACCCTGGATGTTATCTCGAAAGGCCGGATTATCCTTGGCGTCAGCGTCGGACCGGTAAGAGATTACATCCAACGTCAATTTGCGGCCTGCGGAGTTCCGCCTCAGGAGAAAGCGGGACGTTTGAGTGAGTCGATCGAGATCATGCGCCGGCTTTGGAGCGAGACTACGATCAACTATGATGGGCGCTACTTCAAATTAGACGATGTTGGAATACTGCCTCATCCTGCGCAAAAGTCGGGGATACCGATCTGGATCGCCGCGGACCGAAACGAGAATGGATTTAAGCGAGTCGGGCGTCTGGGTGACGGCTGGGTCACACTGGCGCCGACGTTGGAGAGATTTGCTGCGGCGCGACATAAAATCGATGAATATGCTCAGGAACACGGCCGCCTGGGCAAATGTCCTGTCACCGCCTTATATGCAAGTTTCAATATTCAAAGCGATGGCGCTAAAGCCAAAGACGAAGGCTGGGAGTGGATGGAGCGTTTCTTCGAGCAACCCAAACAAAAAATCAGTTACCACTTCACTATTTTCGGCACGCCGGCAGAATGCGTGCGTTTGCTGAAAGGATACGCGGAGGCAGGTCTGACAACTATCATCGCGGATCGCGTCGGACGATGTGCGCGCGCAGGCGCGTCTGTTGGTAAACGAGATTAAACCGCAATTAGCCTCATAACATGGAACAGCTTCGTCTGACATTATCCTGCAACGAATACGACCGAACGCGCTTTTTGGTCGACGGAACCGTGAAGGCGGAAGGCGTCGATCTAACCGTCATCGCGTTGCCGTCCGAGGAGCGCCACAGACGGTTTTCTCGCGATCTCGAATTCGATGTGTGCGAGCTCCAGATGGGCGTGTTTCTCGGTTGGATGGCCCGCGGCGCGCCGTTCAGAGCGATCCCGGTATTTCCGCACCGGAAATTTTGCCATGGCAACGTGCTGCTCAATTCTGCAAGCGGCGTTCAAAAGCCCGAAGATCTTGCCGGCAAAATTATCGGCATGCGCGCCCACTTCAATCCGGTATCGCTGTGGATGCGCGGCGTGTTGCAGGAGGATTACGGCGTACCGGCGCGCTCGCTTAGACTTCGCACCAATCAGCAGGAGCAGGTTCCCGGCTGGCAACCTCCGGAGTGGATGGAAATCGAGCGCTTACCGAAAGGACAAAAGATAGAAGACGCATTGCCGCTTGGTGAAATCGACGCCTGCATGTTGCCGGAAATCACTCCGAAGCACACACGTCATATTCCCGGAGTGCGCCGCTTGTGGCCAAATTTTCGCGAAGTCGAAAAACAATATTACCTGCGCACGAAGATTTTTCCGATTCGCCACGTCGTGGTTGTGAAAAATTCCATACTGGAACGCCATCCGTGGGTAGCTGGAAGTCTCGTCGAAGCTTTTATTAAAGCCAAGGAGATCGGCATCAAGCATGTGAGCGATACGCGGCGATCCTTTCTCGCTTGGTACGGCGCCGAGTTGGAAGAAGAGAGAGAACTCTTTGGCGAAGACGCGTGGCCCTATAATATTAAAGACAACCGGCTCGTGTTGGAAACCATGGCGCGCTATGCGGAAATGGTAGGCGTGACGGAGAGGAAGCTTGAGATCAAAGAGATGTTCGCTGAGAGCGCGATGGTGGGCGAAGCGGTGTGATAGTAAAATACAAAATTACAGACTTATTTCCTCTGCCGCACGGGACTGTCGTGGCGAAATCTCTTTGGCTGTCATCATCCCGAACGAAGTTAAGGATCTCGTCTTTCGGTGCCAACGGATCAGTCGAGATTTCTTCGGCTGCGCCTCAGAATGACATCCCATTAATGTCCTTTTCGGGGATGGTTAAAAGTTCGTCATGCCGGCGAACGCCGGCATCCAGGTTCGTTTTCAGTTCACGATCAAAACCGCCTGGATTCCGGCTTCCGCCGGAATGACAGGAGCAAGAGTCGACTTCCAATCGACCAATTCAGAACCCGTCGGCCTGGCTAACAACGCTACTTATTTTCCTCGGCGCCCGCGCGCGCCCACTCCGGGCGATAACGATCATCCGTGACGCCGGCGACGGTGTAGCCCCCGTCGACGTAGAGAATCGTTCCGGTTACGTAACTGGCGCCGTCGGACGCTAAAAAGATGCAGGGCTCGACCATATCCTCGGCGGTTTCGGTCCTTCCCAGAGGCAGCCTGCGGACTCGCTCGAGAACGCCGGGATTGTAAGGCTTGCGCGCGGTGTTGCCGCGCGCGACCGCGTTTACATTAATGCCATAAAATCCCAACGCATGCGCCGCGGCACGGGTGAGGCCGTTGACCGCGCCTCGATCTGCTGTCCATGACGCCGCTTGACCGGGGCCGAGCACGCCGACGATGGAGCTCAGATTGATGATCTTTCCATAGCGCTGTTTGACCATCTGCCGGGCGGTCGCTTGGCAGGTAAGAAAGTAGCTCTTCACGCCTCGGCTCAGCGAATCGTCAAAGTCTTCTTCTTTAAAATTCAAGAACTCCTGATTGTGCGAAGCCATGGTGGTGTTGACCAGGATATCGATGCGTCCGAATGCGTCGACAACTTTTTCGGCCATCGCGTCGACTTCCGCGCGTTGACGCAGATCGATGGCGATCGCAACAGCGCGCCGGCCTTTTTGCCGTACTTTTTCCGCAGCAGCATCGGCGTCGCCCCGTTTGAAATCGACACAAGCCACGTCGCAGCCTTCGCCGGCAAATCCAGGGACGATGGCCGAACCAAATTCGCCGTTGCAGCCGGTGACGATGGCGATTTTTCCTTCGAGTTTCATGGCCTCATCTAACCGGCTGCCAGGCGGTCGCCTTTAACTGGGCGTAGTTTTTTCTCGTAACACTGTAATCAAATACGGTCGATATGTTAGGCGGAGTGGCAACTTTGGTCAGCTCGGCGCGAGTCGCAACTTCGTCTCTAAGAACATCGTCAGGCAACGAGCCGTCTTCGGTCATGCTCGCTTTGGTTACTTCGTAGTCGACCTTGATGGCTTCTAGAGGCGAAGGATCGCGCTTGCTGATGAGCGAAATAGTTTCGTCCCGGTAGCGCCGCGCGAACTCCCGGCCCTTGGCCAGCCCGCGCAAGAATCGTTCTACCAGTTGCCGGTTTTCGGCCAATAGCTTGTCCGATACGGCAACCCCGTTCCATACCAGTTGGATTTCTTTGCCGAGATCGGCCAGGACAAAATGTTTTTGGTCTTTTAATAGGACCATATCCCGTGGCACCAGTGGGGCAGCGTCGATGGCACCGGTACGAAGCGCGGGAAAACGGACTTCATTTCTTCCGACAGCGATGAAAAGCACTGACGACGGATTGACGCGCATTTTTTTGAGATAGAGAATCGTCGATAGATGCCCAGTATCACCGAAACTATTAATCGCGATTTTCTTGCCGACCAGCTCTTTTGCCGAAGTGATTTCCGGTTTTATCGAAACCAGAGTATAGCTCGGTCGCGAGAGATTTGTATAAGCGATTTTCACCGGGCCGCCGCGCACGGCGGCGCTGACCGCCGAGCTTGCCGAGCTGCTGAATTGAAACTGGCCCGACAACAAACCTGGAGTCGCCACCCCGCCCGGGGCACGAATCACTTCGATATTTAATCCCTCTTCGCGGAAGTAGCCTTTTTCCATGGCGCAAATATGATCCATGTAAGCGGCGCTGAGCGTCGCATAGGACACTCGTATGTTCTCGGCTGCGGCGGCTGAGGATGCGATGGCGAGCAACAGAAAAAGGCAACAGTACGTTAGTTTGCGAAATCCGTCTGATATTAATTCAGAGGTCATTCCAGGCAACCCTGGATCGAAGTCCGGGGTCAGCGCGACCCGGAATCCAGTCGTAGGGGCGGGTTTCAAACCCGCCCCTACGATATGACGGCAAGGGCAGTCGCAGAATTCTTTGAAGGATCGGGCCATCTAAAATCCAACCGATTACGAGACCGGCAGTCCCGCTCGTTTGGCGCGCTCGATATATTCATCGGCGGTCTTTGGGCCGACGTTGCCGATGAACGACAGCGTGTTGATTTCCTTGAATTTGGTTCCCATAACATCGCCTCCTTAGAAACTCTGCGTTTACTTGCTATGAGGTGGAAACTCGAATTTGCCCCAAGTCCGGGCCCAGGCGGGGCGAAAGCTGTCCTCGGTGACGGCGGCATTCGAGTAGCCGGCGTCGACGTAGAGGCTCTCGCCGGCGACAAAATTCGAATCGTCCGTGGCCAAAAAAATCGCCGCGCCGACAAGGTCTTCAGGTTTGCCCAAGCGACCCATGGGAATGCGCCGCAGGCGCTCTCCCGCTTCCGCGGCAGTTCCAGAAAAATTGTCCATTGGCCCGCTGACGAGCGAGTTCACGTTAACGCCATAGTATCCCAGCGCCTGGGCGATGGCGCGAGTCATCGAATCGATGCTGGAGTAGGCCGCGCTGTTACCCGTCGACTCGCCCGAACCGATGCGTGCATCAGTGGTCGAAAGATTGATAATTTTGCCGGAGCGTTGCTCGGCCATCTGCCGTCCGACCGCTTGGCAAGTAAGAAAGTAGGCTTTTGACCCGCGATCGAGACACTTGTTGAATACTTCGTCGGTCAAAGTTAAGAAGTTGCTTTCGAGCGTGATCCCCGAACAGTTGAGTAGGACGTCGATGCGCCCGAACTCAGCGACGGCGCGCCTGACGATTTCCTCGACTTGAGATTTTTGGGTGACGTCGCACTGGAGCGGCAGAGCGCGCCGGCCGAGAGCTCTAACTTGAGCGGCGAGCTGTTCTGCTTGACTCGCGTCGTCATCGACCACGACGAAATTTGCGCCTTCTCGGGCAAATCCCAAGGCGATGGCGGGAGCGCAAGGATTTTGCGCGCTGGTAATCAGCACGATTTTGTCTTGCAGTCGCATAAATCAATTTTAACCGGATGGATGTACCAACAAGCAGTCTCTAACAAATAGCGAATCTCGGTGTCAATCCGCTCGCTGGCAAGATAGCTGCTGTATGTGGACAGTGTGTCAGCGTTCGATCGAAATCAATGATTGACACCATTAGTACCGTTCAGTAGTATTTCGAAACGCCGTCTTAGCATATGAGACAAGTAAAAAAGACTCTTCCAGTGGAGGCAACCGCGACGCATCAACGCAAGTCTAAAGCTCCCGCGGAGCGGTATCGGATTCACGTGATCGACCGGGCGGCACAGATTCTGGACAGTTTCGGATTTGATCATCAAGAGCTGAGTGTTAGCGAAATCGGCGCCAAGACCGGTTTACACCGAAGCACCGCTCACCGAATCTTGATGGCGCTTGAGTACAATGATCTTATTAAACAGAATCCCGACACCGGTAAGTACCATTTGGGAATTAAACTCTTTAAACTCGGA
Source organism: Deltaproteobacteria bacterium (assembly GCA_005879255.1). Next base: position 12,270 of record VBKY01000148.1, read on the forward strand.
CACCAGGCTGTCTCGCAATTGAGCTTGCGGGAGATTTGCCGGCCGTTTTTGATGCGTATCATGAACGAGACCCAGGAAACCGTTCATCTCGCGGTATTGGATGACGATCAAGTGCTGTATTTAGATAAAGTCGAGGGTCCTCACGCGCTGCGCATGCCTTCCCGCGTCGGCCGACATATTCCAACGTATTGCACGTCGCTCGGCAAGGCGATGCTGTCGTGTTTGGACGATCAAGAAGTTAAAAACATTTTCCGCAGTCGCGTTTTGCGGCCGTACACCGTCAACACCGTCAAGACCCTCGATCGGTTGCTGACCGAGCTGCGAGTCATCCGCAGGCGCGGATATTCCGTCGATAACGAAGAGATCGAGATCGGCCTGCGCTGCGTCGGCGCGCCGCTCAAAGATCACACGGGCGCCATGGTCGGCGCGATTAGTACGGCTGCGCCATCCGCTCGTCTCGTCGCTCAAAAAATTCCCAGTGTCGGAAGGTTAGTCATGGCGGTCGCGGCGGAGATATCGGAACAATTGGGTTACGAGAAACCCACAAAGGCCAAAGCTCAATGAGATTGGAGTGCTGACCGTGGAAGGACTAACTCAAGAGCAGATTCGAAAGGAAGCGCAGGAACTTTATCGGGCTGAAAAAGACAAGATCGTGCTCCGCCCGTTCACAGCGAAATATCCGAAGATCGCTCCGGAAGAGTCCTATCGAATTCAACTTGCGCTAATCGAAATGAAAAAAGCCGACGGCGCCAAGGTCGTGGGGAAAAAAATCGGCCTGACCAGCAAGGCGATGCAGAAGATGCTCAACGTCGATCAGCCGGATTACGGTCATATTTTGGACAACATGGTTTTGCCGGACGCGGCGGTTTTCCTAGCGGGCGAATTGATCCAACCGAAGATCGAACCGGAGATCGCGTTTATTCTCGACCGCGAACTGACCGGCCCGGGTGTTACTCCGACCCAGGTTCTGGCTGCGACCCGGTTTGTCCTTCCCGCCTTGGAGATCATCGATAGCCGAATCGAGGGTTGGAAAATCAAGCTCTGCGACACCATCGCCGACAACGCCTCATCGGCGCGCGTCGTACTAGGCAACTCGCCAAAGCGCGTCGAGGAGTTCGATCTCAAATTGATCGGCATGGTTCTCGAAAAAAACGGCGACATCGTACAAACAGGTGCTGGTGGCGCCGTGTTGGGTCATCCGGCGGTTGCCGTCGCATGGCTCGCCAATGCGGTGGGACAATTCGGCGTCAGTCTTGGCGCGGGTGAAATCGTCATGCCGGGGGCTCTTTGTGCGGCCACCGATGTGAGCGCGGGCGATTTGCTGCAAGCTTCGTTCGACGGCCTCGGCACGGTTTCCGTTCGGTTCGCATAGGGGGAGACAATGGAACAAGTCCGCGCGGCGATCTTGGGCTCCGGCAATATCGGCACCGATCTCATATACAAACTCAAACGGAGTCATCTCCTGCGCCCCGTGCTCATGGCCGGCATTATTGCTGATTCGGAGGGCTTGGCACGGGCGCGCCAAAAGGGCCTAGCAACGACCACCGAGGGCATCGACGGATTGCTCAAGCAAAAAGAGACCTTCGATATCGTCTTCGATGCGACCACGGCAGCCGCCCACAAAAAGCATGCGCCGCTTTTGCGCGACGCGAATAAAATCGCCATCGATTTAACCCCTGCGGCGGTGGGGCCTTACGTCATTCCGCTGGTAAATCTCGATGAACATGTCGGCGCGAGCAACGTTAACCTGGTGAGTTGCGGCGGTCAGGCCACCGTGCCGCTGGTGAGCGCACTCGACGAAGTGGCCCCGGTCGAATACGCCGAGATCGTCGCGACTATTGCGAGCAAAAGCGCCGGTCCAGGCACCAGGCAGAATATCGACGAGTTCACCGAAACTACCGCTCGAGGGTTGGAGAAGATTGGCCACGCGGCGCGCGGCAAGGCGATCATTGTCTTGAATCCGGCCGAGCCGCCGATCCTTATGCGCAATACGGTGTACGGTGTCCTGCCGGACGCCGACGCGGCCAAGATCCTTCGCTCGATCGAATCCATGGTCGAGCGCATCCAGCAGTATGTGCCCGGCTATCGCCTGCGCGCAAAACCGTTGATTCAGGATTTGTCTAATGGCGAGCGAAAAAAGAAGGTAACTCTTTTCGTCGAAGTAGAGGGCGCTGGGGATTTCTTGCCGAAATATGCCGGCAATCTCGATATCATGACTTCAGCCGCGGTAAAGGTCGGCGAAGAGATCGGCCGGCACCTGCGCGCCGGCACTTGGACAAAGTAAACAGCGGAGATGATACAATGAGCGAGAAAACGTTCGTCCATATATTGGACAGTTCGCTACGAGACGGTAGCCACGCGTTAAGTCACCAATACACCGCGGCTCAAGTCAGCAGCGTGGCGCGCGGCTTGGATGACGCCGGCGTCGAGATGATCGAGGTCTCTCACGGCGACGGCTTGGGCGGCTCGACCATCACTTACGGATTCTCGAAGCAATCCGAAATGGAGCTACTCCAGGCGGCATCCGAGGTTATCAAGAATGGCAAGCTCGCGGTGTTGCTGCTGCCAGGGATAGGCACGAAGGACGATCTCAGAATGGCCGCCGACTATGGGGCCAAAGTGGCGCAGATCGCCACTCACGTCACCGAGGCCGATATCGCCGAGCAGCATATCGGCGCGGCAAAAAAAATGGGCATGGAAGTGATCGGCATGCTCATGCTGTCACACATGGGATCGCCTGAAACGATCGTCGAACAGGGAAAACTCATGGAAAGTTACGGCGCTGACGTGGTGTTAGTTACCGACTCCGCCGGCGCGCTCATGCCCGATACGGTCAAGCAACGGGTCGCGGCGTTGCGCGCGGCGCTAAAGATCGGCGTTGGCTTCCACGGCCACAACAATCTTTCTCTTGCCGTTGCCAACAGCGTCGCCGCGATTGAAGAAGGCGCGCGCTGGATCGACGCTTGTACCTGCGGGCTCGGAGCCGGTTCCGGAAACACTCCGACGGAGGTGCTGGCCGCAGTGTTGGATAAAATGGGCTATGAGACCGGTATCAATTTGTGGAAGATCATGGACGTCGCCGAGAATATTGTGCACCCGATGATGCCGAAGCCGGTAAGAATCGGCAAAGTCAGTCTGACCATGGGTTACGCCGGAGTTTATTCCAGCTTTCTGCTCCACGCCGACAAGGCCGCCGAACAGTTCGGCGTCGACGCCCGCGATATTTTGGTCGAGCTCGGCAAGCGCAAAGTTGTCGGCGGACAGGAAGACATGATCGTCGAGGTGGCGATGATGCTGGCGGAGAAGCAGAACAGTACACCGAGATAAAAAAAGTGGAGGAATGATGCCCATGGAAAAAGAGCCGCAAGGTAAATACATCCAGGCGCGCGATCTGAAGCTTCACTATCACGAGTTTGGCAGCGGCCATCCGGTTATATGCATTCACGGCGCGGGTCCGGGCGCGTCGGGATGGAGTAATTTCAAGGGAAACGTCGACGCGTTTGCGAAGCAATACCGCACGATCCTCTTTGACATGCCGCAATTCGGAAAATCGGATAAGCCGGTGATTAAAGATCAGCGGCTGACATTCCTCGCGGATGTGCTTGATGCGTTTATGGCGGTGACGGGTGTTGAAAAAGCGCATTTTATCGGCAACTCCATGGGTGGCCAGGCGGCGCTCAAGCTCGCCGTCGATCATCCGAATCGAGTCGACAAGTTGGTCGTAATCGGCAGCGGTGTGATCAAGGCGGGAAGCATATTCCAACCGATGCCTCTGGAGGGGATCAGAAACATCGCCAACTATTATAAAGATGACGGCCCGTCCATCGCAAAAATGCGCCAGCTGTTGGAAAGCTTGGTGAGCAACAAATCTCTCATTACCGAAGAATTGGTCCAAGAGCGCTTCGAAGCGAGCAACGATCCGGAGTTAATCGCGCTCGCCAAGCACGGCGCGCCAGGGACGGAGGATCTCTATTTCGATTTACTCAAAGTGAAGGCCAAGACGCTGGTGGTGTGGGGGCAGGATGATCGAGCCGGCGCGCTCGACGTCGGGCTGTTCATGTTGCGCCGCCTTGCCGATGCGCGCATGCATATCTTTCCGCGCTGCGGCCATTGGGCGCACGTCGAGCACCGCGACGAGTTCAATCAAGTGGTGCTGAATTTTTTTAAACACGCGTGACCTTCGAATCGATTTCAACTATGGCTATCGGCGATCCAATCGGCGCCGCTCCCATGCCTCTCTCGCTCGGCAAAGAGCGGGAGCAGTGGGTCAAACGAGCGTGGGACGCGATTGACGAAGACAAGCTTGGCGAGCTCAACCGTATGATGGCGAGCATCGCCAGCCCGACCGGACAGGAGAAGCAGCTGGCGTTGGCGCTGGTTGATGTCATGAATGCCGCCGGCATCGGCGCTTTTTTTCAGCCGATGAGTGACGATCAAGGCAATGCGATCGGCCGTATCGCGGGAACCGGAGATGGCGCTGCCCTATTGCTCTATGCTCCGTTGGATACGGCGTTCTCAACCAATGAGGAAGAGGAATGCCCGTGGATCGGCGACCGATTACCGGCAGATATGACAACGAACGCAGCGGTCCGAGGCGGGGAGGTTGTCGGCATGGGCGCGGAAAATCCCAAGGGATACGCCGCTTGCGCCATTGCCGCGGCACAGGCGATAAAGGCGGCAGGTGTGTCGCTGCAAGGTTCGCTGTTAGTGGGCTTGGGAGCAGGAGGCATGCCGACCAACCGGCGGCCGTCGTTGCCCAAATTCCATGCCGGCCAAGGCGCTGGTTGTGCTTTCATGTTGGAACAAGGCGTACGCGGTGATTTCGCGATCATCGCGAAACCGGGTTGGTCCGTCGCTTGGGAAGAGGTGGGACTGTGCTGGTTTAAAGTAATCGTGCGTGGCGATTTGAATTACACCGGCGTTCGTCATGTCGTCAAAGGCAGAAATCCCATCGTTCACGCCGCCAAGGTGATTGGCTTATTCGAAGAATGGTTTTCCGAGTACACAAAGAAAAATACCTCGGGACTGGTGGCGCCCCAGGGATCAATCAATGCGATTCAAGCGGGCTGGACTCATAAGCCGGCATTCGTTCCCGCGGCGTGCCATTTTTATGTCGATCTCAGAATCAGTCCACGTGTGAGTCCAATGGAAGCCAAGCGTCAGTTTGGCGAAGCCCTCGAGCGAATCGTCAAGGCGAATCCGGAGCTATCGATAGAATGGGAAATGATTCTCAGCATCCCGGGCAGTTCGACCGATCCCAATAGCTGGAGCGTGCAATCCTGCATGCGCGCGTGGGAATTCGTCGAAAGAAAAAAACATTCGCCCCGCACCGGAACCAGCGGCGCGACCGATGCAAATATCTTGCGCGCCGCGGGCATCCCGACTGCCCGCCTCGGCATGCCGCGTCTCGCAGCCGACAACGGCGACCAACGGAGTGTATTTTCCATGGAGAGAAGCAACATTGCCGGCATGAAACAGCTGACCAAATGTTTGGTGTACGCGACCGTCGATACCTGTACTCGGGATCGGCAAGAAGTCCTCCAATCGGCCGCGGCGAAGCGGTGATGAAAAGTTCTTTCGAGATCGGATACGACGGTACCTGACATGGAATCTAGCGTCGCCCACACCGCGGATCAAGAGCGCCAGCGCAGGTCGCGAACCAGTCCTTGGCCGCGTTACGATGAGGCCGCGCTGGGATTTCGCGATTATTGGTATCCCGCGATGGCATCTTACAAACTGCGCCGTCGCCCCATTGCCTTAAGAATCCTCGGTGAAAAGCTGCTCTTCATCCGGCACCAAGGAAGATGTTTTGCTATCGAGGATCGGTGTGCGCACCGGGGAATGCCGCTTTCCATCGGCCGGTGCGAATTTCCCGGCACCAACACGATCACCTGTCGCTATCATGGCTGGACGTACGATGTTGGCAATGGAGTTTGCGTGGCGGCTTTGACCGACGGGCCCGATTCGCCGGTTGTCGGCAAGGCGAAAATAAAAACCTACCCGACCGAAGAACGTAAGGGGTTGATCTGGGTGTTTATCGGTGATGGTGCACCTCCTGCGCTTGAAGAGGATTTACCCGAGGAGCTTTTGCGTCCGGATGCGGTCCTGGGGGTTCGAGTAACCTTGCGGGCCGGCAATTGGCGGTTGGCGGCGGAGAACGGGCTTGATCCTTCGCATGCGGCCTATCTTCATCGCAACTCGTGGTTGACGTTGTTCCGAAAATTTCCGGCTGCCAAGACCAACGTAGCACCTCAAATCGTCGACCAGTGGGTTGGGTACACGCAGACCGCGCCGCTCATGGAAGCCGACTATCCCGGACTGGGTGTTTGGCCGAACGGCGAGTGGTGGAAGCGGCCGCGAAAAGGGTCGCCGACCAAAACTCAATTGAGGCTGCCTGGTTATCTGCGCGTCAATCCCTTTCCGGCTTCAGGCATTGTGCATTTCGAATGGTATGTCCCGGTGGATGAGCGGCATCATCGCTACTTCCAGTTTTCGGTCAAGTGGACCAGCGGGTTCAAGGCGTTGCAGTTTCGTTTGGCGTACTGGTTTTGGTGGCGCTGGTTAGCTCACGTGCAATTCAACGGACAAGATGCCCGGATGGTAAAGTTCATGGATCCTTTTTATGCCGAAGAAGACGGCTGGAAACGGGAGAAGCTTTATCGTCCCGATGTCGGACTGACCGCGTGGCGGAAGCATTGTCACGAGCACGCGCGCGCCGTGCAAAAGATCGCGGGTGCGTCAGATGAGCCGCGCGCAGAAATTTTTTAACCTGTTTCCTAACTCAACGATCATGATCTTCATAAGATGGAATATCAGCGGAAGTAAGCGAGGCAGAAAGCGATGTTAGGACTTGGCTTGGCTGTGTCGCATGCGCCGTCCATGTTTCGCGGCCTAGAACATTGGCCGCTGATTCATCGAGTGCTCACGGACGGCGTGCCACAGCCACCGGAAATCGAAAGGGAAACCCCGGAGGTCATACAAAGGTATATCGATCGAATCCATCTGGGGTTTGAGGCGCTCAAGCAGCGGCTCGAAGCATTCAAGCCCGATGTTCTCTTGGTCGTCGGCGACGATCAGGCGGAAGTTTTTACCGAAGCGAACATGCCGACCTATTGTTTGTTCACCTGTGCCGAGGTGCACGGATCCATCAACATCGGGCTCATCGGTGAGCCGGAAGAAGAAAACCACATCACGCTGCGC
>VBKY01000416.1 GCA_005879255.1 Deltaproteobacteria bacterium
TTTATGGCGTCATGCACCGTGCCGCGGCGGAATTGGCCACTTGAATCAAAGCGGGCATGAGCGAACGAGTTCAAAGCCCGGCTGGCTGAAAAGTACGCGTCATTGCTCAGCGAAGTGTGTTGGGTCGGGCACAATGATCTCCGGTGTCCTCAGCCTGACCTATTCGATAGTAAATAGTAGTGGTTACAAATCGTGCAAGGAATGAAACCATGAAGAGCGTCCTTGCCTTTACCGTCGGATTTCTGTTGCTCGTCGCGACGCCGTCTCCGGTCACCGCTCAGGCGCCGCTGAATAATGTGCTTCTAGGGCATAGCGGCGGCGCCGGTTCCCTCAATATTCTGCGGAGGATCAACGAACGCGACAAAATCTGGGAGAAGCACGGTCTCAACGTCAAGAGTATCTATTTCAATAGCGGCACTGTCTTGACCCAAGCCATGGCCGGCGGCAATATCGCGGGGTCCGAATCCGAAGTGCCGGGGATGTTGAACCTCGCCGTCTCCGGCGTCGCTGATCTCAAGCTCGTCACCGTAACCATCAACCGCTGAAGAGCTCAAAGGCAAACGACTGGCCGTGAGCCGGATCGGTTCGGCGTCGGACACCGTCACGCGATTGGTTTTGCGCTTATGGAAGCTCGACCCGGACAAAGAAGTTACGCTGTTGCAGTCGGGCAACACACCGACGCGCATGACAGCGTTAGCGGCCGGTCACGTCGACGGCGCCCTCGTCAGCCCGGAAAGTGTCCACAAGATCGTCGCGACGGGCTGCTGTCGCGTCCTGGCCGATCTGTCAGAGTTGCCGATGGATTATGCCCGCTACGGCTACGTGTTTCCGACATCCTATATCAAAACCCAGCGCGACGTTTTGCGCCGATTGCTGATGGGTTATCTCGAAGCAATTTATATATTCAGAACCCGTCCAAAGGCGGTCTATGCTGTTCTTGAAGAGGAAGGGATTAAGGATCCTAGTGTGCAAAAGGACATTCACGACCGAGCGCTCAAGAATGTGCGCGAGTACCCTGTGCCGGAGCCCAATGGCATTCAGAGCGCGCTGGATTCGTTGACTCATCCAAACGCCAAGACTACCAAGCCTGCTAGTTTAATGGACACGAGCATTTTGGAAGAGATCAAAAAATCCGGCTTTATCGATAAGCTTTACGGCCGCGCGGGCTGACGCTACGAACCAATGCCAAAGAACTATTTCGCAATGGAGTGAAGGAATGATTCGCGCCGGGTCAAAAATTTTCTTCCTACCGCCAATTGTCTTGACCTTAGCGTTCTGCCCTCCCGTGAGAGCTCAAGAGAAAGCCGCTGCCGAAAAAATCCGTATCGCGGTCGCCACCAGCTCGCTGGCGTTCCTCGTTCCCTTCGTGGCGAAAGATCGTGGCCTCTATCCCAAGCATGGCAGCGAGGTCGAGCTCATCCAGATGCGCCCGAACATTGCGATGGCCGCGCTGTTGAGCGGCGACATCGACTACGCCGAGCTCATCGGATCCGTGATCCGCTCGGCGGCGCGTGGTTTGCCGGTGCGCGCAATCTCGACGGGCATCAAAGCACCGTTCTTCAGCATCGTCGCACAGAACAAATACAAAAGCGTGAAAGATCTGAAAGGCGCCGTCATCGGATTGGCCTCCATCGGCGGCACAAATCACATCAGTACGCGGCTCACTCTACGGCAATTCGGTCTCGACCCCGACAAGGACGTCAAGTTCCTCGCCATCGGTGACGAAAAACTGATGTATGACGCTTTCAAAATCGGCCGGGTCGAGTCCATTGTCGTGGCGCCGCCGTTTTCCGTTCAGCTCAAACGAGAAGGATTTCCGCTGCTAGCTCACACCGCGGACTACGTCACCATTCCCTTTTCCGGTCTCGGTACAACGACCGAACGAATCAAGACCAACCGCGCGCAGATCAAAAGATTGTTGAAAGCGGAGATCGAAGCTCTCCGCTACATTCAAGCCAACGCGGCGGGCACGACCGAAGTGATCCGTAAGCGCTTTAGCATGGACGAAAAGCTCGCGAGAGAATCTTACGACGTCGTCGTCAATGCCTTCAGCCGCGACGGCCGCGTACCGTTGGACGGTGTCGACATCTTGTTGCAAATCGAAAAGGACGCCAAACAAATCTCACCGACGGTCACGCCGCAAATGGTCGTCGACTCATCGCTGATAGAAGAAACGTTGAAGGAAATGGCCAGCAAGTAATGCTAGCGCTTCATGCTGGCTACAGAACGACTTGAACGGCTTGAACTGTTTGAACCGAATTTTTATTTGTTCTTTGCGGTTAAAATTTCTTTACTCTAACCCGTTGCTGCAATCGCTTCTCGCCCGTCTGATAATGTTCACCTTTGACGGCAAGCTGCGCTTCTTCCTCGTCCTCATCCGACCACAAACCTAAATTATAGCCGAACCACGGGTCCTGCGGTTTGAGCTTGGGTAATTCAAGTCGCTCCCAAAGCTGCCGTGCGCGTTCCATGTATTCCTTCTTCGGCAACGACACGGGCGGATAAGCCCACTTGCGCGTCGCATCGATTAGCATTGCTGAGCTTCCGGCAATTTCATCGAGGGAATTTCCCGTTTCCTGGCCGGGAGGAAAAACCGATGGATCCATCTGCGGCGTACGATTGCGGATGATCAGGACGTCGCGATGCGGCTGCATGCGAAACGCCATCGCCCAGAAGAGCGAATCAAGATTGCGCGGATTGATATCCTCGTCGACGGCGATCACCATCTTGCCGGTCGCCGGATTATATCCGACCATGCTATGCAGCGCCTGCCAGACATGCGCCTGGTTGATCTTTTTCATTTTGATCACGCAAATCTGCCGCACGGCAATGCTGTGAAAGGCAACTTCGATGATGCCGGGAATATTGCACTGATCCCGCAGGAATCGCAGATAATTTCCCTCCGCCGCAACCTGGCGCATGACGCTCGACTCGCTCGGCGGCATCTGGCTGATGATCGTCGCCAAGATCGGGTTCTTACGGTGGGTGATGCATTTCACTTCGAAGAATGGATTGAGCAAGCGCTCGGCGATGTAACCGGTCGATTCGCCGAAGGGCGCTTCCGGCTCTATGAACTCCGTCGAGATTTCGCCCTCGATCACGATCTCGGCGTTGGCCGGCACCAACACGTCGTTGGTCTTGCACTTCACGACCTCGATCGAAGCACCGGCAAGCCCGCCGGCAACGTCGAGCTCGCTCACGCTGAAAGGAATGCGCGACGGCGCCGTGTAAGCGACACAGGGCGGCGCGCCGATCACCAGCGTGGCCTGGAGCGGGATACCGCGCTCCTGGCATTTGCGCCAATGGTATCCACCGTGGTTGCTCGAACTGAGAAACACGCCCGTTCGTGTCGGGCTTTTGACATGGCCGCGGTAGTTGCCGACGTTGATGATGCCGGTCTCCGGGTCCTTGGTGAACCAGTGCGACGCCGTGGTAAACGGCGCGCAGTCGTAGCCTGGAGTCGAAATTGGAATTGGAAATTCTCCGAGACCGCCTTTCTCCAACAAGTTCGATCCCGTGTAAATGACTTCATGCACCGGCGCATCATCGACGATGCTCGGCGGTATCGGATTCGACTGCGCCTTATTCCAGCGGTCGACGATCTCCTCAGGTTTGCACTGAAGCCCGAAGCCGTAAATCTGTCGCGACGCCGCCAGTGTGCCGACGACGACAGGAATATCGTACTTGCGTCCCTTCGCATCGATCACGTTAGTAAACATAAATGCGCGGCGCTCCTCTTCCGAAAGCCCGCGAAACTGCCAGCGCACCAGCGGCATCAGTTCGGTATCTTTGTTGATCTGCTCGTCGATCTTGACCAGCAAACCCGCCTGGTCCAGCGCCGCAATGTGTTCTCTCAGGTCTTTGAAATAACCCATACAAAACGCTCCTTAATCTACTCCTCGTAAGTCGTGATATTTGATTTCGGATGTGAATGCCAGCGACGACGACTCCCCTGTCGACCACGAAGGTTTATAATGCGACCAGAAGGTTCGGCCGAATATTCCTAACTAAGACGACTGGAACATCTGGAACGATTTGAACGAGTGGAACGAGGTTTTTAAAATCCTAGCGCGCAGCCGCCCTTGCGCGGGTCGGAGCCGCCGACGAATGCGCCCGTCTCGGGATGGATTAGAATCGCGTGCGCGCCGCCGAAGCTTTCCGGATTGCCGTCGACAACTTGATGACCGCGGCGACTGAGTTCATCTCTCACGGCTTTACCGAACTCCAGCTCCAAACCGACTTTCGTTCCCTCGATATGGTTAAAGCGCGGCGCCGAGATCGCTTGCTGCGGCGTCATCTCGAAATCGATCAGGTTCGAAATAATCTGCGCTTGAACCTGCGGCTGCACATGGCCGCCTTTCAATCCCAGCGCGGCGTATGCTTTTCCGTTCTTGAAAATCATCCCTGGCATTAGCGTATGCACGCAGCGCTTGTGCGGCCCGATGCAGTTAGGATGGTTTTCATCGAGTGAAAAAAGATGGCCACGATTCTGCAGAATGATCGCTGTCTCAGGCTCCACGACGCCGGAGCCGAAACCCATGAAGTTGCTCTGGATGAATGAGACGAGATTGCCCTCGCTGTCGGCCGCGGCAACGTATTCCGTATCTGTGCCGGCCGGAACGCTTTCATACTCGACTGCGGCGCGATCCCAGCGAATCTGCGCTCGTAATTTCTCGATCCGCTTCGTCGAGAAGAGATCAGTTATTTTCACTTTCATGAAATCGCGGTCAGCCAAATGTCGACCACGGTCGGCGAACGCGACCTTCTTTGCCTCGATCATCAGGTGTAGTACATCTGCGCTTTGAGGTCCCATCGATTTAAGGTCGAAGCCTTCGAGGATCTTGAGCATTTCCAACGTGACGAAGCCTTGTGTGGCCGGCGGCATCTCGTGGATATCGAAGCTCCGATAGTTTACCGTGATCGGGTCTACCCAATCCGAGCGGTGATCGGCGAAGTCTTTAAGCGTGAACAGGCCGCCGAGTCTTTCGGAGCAGCGGACAATCTTCTCAGCGATATCACCTCTGTAGAAAACCTCAGCGCCTTCATCGGCGATACGCCGCAGGGTCCTGGCCATCCGCGGATTTTTGAAAATTTCACCGGCCTGAGGGGTACGGCCGTTAATGAGATAGTTGATCGCCCCGC
>VBKY01000149.1 GCA_005879255.1 Deltaproteobacteria bacterium
ACCCAAGGACTTATGGACGGAACGCCTGCCCAAATCTTTGCGCGATCGTGCGCCGCATGTCGAGGACAGAGGCGAGAAGGGCGAATACTGGGTGTGCGACGGCGAGACCTGGGCGGACTATCGCGGCGAGCGCTGGTTTGCCAGGCCCAATCGAACCCGACTGGCTCTGGATCGAGGCGGAGTCGGCGAACCACACCGCCCAACTACAGCGGAGAAACGGCTCACCGACATGGACCGCGACGGCGTCGAAGCGTCGCTCATGTTTCCGCCGATTATTGCGATGCAAGTGGGCGACACCGAGCTCAGAAACGCTTGCGTACAAGCGTACAACGATTGGGCGGTTGAGTTCGGTCAGTCCGCGCCCAAGCGTTTTTTTCCGGTTGCGATGCTCTCATCCGTCGATGCCGAAGCCGCCAAGGCCGAGGTCATCCGTGTAGCAAAGTTGGGCTTCCGCGAAGCGAACTTCCTGGTCAACGATGTTACTCTCGCCATGAATCAGAAACCGTGGGACGTTTTCTGGGACGCTGCCGAGGACGCCGGCATCGTCGTCTCATATCACGTCGGTGGCAGCACGCAGTCCGGAACCGTTAGAGCCACGATCGACGCGATGAAACCGGGACAGCGCCCGGGGGTCTTCGATATGGGGCTGAGTAATGGCGCTACTTCATTTTTCAATCCATTTGTAAACATGTTCAACTTCGGAACACTGGAGCGCCATCCGAAGCTGAAGTTCTGTCTCGCCGAATCCGCGATCGGCTGGATTCCGTTCGTCGTGCAAGAGATGGACTACCGCTACCGCAGACAATTCGAGCGGAAGAAATCCGAAGACATCCCGCTCAAAGCGATGCCGAGCGAGATCTTCAAGCGCCAAGTTTGGGCGACCTATCAAACGGACTTAGTCGGATTGCACCTGATCCAGTTCTTCGGTGAAGGCCACATTATGTGGGGATCGGACTACCCGCACCCCGACAGCACCTGGCCGTTCTCCAAGGATATCATCGACAAGGACTCGGCTCACTTATCGCCCGAGATGAAAAAGCGGGTTATTCACGACAACGCGGCCGCGCTTTACGAAATTCGACCCTGAAGGAAAAAATGCTCGATAGAGAATCCCAACCGACAATTCAAAAGCCCAACCCGCGAACTAAAGCTGAGCGCTTCAGATTCTGATAGCCCACAACAAGGGTTACCGCTACAAACGTTCTTGATCAGCGTGAGGCCGAACATCCCATTGACCGGACAGCATGCCATGTTTCTCAGCAGCATTGCCGTCTCTGGTGTGCACGGACACAAAAGTATGAGAACGCTAGCTTTGCCCCAGTCGTGTAGCGAGGGAAGCTCCTCAAGTGTGGCTGGTTGATCGTTTATCCGGTAGCCAAAATGTCAAATGGGCAGAGCGCATGCTGCTGGCGGGATGTTTGTCACTTTGCGCTTCAGCAGTGATCTTTGGCAGCCTATTGGTCAGAAATGAGCAACAATATGTCCGATTAGCCGAATCCTTTCTTAGCGGCAAGCTTTATTTCACATCGATTCCAGCGCATCTGCATGATACGGCGGCCTTCGGTCAGCGACATTACTGGCCATTAGGACCTTTGCCCGCAGTGCTGCTCATGCCTTTCGTGTCATTTTTTCGGTTGATTGGTGCTGATTTCTATCTGGGCTATGCATCATTGCCGCTCACACTTGCGAGTGGCTGGTTGTGCTTTCGAATTGCTCAGAAGTGTGGCCGCTCTAACGAAGAATCGGCCTGGCTGACACTTGCGTTTTGCGGTTCCTCCTCCTATCTCAGTGTTGGCGTGATTTCGATGAGTTGGCCGTTCGCTCAGATTGTCGCAGTATGTCTCATCTTCCTCGCCATTGATGAATGGCTCACACGGCGACGGTGGTGGTTGTTAGGGTTTCTTCTCGGACTGACGGCAGCCGCGCGGATTTCCGCTGGATTGAACATCGCGCTTTTTACCGGCGCTGCCTTGTTCTGTGAGAAAAAGGGGCGAGCCAAAATAGTGGCCGCGCTGGCCGTGGGATTCACAATTCCTATTTTTTTCTTAGCTGCATATAATTTCATCCGATTTGGCTCAATGTTCGAAACAGGATACAGCTATCAGCTACCATCGCCCGGGGACTTCCCCACCATTTCGCTCACAAACGTAATACCGCATTTGCTCATCTTTTTATTCGGCCCACCTACGACATTGGACAAATTTCCCTTTTTCGCCGCTAATACTTACGGCATGAGTGTGCTGCTCCTTTCGCCGTGGCTTTTTTTTCTCGGTTCGCTAAAGATGGATCGCTTTAACTATCTCGCACTTGCGAATTGTGCAGCGGTGCTGCTGGTGGTGCTGGCGTGGCGTTCGACTGGGCAGCTGCAGGTCGGTTATAGATTCTCCCTCGATTTCTTACCCATTATCACCTTCCTGTTGGCCAGGAGCGGCTTCAATGCGAAAAAAATTTCCTGGGGATTCAAAGTACTCACTATTCTCGGGTTCATCTTGACGCTGTATTTCCTCGTGAGTTTTATCGATTTATTGCCGCAAGGATGAATACGCCTATGCCGGCTGAACGGTTAGACCCGTCACCAAACCCAAGTTTCAGGCCGTAAGAAATACACAGACGAAAATTCATGACATCTCCCCCAACCTTAGCATTTTCTGAATCCTCTACTTGCCGATACCGAAGATTTCGTTGTAGAGGCTGGTAAACTCTTTAAAGTTAGGCCCGACGATCTCCGGCTTTACCACGAGATAACGGTCGACACGGAGCTTGGGAAAGCGCTCTTTCAAGCCGGTCCGCGTCGGCGTCCGGCCGAACTTTTCGGCAAAAAATTTCATACCCCCATCTGGCGCCAGCGCCCAATCGATCAACAGAGCCGCGGCGTGAGGATGGGAAGAGTTTTTGGTGAGAAGCAAGTAAGCGGGATTCGACAACACCGGCTCGAAGAGAACTGTTTCTACCGGGGCGCCTTCGTCTTTTAGTTGCAGCGGTCTGTAGCCATAGAGCCAGGGCGCCATTTGAATTTCGCCCGCGCCGATCAGGTTGGCCTGTTGGGTGTGACCCGAAACCATTCTGGGGTCGAGCTTTGCGAGATTTCTGAAATAACTTAGAGCCTTTTCTTTGCCCCAGTGAAGCAACAGAGCCCCGAATAAATCCTGATCGGCCGGATCGAGCGAGAAACGTCCTTTCCACTTCGGATTAAGGAGCTCCTCATAGCTCTTCGGCGCTTCGGGCGGTTTTATATGCTGCGTGTTAAAACCAAGGGCGATGACGAACTGATAGTGCGCGGTCCACAGTCCCTTCTCGTCCGTGAAGTCCTTTGGAATCCCCTCCCGACTTGGCGAAACATAGGGATCGATCAATCCCATTTGCCCAAGCGTGTGAGTCTCACCGGCCGAGATGTCGATGACGTCCGCCAAAGTTTGTCCGGCGCGCGCTTCGGTGGCGAACTTATTGAAAACCCCGGTCGCATTAGCTCGATAGTGCTCGGGAGTGATGAACGGGTATTTTTTTTGAAACTCGTCGAGCAGCGGCTTCAGCTGATCGACGGCTGTAAAACTATAAATGACAACCTTGCCTTCCTTTTTGGCGCCTTCGATTAATTTTTGCTCTCGTTCAGCACCTCGTAGTCCATCGTATTTCTTAAGCAGATTGGTATTTTGAGCAAAACCGGATGAATCAGAGAAAAGGACGATCGTCATAGCGAACAGAAATAGGACGCGGATGACGCTGCTCGTTGTAGTCATAGATCCTCCCATTCATTGATGCTTGACAATAGCGGCTTCGTCATATCAAAAAGTTACAGTCGCTTGTGGAGCGATCGAAACTCGACAGGTCGTTGAAAGACACCGGCCCGATATGAAAGTCACAGAAGGTCACCTAGGTCAAGGAGCGTTTTATGGCAAAACCAGAATTTCGTGAAAGCGCGACAGAAGGCTCGCCAACTCGAAGCCTCGCAGAATACATCGCCGGACTCTCGTATAAAGATATCCCGCCGGAGGTGGTCTCGCACATCAAATTTTCTTTGATCGACTCGCTCGGGTGCGCGCTGTTCGGTTCTACACTCACCTGGGGAAAGATTATCACTGCGTTCACTAAGGAATTGGGTAAAGGAAAAGGCGCGCTCATCTGGGGAGATGGCGCCGAGGTGCCCAGCACCAGCGCGCCGCTTGCTAATGGCACGTTGATTCATAGTTTCGAAATGGACGACCTTCACCGTGTCGGAGTCATTCATCCCGGTTCAGAAGCCATACCGGCTGCGGACGCGCTCGTCCGTCATGTCGTCGACGTTGACGGCAAGCGGTTTCTCACTGCGGTTGTCGCGGGCTACGAAATCGGCTGTCGTGTCGGCATGACCGGCGGAGCCGCACAGCTACGCCGCGGATTTCACCCGAGCGCAACGTCCGGCACCTTCGCGGCAGGAGCCGCTGCCGCCAAGATGCTCCGATTGAATCCGAATAAGACAGTCCACGCGCTGGGTATTGCCGGCACGCAGGCAGCAGGACTGATGGCCGCCCAGCACGCTTCCATGGTGAAGCGCATGCACCCGGGCCGCTCCGCTCAGGCGGGAGTCTACGGCGCGTTACTTGCGGCTAAAGGCTTTACCGGGATCGAAGATGTCCTGGAGGCGCCCTACGGCGGTTTTTGCTCGACTTTCATCGATAAACCAAATCTCTCACACCTGACTGACAGATTAGGGGACCGGTTCGAGACGCTCAACGTCGGTTTTAAGCCCTATCCCTGCTGCGGCAGCAATCATACGTCGATCGATGCGCTGAAGAAAATCCTTCGCGATCACCCGGAGGTCAGCGCACAGAACGTTGAAAAGATTCGGATCCGAACCACCCGCGCCACTAAGCTCCACGTTGGCTGGCCCTACCAACCCAAAAGTATGACCACCGCGCAAATGAATCTACTTTTTTGTGTCGCCATTCTGCTCCACGACCGCGACTTTTTCGTCGATCAGGTTACGGAAAAATCGATTCGCCGCAGCGATGTTCTACAAACGACCAAAAAAATTGAAGTTCTCGAGGATCCCCAGTTCGATGCTCTAGGCGACGAGGGACGCCACGGAGTAGAATTAGAGGTTCAACTGAGTAATGGCAAAAACTACAGTGAGAAAGTCCTCCACGCCAAGGGCAGCGACAAGCATCCGATGACGCGGCAAGAGGTGTTAGACAAATTTCATCTGCTGGCTTCACGCGTGCGCTCACGCTCTCGAGTTGAGAAGCTGGAAGACACGCTTCTCAATCTCGAAAAACTCGACGACGCGAGAAAAATTGGTAAGCTTCTGACAGCTTGACTAACAATTGTATCGTTGACCCTTCAGCGGCTTGAACGATTCGAACTTTTTCTTTTCTTCGTTCGTCCAATTCTTGCACTTCCAAAGGCAATCAAATCGGCGAGCAGGATCTACAGCGCTGCGCCGAATTGGCAAAGTTAATCGTTAGGGACGGAGAAATTCAGAATTTTCGGTAGTGGTTCATTTTCAATCCGCAATGACTCTTAAAATCGAGAAAGATTCCTCGCTTTGCTCGGAATGACAACTACATAAGCCATGTGTCATCTCGAACAAAGTGAGAGATCTTTCCCAAACTGAACCACTACTGAATTTTCACCCTCTTTGACCTTGACGATTAATCTTTGTAATATTTTTTGTTTGTCTTAATTTTTTGGGAGCTCGACATAGAGGAGAAGTATCGATGGAGCGTGCGGGCATCGTTTTAATTATCACAGCTTTCTCATGCGCGACGGTTTTTGGGCGTCCGACCTGGGCATTTGCCCCACCATACGGAGTCACGGTCAGAGAGCTTATCCCTCTGGCTAACTGGCAGAAACAGTTCAAGATTACTGACGGTAGGGACCAGGGAAAACTCGTCCCGCTGACATTTCAGAACGGCACCCGGGAAGGATGGAGCCTTAACTTCGGCGACTACGCGGGCGTGCACCTGCGGAACGACACAAGCGGGGCATTGATGATGGAGCGACTCGACTTGTTCAAAAGCCGCAGCTTTATCATTTATGAACCGGCCCTGCCGATTTTCGCGCGCGACATAGGTTCCGACGTCTCCATTCTTCGCCAGGCAAATTTCAAAATGTACGATCGTGACACTGGCAAACTCAAGCGAACTGGCCACGCGAGTCACCTGGTAAAACGGATCTCACGTTCGCAATTCGAAACGCCCGCCGGTCTCATCGACGGTTACTATATCGAGATCGAACATCGGATGGACATGCAGTTCGCTCAACTGCACATGTCGCTAGGCCCTCGGCTGTCGCTTGGATGAGGGCCCGGTTTACGGCACCGGCCGGTATACGCTCAGAAAGCTTGGGCTCTTCAGCGAAACCAAAACCGCCGCAGCCGCACTGGCGATTAGATGATGTTAAGCTTTCCACCAAGTCACCAAGCCAGGCTTTGTTGTACTCCCGGGCCAACTTATTTCCCAAGCGTTTTCTCATGACTAGGCAACCGGCGTCGCAAATTTCGCCGGTGATGAGCCGGCTAAGCGCTTACATCGCAGCCGCGCTGCGCAGGCCGCTCCCTGCCGCCGTGATCGAAAAGACCCGACACCACATTCTCGACACGATCGCCGCCATGGTCTCTGGATCGCGTCTCGCTCCCGGAATCAAAGCGATCGCCTACGTGAAAACACTCGGCGGCGCCAAAGAAGCCTGCGTTATTGGCAGCAATATTTTTACGACCGCCGTGAACGCCGCATTGGCCAACGGCATGCTCGCTCACGCCGACGAAACCGACGACTCGCACGCGCCGTCGCTGACTCATCCAGGTTGTGGCATCGTGCCTGCTGCGCTCGCCATGGCGGAGCGAGAACGGCGCGATGGCGCGGCGCTACTTCGGGCCGTCGCGCTCGGTTACGACGTTGGCTGTCGGTTGACACAATCTCTCGACGCCTATCAGTTTCGCGAGGACGGCCATTCGACGCATAGCTTCGGGCCGATGTTCGGGGCCGCTGCCGCCGCCGGGGCGCTGGCGGGCCTGCGGCAGCGTCAGGTTCGCCATTTACTCTCATTCACCGCCCAACAAGCGTCGGGTATCTCGTGCTGGATGCGTGACGGGGAACACGTTGAAAAGGCTTTCGACTTCGGCGGCATGCCGGCAAGAAACGGCGTCGCGGCGGCAACGATGGTCGCCAATGGATTCACGGGCGTCGACGACGTGTTCGCGGGCGAGCGCAATTTTTTCGTGGCCTACGGCCGCAAGCCGGATCCCGCAGTGCTGGTTCGCGGACTCGGCGTTACGTATGAAATCATGAATACCAATATCAAGCGCTGGTCGGTGGGCTCACCGATCCAAGCGCCCCTCGATTCGCTGTACCACCTCATCCGCGAGCACGGCATCAAAGCGCAAGAAGTCGAGAAAGTCGTAGTGCGAGTGGCGCGCCAGGGCGCCAACACCGTCGACAACCGCGATATGCCCGATATCTGCCTACAGCATATGTGCGCTATCATGTTGATCGACGGCAACGTCACCTTCGCATCCTCGCACGACGTAAGGCGCATGCGCGACCGTCGAGTATTGGCGCTGCGCAGTCGTATCGAACTTCGCGCCGACGATGCACTGTCCGCCGCCATGCCGAGCCGCCAAGGAATCGTCGAGATCAGCCTGCGCGACGGGCGCGAGCTCCGGCATCACACCAAGGCCGTGCGCGGCACCGCCGAGAACCCAATGACGCGAGCCGAGGTGGACGAAAAGAGCTACGATCTGATGGCTCCGGTGATCGGCAGGGCGCGCGCCCGCAAGCTCTGCGACGCTGTGTGGCAGTTGGAGAAGGTTCGCGATGTTCGCGGCTTGCGTCCGCTGCTCGGCGCCTGATGCGGGAACTTTAGACAAGAGTATTCCTGCCTTCAAGCCAGTACGACTGGTTCGATACTCTCCGTTCAGTCCGCGAGAGACAAAAAAATGATCGACTCTATCGACATTTCGGGAATTCCGAAAGTGAGACGTCGATTGATGTTCACGCACGCCAAAACCAACCACAATCCATCCCGTGATCATTTGAATTCGGCACCTTGACATTACCTTCGTCGGTGACATCATTTTTGACGGGGAGAAATTAGACCGATGATGAACTGGACATCTCCTCCGCCGGGTAGATCGAAGTAGCAAACTTGGGTTAGCCATACGCAAACTTACTTTTCAGCCTGATCCTCATCTTACTTCCGTAAGGTTTTGCGTCTTTCTTCTACTAAAACGAATGAAAGGAGAGGCCAATGGAAGAGAAAAGAGGAATTTTTGAATCCGTAAAAGATGGAGTCATTGGGACGATTAGAGGAACGGGTGACGTGGCAAAGGCGGTAGTCGATACCGTCAGCGGCACCCTGTCTCATACCATCAAGGGAACGGGCGCGGTGGGGACTTCATTGATCGAAACTGTTTCAGACGTGGGCCGCGCTGCGATCCGTGGAGTAGCCGATGTCGGGGGCGACATGGGATCGGCTGCGAAGGGAGCGGTGGTGGGAACTCTGCGCGGGACTAAAGAGGCCAGTGGGGAAGCATTGGATGTTATCCGGGCAGCGACCGGCGGCGTAATCAAAGAAACATCAGAGATGGCTGGTGATCTTGGCAACGCGGCAAAAGGCGCCATGCAAGGAGCCATAACCGGTGCGAAGGAAGTCGGGCTGAACGTAACCGAAGCAACCGCCGCCGCGGCAAACGGCGTCCTAAAATCCACTAGCGAAATTCTCTCCGGTACCGGCAAAGCCGGTGCGTCCTTGATTGAAGCCAGCTCCGGCGTGGTTCGTTCGGCCATTCAAGCGGTGGTCGAAGTTGGTGGGGACGTCGGTGCAGGTGCCAAGGGTGCGATTCTCGGCGTTTTACAAGGAACGAAACTCGGCGGAAAAGAAGCATTGAATACAATCAGCGAGACCAGCGGCAATATCGTCAAAGGGACGTCGGATGTTGCGGGTGATATCGCGAAGGCAGCCAAAGGCGCTGTGCAGGGCGCGATAACGGGAGCAAAAGAAATCAGTTTGGATGCCACCGAAGCGGCCTCTGCTGCGGCCACCGGAGCGCTCAAGGCCGCTGAACAGATCAGCTCAAAGGCAGCGCAACAGGTGCGCAAGGCCGTAACAGGAACGATCAATGGCGTGAAAATTGTGTTGAAGGAACCTTTCAAATCAAAGAAAAACTGACCGCTCGCACAGTTAAAGCCTCACCGGTCACTCAGGCATAGGAATGTAGTGGATCATTTTGCTCTGACAAAATGATCCACTACCGATAAAGTTTTTCTAGCGCGCCTGCGCACCCAATCCTGAGGGAAACTTGACAACCGTTGACGGTGGCTCGGCGACCAGCGACCTTAGGGTCATCCCTTCCATGGCTCTTTCGATAGCCTGATCACGCCGGATCAAAACCTGGGTGGCAGGTCCGGCGGCATTCTCAACGCCCGGCGCGTTCGAGCCGGCGACGATATCCAGAACTTCTTTGACGGGCACAGCTTCGGGTGGTCGGGCCAACGCTATTCCTTCAGGTTCGACTGATCTGAGCAGAATACCGGCTCTAACAAAGTCGTCGAAGAGATTATCCAGACTCGATACTCCGAGATAGGAAGCGAGTTCTGTCGCCTCCCAGGGAGGCGACTCAGAAAGATGGCGCCGAGTAATCTCGACGAGCGCCGAAAGGGCGAGCCATTCCCGGAATCTGTGGCCTTTCCCACCGGGCAGCGCTTCACGCAGAAAAGCGGAAGGGTGCTGATGGAAATAAGCCACCTCGGCGCCGATGAGAAAAATCAGCCAGCCAACGTACACCCAGATAAGAAACACGATCATGATTGCAAAGCTCGAATAGATAGCGGCGTAACGGGCGGAGTTGGCAACGAACACCGCGAATGCGGTGCCTATGAGCTGCCACAAGATGCCCGCGGTGGCGCCGCCGATGAGCGCCGAACTGAGCCGCACATAGGTGTAAGGAATCAACTTGTAAAGGAAAGTGAACGTCGCGCAAAACAGGACGAACGGCATGACGTTGGTCGTCAACGTAAAGATGTAACTGACGAATCCGATTTGAACCAGGCGCTCCACCAGCCAGTAACTTTGGGCCGAGGCGGTAAGGGTTAAGGCGGTAAAGACCATGACCGGTCCCACCAAGACCACGCTCAGATAGGCCGTGATCCTCTGGCCCCAGGTGCGGGAACGCGGCAAACGCCAGATCCGATTGAGTGCGTCCTCGATCTTGGCCACGAGCGTGACCACGGTGTAAAACAACATGGCCACACCGGCCGCGCCCAAGATGCCGACGCGGAGATTGTCGACAAAGTCGATGATCCTTTTCGTCACCTCGGATGCGTTGGCGCCGAGCGGCTGAAGCATCTGCGCCAGAAAGGGCTCGAGAGCATTCTGAACCTCGAAGGCTTTCAGCACGGAGAACATCACGGCAAGAAAGGGAACGAGCGAAAGCAGCGTGGAATAGGTCAGGCTTATCGCCTGCAGATCCAGCACGTCGTCGCGATATCTCGTACTGGCGACGACGGCGGCCCGGTAAATAGAGCTTCGCACCCTGGCGAGAATGGCGCTCATCCTGACACTCGCTTCTAATAATAATTTAGTTCATTAATCCGTGAATTCCAGGGGGAAAGCGCTCCGGGCTTCGCAAATTTTTTATGGTGAGCGCGCCGATTGATTAGCCAGTCTGCGAAATTCAGCCTCACGCATTATTGGCAACGGCAGTGGCGAGCGCACGTGCAGGTCGCGCTGGGGGAACGGAATTTCTATTCCGTTCTGCTGGAACTTTCGCACTATCGCGCAATTGATTTCCGAGTGAACCTCCAAATGCCGCTGCGAATCTTCGAGCCAAATGCGCAGGCGCATGTTCCATGCCGAGTCGCCGAATCCTGTATGCAAAACATCGGGAGCGGGGTTCTTGAGAACCTCCGGATGTTCTGCGGCCACCTCCCTCAGGGAACGGATCACGGTTTCCAGGTCGGACTCGTACGATACGCCCACATTCACGTCCACCCTGACCGTTTCGTCGCCATAAGACCAGTTCTCCAGCTTCGAGGAAACAAACTCCGAATTCGGCACGATCACGGCGACGTTATTCAAAGTGCGAATCGTCGTTGAGCGCATGTTGATTTCCACGACGTCTCCCTCCTGATTTCCTACCATGATCCTGTCCCCAACCCTGATCGGTCGCTCGAGAAGCAGAATAACGCCGGCAACGAAATTGGAAGTGATGTTCTGCAATCCAAAGCCGATCCCGACCGACAGAAAACCGACAATGACTGCCAGGCCGGTGAGATCGATCCCGATGAACTGAAAGGCCACGACGGCGCCGATGATCATCACGAGATAGTGGATGATGCGGGTCAGGGTATATTGCATGCCCTCATCGATCCTCATTCGAGAAAAAAGATGCGCCCTCAGCACTCGTTGCAGCAGGCGCGAAGTCAGAGCAAAGGCCGCGATGAATATGACAAACATGAAGATCGACGAAGGCGTGACCGCGGTTTTGTTGATCTCAAAGAGCTTAAAGTTCAAGAAGTATTCAACGAACTCGGTGACGTCCGATAGCTTCATAGTTTCATCCCCCTTTCGTTATGCTCACAACTGATTGCACTCCTGGGCGCGTGTCGCACTTCTCATCCGCTTTGGCGGCGCGAACCTATTACTTAGGGTATACTTGCGGATAGGAGAGAGCTATAAGAGCTGTGACATGCTCATCATCCGGCGCTCAACAGCAAACGGCCTTGAGGAGATCAGTCGAGATGTCGCAACCGATCTGTTACCACGCGGCGAGTGTAATCTGTGGCTCCACCTCGATGCGCCGACCGACGAGGAACTCCGCTTCCTGCAAGAAAAACTCAAGATCCACCCCCTGACTTTAGAGGACATAGTCCAGCAGAACCAGCGACCCAAAATAGAACCGTTTGAAGATTATGTTTACTTGGCCATCCATCCGTTGCAGCGCAAAGCGAAGTGGGAGATCGAACCCACCGAGCTCGATCTTCTGCTCGGCCGCAACTGGATCGTCTCCGCCCATTACGGTCCGTTGCCGGGTCTGATAGAAAATTCTCATTTGCACGAAAGAATTCCTCGCGCTCTGGGGCGAGGCGCTGATTTTTGTCTCTATACCTTGGTGGATCTCGTCGTCGACAGTTATTTCCCCATAATGGACGACATTGAAGACGAGATCGACTCGCTGGAAGACCAATTGCTGCTGCGGGCGAACAGCGTGGACATGAATGGGCTCTTGGCGTTGAAGCGCTCGATAGTTCAGATCCGGCGCGCCGTGACACCCCAGCGGGAGGTGCTCAACCAGCTCACGCGCCACGATTTCCCATTCGTTCGGCCGGAAAACCTGGTTTATTTCCGCGACGTTTATGACCACTTGATTCGAATTACCGAAGAGCTCGACAGCATTCGCGACATTCTCTCCAGCTTGCTCGAAATCCACTTGGCTGCCATTTCCAACCAGCTGAACATAACGATGAAGCGGCTCGCCGCTTGGGGCACCATATTCGTCGTCATCACCGCCGTCGCGGGTATTTACGGTATGAACTTTAAATTCATGCCGGAGCTGGAATGGCGCTACGGTTACTTCGCCGTCCTAGGTTTCATGGCCGTGCTTTCTGTAGGGTTGTTTTTCTATTTCAAGAAGAGAGGCGATTTATAATAAACATAGGACAGCCGCCGCGCAGTCCTAGCGCGGCTCTCGCTGGACGGGTGGAAGTTTCACCTAGACGGGTCAGGACCACTGCCGCATTGATTCGTACAACTAAGCACTTTGCGCGGATACGGTTTGAAATTTAAAACTTGCTTGCCTTCCGGCAAAGTAAAGCACCTCAATCGACCCTGAATAGTCCACGTTCTGCTTGCGCGCGAACTCGTCAAAACACGGCAAGCAAACAACTTTGTTCTGATATTCGGGTGGTACAATTTCCTGCCACACTTCATCTGGAACGTAGAAATTGAACTTATCCTCGCATTTACACACCCGGCACCTCTGTCGCTTAAAACTGCTCCGATCGTGTATCCGTTGTTGTATCCTCATCATCACATCTCCCTCTATGTTTCGTTCATCGTGCATAGCTAAGAGAGAAAGCAACGATCATACCAACGTGGAAATCATTGAGCTATCACCGCCGATACCAGTTCGCTAAAAGGAATTGTCTGTAATTATCTACTGACGGGGAAACGTTTTTCCACCCCAGCCGTCAGCGTAGGTGTGCATTGAGAAAGAATATTTTTTTCAACGTCGCAATGTTTCTTGAGCGGCTACTTTAAAATTCGTTATTAAAAGTCCCTTGTATTGGAAAAATGACCAAATATAATTTTAGGCGGTAAAGACGAAAGGCTACCGTGCCTGAAACCTATCGAAAAGCGATTGCCAGCAACGTTTGGCACTTCTGCGCTAACTGCGCCACATGGCCTGTAGAGGACTACATCGCATCTCAAAGCCCCGAGCAGATCGGTAACGAGGAGTTGTGTACCGAATGTATCGCCCGTCACGATGTCGGCGATTGCAAAGACTATATCTATGATCATCCCCGCTTTATCGGAATCACGCAATGCCCCGTAATAGTGGACGGAAAAAGATGCGGCCATGACTTGCTGCCGGATCTCGCAGCGGGCTTCCATAGATGCTCGTCAGGTCATCGCATTCTCATCGTGCCCCCGGCCCGTTCTAAACAGTCAAGCTGAACGGCTTCGCAATATTCATTTTAGACCTTTCACATTTGACCAGCCGTGAAGTTTCAATAAGTGAATGGTGCAAAAATACCACACGCAAACGTACCATTTCCCTTGGAGCTATAGGCCAAATGACGAATTAACAGAGGTCTTCTATGAGAATCCCGGCGCCAATTCGCGAACGCGAAATCGACTGGGGATCAGCGCGCTCGCGAATCGATGAGCGCGGATTTGCTTTGATACCCAGCGTTCTCACCAAGAAAACTTGCGAAGAGATCACTGCCTATTATGCCGACGACCAGTGCTTTCGCTCGCGAATCGAAATGTCCCGCTATTCTTTCGGTCAGGGGGAGTACAAGTACTTCAATTATCCTCTACCCAGGATCGTGCAACAGCTCAGATCTTCCATCTATCCTTATCTCGCGTCACTCGCCAACGAGTGGGCGGCGCGGCTTGGAAGTAAGATGCCGCGGTATCCTGAAAAACTTCCGGACTTCATCGATCAATGTCATCGTGCGGGTCAAAAGCGCCCAACCCCTTTGCTTCTGAAATACGGCAGCGGTGATTACAACTGTTTGCATCAAGATTTATACGGTGACATCGTCTTTCCGTTTCAAATCACCTTGTTCTTGAGTCAGCAAGGAAAAGATTTCGACGGCGGCGAATTTGTCCTTGCCGAGCAACGGCCGCGCCGGCAATCCCGCGTTGAAGTGCTCTCTCCGAATCAGGGCGATGCGGTCATCTTCTCAGTTCATCATCGACCGGTACGCAGCGGGCGCGGCTACTACCGCGCCACCCTGCGTCACGGAGTCAGCACAGTTCATTCAGGCGATCGGTATACTTTGGGAATTATCTTCCACGATGCAAAGTGAATTGAGCTGGGCAAGGTCTCCTGCCGACGGTCGCTTCGCTTTGGGTTAGGCGCCGTAAGAATCGGTAATCTGCCGGTCATCCTCTAAAATCAGAACGCTTGAGCAGATTTGCCGGCAGCTATTTCGTGAGAGATTGGAGCGAAACCTTTGCTGCGGAGCGTGGATATCGGGGTTGAGTATTCACTCTGGCCTGTTAGAGATCATAATGAACAGATCCAACGACTTCGCCCTTGCAGATCACATGAGAGGCAAAGCGATCCTGGAGCGTTTTTTGCTGGAGAATAAATACTATGATCCTTCGAATCGCGACGTTGAACCTGGAGCAAGATCACAAACGTTGGGAAGCCCGTCGAGAGCTCATCGCCGTCCAGCTAAAAGACTTGCATCCTGATATTTTTGCTCTCAATGAGATTCATATCCCGAGTGAAACCGGCCGTTGGTTGCAGAGAGCGGCGACAAAACTAAGCGGGATCAAATACGCGTTGCTGCAGCAGTCGAAAGTCGGCGAAGATTCGCGCACACAAGCCGAAGGGGTACTCACGCGTTATCCCGTCATCGAAACGGCGAATCTCGACTATCGCTCCCACAACTGTGTCGCGCTCGCCGCGCGTTTCGAGATCGAAGGCCGGCTCCTTGATGTCTATGTCACTCATCTCATTGCTGCAAAGGTGGAAGATACCGCGCGCCAGGATCAAGTGGCACAGCTCCTGGAATGGATCCGCAGAAGAGACGACGCGGATTATTCCGTCGTCTGCGGCGACTTCAATGCTGCACCGGACCAGCCATCGATTCGTCTCATGTCCGGCGCTTTCCGCCCGACCCAAAGCCAAGCAACCGCTTTCACGCCACTGAAGGAACCAGGCGGTAAGCCGACCCATCCTGAGTGGCAACGGTTCGACCGCTGCATCGACTACATCTGGGTTTCGCAATCGATAAAGATTGAGTCTTCAGGCCTCTGCTTCAATCGGCCTGCAGAAGACGATCCGGATGTGTGGCCTTCAGATCACGTCGGCGTCTGGGCCGATTTGGACTTCATCTGACGCACAACATACGCGACCTTTCAAACAGCGTAATCCGACGGAGATTAAAGACGTTTTAGAGCTGTCCGAGATTCGGTACGAAACTTTGTAGACTAATGAACGTACTCGTGTATTATTATTTTTATGGGAATACAGTCCTTCGGATATGCTAGCGTTGGTCGAGCTAAGCAAATCGCCGTCATCGTTTTTGTCGCTGCATGGTGCGTCATCGCCGACCGGTCATGGGGAGAGACCATCAAAGGCAATGTCCGCTACGTGGGCGCGCCGGTTCAAAAGAAGGCGTTCTCGGTAACGATTGATCAGTACGTCTGCGGCAAAGAAAAAGAGTCCGAAGAACTGATGCTCTCGTCCAACAACGGCATCCGAAACGCCGTGGTGTGGCTCCAGAATCTCCCACCGGGTACGAAGGTGGAGTGGAATCTTCCTGCCGCAAAAATGGATCAGAAGCAATGCGCGTTCGTGCCACGCGTGGTCGTCGTGCCGGTAGGCGGAACTGTAGAGTTTCTCAATAGCGATCGGTTGTTGCATAACGTCAAGAGCGCCGGCAAGGAAAATCCACCGTTCAACCGGGCGCAGCCGCACGCCCGGAGCATCTCATTCGCGTTTAAAAAACCTGAGATCCTTCGGGTGGATTGCGATCTCCATTCCTGGATGCGTGGCTGGGTGGTGGTTGCGGAACACCCATTCTACGCCGTAACCAATGAACAGGGCGATTTTATCTTTGAAAACGTGCCACGAGGAAAGTACACGCTGCAGGTCTGGCAAGAAAGTTTGGGAAATGTGACCCAGGAATTGGTTGTCGGGGATAAAGCTGCCACGACAGTCTCGGTGGGAATGGGCAAGAAGTAAAAACCGTATCTCCCTTGCGCCGCTAAGGAACCACGGCGATTTTTTTTGCAGCTTCCCAGCCGGCCGAATGGTTCGGTTCCGCGATCGCCCGAAGCGAGCCTCCCTCATCAAGGGCAATCGTGAAGGTGACCTTAGGAAAAGAATAGACCGGGTGGAGATAGATACGCGCGATCTCCGCGGTGTTGATGTACAGAGCGATGTAGCGGATGGCGTGCTCGCTTAGGGAAGGATGCTCGCCCCCTGCTCCGATGTTGACCGTGACATCGAACCACTGGCCTCGTTTGACTGACTCCGGCGCGGTGATTTTCGGCGTATGCTTGGGATCGAAGGAGCTGCGCAATTCCTTGTACTCCGGCGTGAACTGCTCTTCCTGGCCAGCCCATGCAGATCGCCTCTCCCCACCGACGACAAACACGCCCAAAACAAATCCGACCGCTATGGCAGTCCACCTATGCGACTGTGTATGACTACTTCTCATTCCTATTTCCTCCTGTAGTTACTCTACGCCTCGCGCCAGCCAAGCACGTCGTACGCCAGCACACCTTCCTGCTTCCCTGACACTCGAAGAAGTCCAAGCTCCCGAACCTGCACGGCGTTTTTCACCCGCTCGTAGGTGTTGCCTGTGATCAAGATCTGTCCCGGTCCGGCATTCGATTCGAATCGCTGGGCGGTGTTGACCTCATTGCCGATAACTGTGTAATCCGTTCGTCGTTCGGAGCCAATGTTGCCCGCAATTACGACGCCCGTGTTGATTCCGATACCCATGTGTAGACGAACGTCAGGAAACTTTGCGAAAGCGATGCGCGTTAATCGCTCTTGAACGGTGAGGGCACAGCGGACCGAGTTCAAGGGATCATCTTCACGGGGGATCGGAGCCCCAAAGAACGCCATGAATCCGTCGCCGCGAAACTTGTCGAGTGTCCCCCTGAACTCAAAGACGGTGTCGATGACGAGCTTCAGATAGCTATTGAGGATATCGACCACATCTTGCGGATCGAGTTGCTCCGCGAGGGGTGTAAATCCCCTGAGATCGCCGAACAGAACGGTGACTTCGCGCTTGTCGCCGCCCAACTTCAGGTGACGCCCGGGATCGGCGACGATCTCGGCAGCCACCTCCGCAGAAACGTACCGGCCAAAGAGGTTACGGAGCAGCTGGTTCTTCGTCTCGACGTCATCGTGGAGCGTCTTGATCCTGAGGAGCGACTTGACTCGAGTCAGAAGCTCCTCCCGGTTTACCGGTTTGCTCAGAAAGTCGTCGGCCCCCGCTTCGATCCCGCGAATCCGATCGGCCACATCGGTTAGCGCGGTCAACATCACGACCGGGAGAAGGCGAGTGGCTTCATTCGCGCGGATATGCTGGCAAACTTCGTACCCGGACATGCCCGGCATCATCACATCGAGCAGGACAAGGTCCGGCGCTGCGCTACCGATGAGCTTGAGGGCCGTAGGACCGTCCTCTGCGGTAACAACTTCGTACTGCGCCGATGTGAGCGCCCTCTCAAGTAGAGACAGATTCTGCTTGTTGTCATCGACTGCCAGGATGCGGGGAAATCCACTCACGACGTATCAACTCGCTAGAAGCTATTGCTCGGGAAGTAGCTTCCGAATCATCTGCAACAGCTCGCGCGGGCTGTATGGCTTTGCCATATAGGCGGTCGCCCCCGCATCCTTCGCCTTCTCGTCGTCGCCGCTGAGTGCAAACGAGGTGATCACGATGATCGGGACAGCGGCGGTCTTGGGGTCGGCGCGAAGCCGGCGCGTCGCGTCCAGTCCGGACATCTTGGGGAGTTGGATGTCCATCAGGATCAGGTCAGGAACCTCCTTGAGCGCCGTTGCCACCCCCAGCTCGCCATCCGTCGCCTCGATCAGCCGGTAGGAGGTCCGCGCCAAAAGCTGGCGCACCATCTTCAGGTTAAACTCGTTGTCTTCGACGTAGAGAACGGTTTTGCCGCTCATGCGACTCCTCCATGATTCATGCGCAAAGGGATTGAAAAAGAAAACGTCGATCCTTGTCCAAGTTCGCTTTCCACCCAGATTCGGCCCCCATGCATCTCGACGAACTTTTTGGTGATATTCAACCCGAGCCCGGTTCCGGAGTACTCCCGCGTGATCGCGGTGTCCACTTGCTGAAATTCCGCGAAGATGTTTTCGAGCTCTTCCTTAGGTATACCAATCCCGGTATCCGAGACGCGATAGACCAGGTTGTCCCCCTGTTGCTCCACCCAAACCGCAACCCGCCCGCGCTTACTGAACTTCACTGCGTTCCCCACCAGGTTCGTCAGGCATTGGGCGATCCGCCTTCCGTCACCGAATGCGAGTGGAATATCGTCCTCGGCCGCGGCGACGAATCCCAACCCCTTTTCCAAAGCCAGCGATTGTAGCGAGGACCGGACGGTTTCCACCACGTCCTGCACCGAATATTCCGCCAAAACAAGCTCCATGCGACCCGCCTCGATTTTGGAAAGATCGAGGACGTCGTTGATCAGGCGCAGCAGATGCTTCCCGTTGGTCTGGATATCGGTCAGGGGCTCCTTCAGATGGGACGGAACCTCGCCGTAGATCTCATCGAGTGCCATCTCGACAAATCCGAGGATCGCGTTCATCGGCGTGCGCAGCTCGTGCGACATATTGGCGAGGAAATTCGATTTCGCCTTGCTAGCCTGCTGGAGTTGATCGTTCAGTCTTTGTAGCTCCTGCGAGTTGCGATGTTGGCTGTCATAGAGGCGCTGCAGTTCCTGGCTCATCTGGTTCATACGGTCGGCCAGCGCACCGAATTCATCGCGATTAGGGACGTTAATCGTGGCCGCAAAGTTTCCTTTCGCCACTTCGCCGAGGAAGCCATGGGCCTCCTGGACCGGCAGGATAAAAGACCACGAGGTAACGAACCCTAATAACAACGCCAGCAGTATCAAAACAGCCGCGCTGCTCGCCATCAGGACCAGCGTATTCTTATTTGCAGCGGCGACACTCGCCCGAAGCTGGCCCATTTTTTCCCGTTCGCGCTGGACCAGCTGATTGACCAGGCCTTCGATTTGCAGAGACAGCGGATACTCCTTGCTGAGCTGCAGCCGCATCGCATCATCAACTCTACCGTCGCGAACGAGGTTTGCGATATCAGCTACCGTGGTCAACGCTTCTTGTTGGGCCACGCGGATGCGTTGGATAAGCTGCACCTCTTCCGGTTGAGCTGCCTTCTCCAGGCGAGCCAGCGTGTTGTTAAACCGGTTGTTCTCGCGCAGGATATGTTCGACTGTAGAATCGTTCTTCAAGAGCAAAGCCATGGCGGTGAAGTTCATCTGCAGGGCCAGAGCGTGCTGGATCTCTTGCGACCAGTGGACGCGTTCGTGAACCTCATCCAGGAGTTGGCCTTGACTGGCCATTTTGGTGATGGTCTGCAGGCTCATCACCCCCATGCCCATGAAAAGCGCGGTGACCAGAAGAAAACTCGCGAGCAGTTTTGCGTGGACCGAGGCCTTGATGCCCGCCACCCACCGAACCAAGCTTCCTAACGGTGAGCGCGTCAGGAGAAAATGCGCGATTTTTTCCTCCCAGCCGGCCGGCACCGAGACCAATGAGCTGTCATGAATAGTGACTTCCTGCTTAGGCACGAAACTGTCCTGCGATATAGAATCGAAGCTAGCAAACGCCAATCAACTTCGTCAAGGCAGGTACTCTGGTGAGAAATGGGGCGTTGGAGTATGGGAGTATTGGATTTTAAATGCATTAATCCATCAATCCAGCACTCTCGTCTTTGCTGCGTTGGCGCGAGGCTGAGTTTTCAATAATCTCTAGAACTTAGACTCCTGCAGGTATTCAAAAAAGCTAAACGTTCTTGGTGGCTGCCTCGGCCTAATCCAACCAATCTTTGGAAGGCAGGTTTTGCTCAGGTACTGAAAGTGCTTGTTGGCGAGCGGTTCAAGCTCATATTTGAGAGACGGAGAGCGCGCTACGCTCACGCCGCTGCGTTACGGGACTTGAACTTCTGGTAGATCCACAACAAGAGAAACGCACCGACGATCGAACCAATCCAACCGGCTCCCTCGCCGGCCTCATACCAGCCCACCGCATGACCGGCGTAAGTCGCGACAAGCGACCCGGCAATGCCGAGCAGGGTCGTCACGATGATCCCCATATTTTCCTTGCCGGGCATGATGAGTTTTGCGATCACGCCGACGATAAATCCGATGATAATCGTCACCAAAAGGCCAAACATGCCTTTCTCCTTTTCAATGCGCACCGGAGTCGGAGTATACGAATCAGATTCTACAATCTTGACGCATTCCGAAATTGCGCCGGCTATTTTAGCAGCTCACTATTGGCCAGCGTCGACAACCCCTGCGCGATTTCCTCGTTGCTAGTCTCGGGCACTTGCCCTTCCGGTGTAAGGCGATTGATGACGTCCGGCAGTAGCTGGGCCATTGCCGAACCTGCCTGATCCTCCGGCATGCCCAGTTGGGACGCTAGGTCGCTGATCGCCGATGAACCAAAGACCTGTTGCAGCTGGTCCGCGGAGATGTTCATGTTCTGGCCGGTGCTGACCCAGGAGTCTGCATGTTGTGCGAGTCCGCCTTGACGGAACTTGTTGAGGACTCCTTCCAAACCGCCATTTTGCTGAAGCATCGATAGCGCGAGTTGAAGGAGCAAATTTCCGCTCTGTGCTTGGTTCCCGCCGCCAAGACGGCTTGAGACGGAGCCGAGTGGGTCTTGCGCTTGATTACCACTCAACATAGAACCGATCACATTGCCGACTAGACCATCTAAAAGTCCCATAGCTTTCCCCTCCTTTTGGATTGACGTTACGCAGATACGATCGAAACCCGAGCAAGACGAGGTGGGACTGTAGCAGCAACACACTGTTCGAACAACCCTCTTGGGTTGCTTCTCGTGAAGATTTGGAGATAAGTTCGGACACACTCTCGCAACGGCAGAATCTTTGCGGCGAAAGGAGACCTTCCATGCGTCTCGATCAAGAGGAAGAAAGCCAAAATATCGAAGACCGCCGCGGTTTTCGTGTATCACGCGGCGTGGCAGGCGGCGGTATCGGCACGATCGTTATCGTTTTGATTGCGCTCTTTTTTGGCGTCGATCCGAGCCTCTTGTTGCAGGGTAATTTGCAAGAAACCAATGTTCCGCAAGCTCCGTCGCCACAGTCGGAACAGCCCGGCAAACAAGACGAGATGCGACAGTTCGTCGCGCGGGTACTCGGCAGCACCGAGCGGACGTGGAGCGAGATTTTTCGCGCAGCTGGCCGCATGTATGACAAACCAACCTTGGTGCTTTTTTCGGACACCGTTCAGTCGGCCTGCGGCTTCGCCCAGGCAGCGGCGGGCCCGTTCTACTGCGGCCCCGATCAGAAAGTCTATATCGACCTGTCTTTCTACCGCGATCTGCGCCAGCGCTTCCAGGCGCCGGGCGACTTCGCCCAGGCCTACGTGATTGCCCATGAGGTCGGCCATCATGTGCAAAATCTTCTCGGTATCATGACGAAAGTTCAGTCGCTGCAGAGCCGCGCAGCAAATAGGAATGAGGCCAATGCATTATCCGTCCGGCTCGAACTGCAGGCAGACTGCCTCGCGGGTATCTGGGCGAGCTATGCGAACCGTGAGCGCAACATCTTGGAGCAGGGAGATGTGGAAGAGGGATTGAACGCGGCGGCCCAGATCGGCGATGATCGGATTCAAAAGCGCGCGCAGGGTTACGTGGTTCCAGAGGGCTTTACCCACGGCAGCGCCGAGCAGCGCGTGCAGTGGTTCCGCCGCGGCATCGAAACCGCCGACCTCAAGCAATGCGACACTTTCTCCAGACGCTCCGTGTCGTGAGTTGCGTTACGGTACTGAAGGACAGACAGTTGAGGGAGTAAGAATCGTTATGTTGCCGTCATACCGGCGAAAGCCGGTATCCAGAGTCTTGAAATCGTGGATTCCGGAATGATGTTTGAGTCAACTTAACTTTATTAGCAAGAAAAGCCGAACGTCCACCCCGGTTAATCGAGCCAATCTTTGTCTTTGAGTTTTTTGGGCAAGTAGCTCTTGGTCAGGTATTGAAAGTCCTTGTTAGCAAGCGAATCGAGCTCGTACTTGAGACCGGTTGAGAGCATCCCCTTGATCTCATTCTGCCACTCTTTTTTTTGAAACCACTTATACTTCATGAGTTCTTTGGCACGGTTGATGTCTTTGTCGTTGAGCTTGATGCCGACGTTGCGCGGCAATCCGTAGCGATCCGGATCGGCGCTGGAGAAGCCGATGAACTTGGCCTTGGGAATGGCCATGCGCTGGCTTTCAAAAGCGAGATTGATCGATCCCTGCTTGACCACCGAGTAGATATAGTAGCCCCAGGGATCGTTATCGACGAGAACATAAACCGGAAGATGGTATTCTTCGTGCAACCGGCGCGCGAGACGTCTGACGCCGCGCGGCGGCTGGCCGTTGCCGGTAAGCAGGATGCAGTTGTATCGACGCCAGAACTTGTCTTCTGAAAGACGGTTCCACTGTGTGCCTTTCTCGACGAGGAGGACGAAATCCGCCGTGCACTTCGTGATCTGAATGTACTCCGGTTCGACGATGGAGGGAACGGAGTAGCCGCCCTTTCCGAGCCGGGTGCAGTCCACGCGGTCACCGTCATCGACCAATACCAACGGTCCCACGACGGTGCCGGAGTTCTCGGCGCGCACGTGCAGCTCTTCACGAAGCGCTTCCAAGGTGACTTCAAGGTCCTCAATGAGCGGGTCGGATTCGTTTTGGCCGTCGAAGGTGTTTTCATGCGAGTCCTTAATCGTGTGCTTGGTGCGGTAGTAAATCTCGCGCAGAGATGTCGTCAGGTTCGCGCGCTGAAGCTCGGCAAGGGCGTCGGCAACGAGCACCGTCTGCATGAACTTCTTAGCCATCCCGACGTTGAAAAACGATCGTGCCTGCTTTCTCCGGCCCATCTCGATAAGACCTCTCTTCTCGTCGAACGTGACGTTCGCGAGGCTACGCACCGGAATCGTAAGGGTCGGGTCTTTGCTCCGTTGCGCGGCGGTGATGACGACATCGGCGACGCCGATGAGTTTCTTTTCTACTGCGCCGTTATTTTTTGGCTTTTTTCGCGCCATGTTTCTTTTTCCTATTAGGTTGCTGACCAATTCTTGTCATCCTTCGACAGCCTCAGAACGAAACGGAGTGAAGCGCAAATGGTTCAGAGATTTCCGTTCATACTGAGCGTGTCGAAGTATCCTATTTCTTCTTACGTTTTGCGCTTGCCTTGGCATTTTCAAAACCTAAAGTCATTTGCTTCGCGCTCTGCGGTTCAACTTTTGCCGGATTCTTCTTGCCCGCCATGTTAGACTTGGCGGACTTTGCTGCTTTAGTTGACTTGCGAGACTCAGCCTCTTTCTTCGGCCGCGCCGCCACCTGAGATTTCTCCACGTCTAGCGGGAGTTCTTCCGGAGGCGCGACGTCGTTTCGTTCATCGCCGGGCAAAACCGGCGCGTCACCCTCGGTGCCTTCGGGTGTGACGATGATTGAATGCGGCAGACCTTCCGGGCCGCTGCCGTCGTTGCCAAGTATTTCATCGGTCTTCTCGCCGCCGGTCCGTTTCATGGCGATCTTCTGAAGCTGCTCTTTGAGTTTGTCTTTGGGTAGCTTGCCACCCTTGAGGCGATTGCATGCCTCGACAACTTCTTCGATATAGAGTTCGAAGATATTGCGCCGGCGAAACTCGCCCTTGGCTCGCTCGCGTCGTCGCAGAAAAACTCCAAGCCGCCGGCCGCACTCTTGCAGCGCGAGTTTGATTTCCTTGCGGATCTCGTCGTAATCCGCGATCGCTTCCTTGGACTCGCTGGTGAACGGCACCCAGACCGAAGCCATGTGGACGAAAACCACCATGGGACCGGCTGGCAGAGCGCCCCTGGATTGAGGAACACCGTAGTTGCGCCAAGTGGTGTCGAGCACGGCCTTGAACGTGGCGCAGGCCGATTGCTGATAGAGCAGAGGCACGCGGTTGGCGTAGCGAATAACCCGGGCCAACTCGTTGTCGTCGTCTTGTTGCTCACCTTCAGCGAGCGGTACCTTTGGATCTTCCGACTTTTCCGCGGCCTGTTCCGGTCCCTTGCCGAAGGCCAAGCCTGCTTCGATGACGAATGGATTGCCGCGGTAGACCGCGGGCGGCCGGGTCACCGCAGTATAAAAATCACCCTTGATCTGCTTATACAGTCCATGGAGGATCGCCTTCTCGCCGATGGGCGAGATGCAGTTGCTCGGCGGCGCCATGATCTTGGTGGATTGTATCGTCTTATAGAGCGTCTCGGCGGCGGCGCCGTGAATATTTTTCGGCCGGGCGTCCGGCGAAAGTTTCGCGGCCTTGCAAATCTCCCGCGCGACATTGGCGGAAACGCGGCTGAAATCGCTAGACAGAAAACCCGCGAGCGAATGGCTCTTCGTATCGTGCAGCATTCTCAGCAGTATGCCGAACTCGATACCGTAGGGATGCGGCTTGATTTCACGCGGCTGCGGCGGCAGCTCTTGAATGGTCCGAGGATATTCTTTGGTCTCACCCTCCGGCGTATGGTAGACGAGCTGGACGTGTGGATTGGCAATCGCGATCTGTTCGAGATACTCATCCACGGAGGCGCGCCCCTTCTGATAGCGCCCTTCAATTTCGAGGGTCACCTGTGTTCCACGATGGTTCTCCCACTCGATTTCTTTTTTCTCGAGAATGCGCGGCTCGTTTTTCTTGGTATCGATCTGGACTTCGAAATAGTGGGCCGGCGCCCGCGCACCGGTGCGAGAAATGATCTGTACCGGTTTCCCGGTCGTCAGTTGCGCGTACATGCCGGCGGCGGAGATGCCGATGCCTTGCTGGCCGCGGCTCATGCGCAGGCGATGGAACTTGGAGCCATAGAGAAGTTTGGCGAAAATGCGCGGAATCTGTTGGCGAACGATGCCGGGGCCGTAGTCGATCACCGTGATCCGAAACCGGTTCGCCTGGCTGGGAGACTGCGCAGCGTCGCCGTTCGAAGCCACCTCGAGCTTGACAACCACTTCGGGTAGAATCCCCGCTTCCTCACACGCGTCGAGAGCATTGTCGACGGCTTCCTTCACACAAGTGAGCAGCGCTTTTCGGGGATTGTCGAAGCCCAGGAGGTGACGGTTCTTGGTAAAAAACTCGGAAACGGAAATCTCCCGTTGTCGAGCCCCCATCTCGACCGCCGATAGCGTGGTCTTCTCCACTGGGATCTCGGTCTTCGCGGCATTGGACTTGAGCATAGGTTTAGACATGTATTTTTTGATAGCTCCGTAGAATCAAATTTAGGACTGGAGTATTGGAGTGGTGGAGTAATGGAATGATGGGTTTCAATCCCAATACTCTAATACCCAACACCGATTTTGTTGATTG
>VBKY01000417.1 GCA_005879255.1 Deltaproteobacteria bacterium
TTGAAGGAAGAAATGGATAACCAAAAAATTTGGTAGCTTCCCGCTATGCGCCATGCCTTGCGCTCCCGCCGATGCGCAGCAGATGGGGAAGCTGCCCGTGTCGGAACCGATGCCGGGGAAGTTGAAGCAGCAGTAGTACGAAAGGGAATGAGCAGGTATTAAGTGCAGCGAAGGGCCGTCAGACTCCTAGGACGTGAAACCCTTCCCTTTTTGCGGCACCGCCCAACCGCTGATCCAGCGTCACAAATGGGAAGCCTTGGGGATTCTCCTCGGAGGTAAGGAGCGCAGCAGCCAGTTGTAAAGAATCGGCCGCCCGAAGCGGATGCGTTTCCAGCAGGCGTCGCGCGCGTTCACGAACTCGCTCTATGGAAATGACCTCGGACCAAGCTTTCTCTAGAGCAGAGAGTTGCTCCTTAGCCTTACTAAACTCAATCGATTTGAGAGATTTTTCTCTTAGCCTGCGGGTCAATGCTGATATCACCTCCACGGGCGTCAGAAGCCAAACCACGACGTCGCTATCTTCGGCTAGAAGCGCACGGCAATCGCCGGTTTCTTTCTCCATCGCGACTAGAGGCACGATCGCAGAAGCATCCCAGAACCTCACCGTCCCTTTTCCCTCTCTTCTAATAGCGCGTCCAAAATCCTCGCACGCTTGCCGCTGAGTTTTTCCTTGAAGAACTTTTCAGGAATCTCACCGCTGCCCAATCGGATGACGCCTTTTCGCTCCAGAGCGATGAGTTTTCCGCTGGACGACTTCACGGTGACTGGCTTCAGTTCGGCCACGGGCACGTTGCGATCTAAGACCAGCACAGTCTCCCCATGCTTCACATAATCGAGATAACGGCTGATTTGATTCTTGAGGTCAGAAACGCTTGCTTTCTTCATCTGGCCATAATAGCCTCCAGCCGCGACAAAGGTCAAGGCAGGGCCCAATGAGTAAAACACTCCTTCGCATGACACTGGCTACGCTAATTTTGGCTTGCGCCGATCTTGCTCAGGCGCAGCAGCCAACGAAAATCCCGCGGATCGGATACCTGAACGCTGTTTCCCCTTCCACTGTCTCGGACCGCATCGAGGCGTTACGTCAAGGTCTGCGCGAACTTGGGTATACTGAGGGGAAGAACATTCTCATTGAGTCTCGATATGCAGAGGGAAAACTCGATCGCCTCCCCGCGCTTGCGGCCGAGCTAGTCCGTCTCAAAGTGAATGCGATCGTCACCTCCGGTCCGCTACCGACTCGTATCACTAAGCAAGCAACTTCCATGATTCCCATTGTCATGGCGCAGGATAGCGATCCAGTTGGAAACGGTTTCGTCGCCAGCCTCGCGCGTCCCGGCGGGAACATTACCGGATTGTCAGCGCTTCGCCCGGAGCTAAAGGGAAAACAACTGGAGCTTTTGAAGGAGATCCTTCCTCGGCTCTCCCGCGTGGCCGTCTTCGGGACTTCGACCCAGCCGGGTAACGCACAAGCGTTAAAAGAAACGGAACTCGCCGCAGGGACGTTCGGAGTAAAGCTGCAATACCTGGACATAGTGGTTCCAAAGGACATTGAGGGCGCATTCCGAGCCGCAGGCGAGGGACGAGCTGGCGCAGTCCTTTGGATGGTGCCGAGCAGCATCGACGGCTCTCGCCGAAAAGAGATTGTAGAACTCGCGGTAAAGAGCCGGCTCCCGGTAATATACCCCGGGCCAGATATTGTGGAAGACGGAGGCCTTATGACCTACGGCGTGAGCATCAACGACTTGAACCGGCGCGCCGCTACCTATGTGGACAAAATCCTCAAAGGCAGAATACCCGCCGATCTCCCAGTGGAGCAGCCAAAGAAGTTCGAATTCATCATCAACCTCAAAGCGGCCAAGCAGATCGGTCTGACGATTCCGCCCAACGTGCTGGCAAGGGCGGACAAGGTAATTCGGTGAAGCGTGAGGGGTGAGGAGTGAGGCGAGAGAGAAAAATTTTGGTCTTCCGATGTTCGATCGAGTACCCAATTGCCTTGGGCCGCTGGGCTACGATCAAGGTAGCTGTTGAGCCAAACCGCGTGAAGGGAGTATGCTTTCTCGTAAAGACGAGGTGAGCGAGCGATGATGAACCACATCAAAATCGAACTTCCGAAGGAGAGGATCGCCGACTTCTGCCGTCGTCATCACATCCGCAAGTTGGCGGTGTTTGGCTCGGCGTTGCGCGAGGATTTTCGCCCCGACAGCGACCTGGACGTTCTGGTGGAGTTCGATCCGAAACACACGCCTGGGCTGGCATTTTTTGGGATGGAGCAGGAGCTTTCCGAGTTGCTCGGACGAAAGGTAGACTTGAACACGCCGCAGTTTCTAAGTCCCTACTTCCGCGACAAAGTGCTTGCAGAGGCGGAGGTGCAGTATGCCGAGCCACGACACTGACGTGCGGTTACGTCACATGCTCGACGCTGCGCGCGAAGCGGCGCAAATGGCGCAGGGCAAGACTCGCACAGATTTGGATACTGACCGTCCGCTCAACCTTTCGTTAGTGCGGTTGCTCGAGATCGTCGGCGAAGCAGCGAGCCGCGTCCCGGTTGGTGAGCGCGCACAATACTCTGGCATTCCGTGGATGCAGATCGTCGGCGTGCGCAACCGACTCATCCGCGGCTACGACAACGTGGACTTCGACATTCTGTGGGAAATCGTCACCCAAGATCTACCGCCGCTGGTCGCTGAATTGGAAAAGGTATTTTCCTCAACACCATAGGGACGAGAAAGCTGCTTCAACTGCGGGTACGGAACCTTAGATTAAGGCCCCTAGCAACGGGCGGGCAGACAATCCTGGTTCCTTGTTCAGGCGCGCCGTCGTCTTCCTGGATAAGGTCTTGAGCAGAACGCGCACAAATGGTTCCTGGAACCTTTTTCCCCATGTGGAACCTCTTTTACCCCGTGTGAGGCGATGAGGTTTTTACGAACGGGAGTCCGTTTGGCAGCCGGGACGAATTTTTATATACCGGGAATACCTGGTTAAGAGGATAGGATCGAACGAGAGTCCTAATGCAAGTCCCGGAATGGCGGAAGGCGATCGGTGAAATGGTGCGCGAGCATATGCGCTCGCCGGAGCTGAAGCATTATTTCTCGGTCAAAATGAACAAGCCGCGGGCGCAGCTCATGATCACGCAGCTGGGGCTTTACATTCGCCATCGGCGCGATTGCTGGGCGCATGTATTGGCCAACTGCCCGGTAATGGCGATCAAGCAAGCGATCCTGCAACATGAATACGGGGAAGTGATCAAAGACCAATATTCCGACTACGGCCATCTGCATCTCATCATTCGCCAGGCCGGAAAGCTCGGGATGACGCCTCAGGAAGTGCTCGATACCAAACCGATCGCGACGACAACGGCGACGCTCTACGCCTGGGCTTGGTTGACGCACGCTAAAAGTTGGCTCGAGGGACTGTCGGCTTTGACGGTAACGGAGTGGACCAACGATGACCGGCTGCTCAGCGACCTTGGCGGCGGCCATTCCACGCGCATGGGCAAGCGCTGGACCGAGGATATGGGGATCGCCTGGCGCGACATGCCGAACTTCGTCGCCCACTCCCGGGCGGACGAAGAACACAGCGACATGTTTCTGCCAT
The DNA here is from genome assembly GCA_005879255.1 of Deltaproteobacteria bacterium. The sequence continues at coordinate 3,595 of VBKY01000417.1, forward strand.
TTCTGGAAAAGTACGCGACCGAAGAAAAAGAACAGATCGCGCTTGATGCCGTGAAAGAATCGCTCGATCTGTTTGCGCTTTACCGCGAAGGTGTGGTTCGGGCAATGGAGAAAATTCCGTTGAACTGAGGTTATACCAGTCGAGGATCGAAGATTGAGGATAGAGAATGGGGCAGAAGTCGGTGAGAGAAAATATTAGTCCTAATGGAGGTTGAACATGGAAAAACCGAGAATCAGACATATTGCGATCAACGTTGCCGATCGCGAGAGAACCGCGGCGTACTATAAAAAAACTTTCCAGATGGAAGAAAAATATCGCGGGCCGAGCGGGACGATTTATCTTTCCGACGGTCATTTTGATTTGGCGCTGATCAGCACCGACAAATATCCGTGGGGCATCCATCACTTCGGTTTCAAAGTCGATAGCGTGAAAGAAATCGAAAAAATCGCCGATACCAAAGCGGAAGAAAACACTTTCGGCGCGGTTGCGGAAAGCTGGATCAAAGACGTCGAAGGCAACCGTGTCGATGTCTCCGAGCATGGCTGGCCGATCTAGGAGGCTGCTAAAAAACGACTCATAGGCTTCGTTGCGCTCAATCGCCTCGCGTCAACGTACTGGCTCTGTACGCCTCCGCCTAGCCCGTCCTGAGCCACGTCGAAGGATCGATTTTTCGCGCGCCTTGCCTCTGAGATCGTTTTGAGCAGCCTCCAAACTAACTGTTTCAAGGACGCTGCTAATGTGCTGTCCCAGAAGTTCGTTGAAAAACACCAAACGATGGCAGCGGCTGAAGGCCGCACTCAAATCCCCCTGAATCCCCCGAAGGTGTGAAAAATTCGGGTAAGCATAGGGGTTGATTTTGCCGAGTTGAGATTTTTTGCGATGCACTACGTTAGTCTATCAGTGATGAAGAATT
>VBKY01000434.1 GCA_005879255.1 Deltaproteobacteria bacterium
TTTGAAATAGAAAGAGTCTGTTTTGAGGGCTGAGCGAATAACTTGGCGGTCACCGTAGATCTGGGAGCAATGAGCGCACCCGTGAAGATGATCTTCGATCTCCAAGTTACGCACCGGATCGAGCTCCCCGTCTAGGTAGCCGTCGAGCAAAGTTTGTGCGTTGGTGCAATCCATCCTAAGGCTTCTCCTTCAGCCGAGAGCACAGAATGCCCTTGAGTCGTGCGCGAGCGCGTGCCAATCGCGACATGACCGTACCTAGAGGAGCGTTGATCACTTCGGCAATCTGTTTGTAAGACAATTCTTCCAGATCACGCAATACTATGACTTCGCGAAACTCATCCGGCAGCTCTTCCAATGATTCTTTGAGCATCTCCATATCACTGGTCTTGAGTGCCAAGGCCGAGGGATTTAACGCATCTTCCTCGACGGTATGAATCTCCTCGTCGAAGGAGGTTGTGACCCGACTGCAGCGGTTTTGCTCGAGCCACGTGTAACAGGTATTACGCACCGTGGTGAGCAGCCACGCGCGCCCGTCTACGCCATGAAAACCATCAAAGAATTTAAATGCGCGCAAGGACGCCTCCTGCACCATATCCTGTGCGTCATGCTCATTGCGCGTCAGCCAGCGGGCCAGATTAAAGGCCGCATTGAGATGTGGCAATATGGCCTGTTCGAAACGCTCCAGTTTATCTTTACCTCCCAACGTTAAGACCGCTCCTCCAGCGATTTAATTCCCGAAAACCAAGAAAAAACCAAACGGTTTTTTTGTAGAGAATAATCGGCACGAGAGCTGATTAGGCTGCGTGTCGCAAGTCAATTAAAACCAAGTTCCTTGGGAATAAAAACCTGGAACACTCGGTTATTCAGAAAAAGGCCTTGTTCACACATTTGATAACCGGTTTTCTGTCGGAAAAATTTCACAGACACGACAAAGTTTTTCCAGCGGGAATTTTTCAAGTTGGTTTTTGGTCTATTGGGACAATGGCCGATAACCGGCCGGAAGGAGAGAGTAAAGATGAAAAGCAATAGATTTCTTTTGTCAGCTTCGTTTGTCGTCGGCGTATTAGGTTTTAGCGCATGCACTACTGAAATGGCCAATAACGGTGCACCAACTGTTAACTCAACCTATACGGCGGGTGCAAAGGCAAAGGATGCAGCGAGTGCGAAGGCAAAGGCATCTGGGTCTAACGAGAGTTCTGAGGAAAAGGAAAAGGTTATGAGCTTCGATTAACACGTTGGCGACGATCGCGCGTGTTTCAAAAAGACCTCTCGAGGATGGCTTATAGAGATCTAAATCAACAACAAAACAAAACTGCCAAGGAGGAGAGAAAAATCGTGAACAGATTACTAGGGTTAAAAATTTTGGGATTCATGCTGACAACTTTCCTGTTGGCTGCGGTGCCGGCGCAGGCTGACGATATGGATGAAAAAATCAAGGCGCTGAAAGATGAGGTCGTACGGCTCGAGAATGCCCAGGCACAGATGAGAGCTGAACAGATGGAAATGAAAAGGGAAGCGACCGCGGCAGTAACTGCGCTGCCAACCTTCAGCTATCGACCGGGCAACGGTCTGATGATTGAAGCCGCGGATAAGAGTTGGGGGTTCCGCACCACCATTGAAGCTAACTTTAGATTGGAATTTGAGGCCGGGTTAAGCGAAGCAGGTAGAGAAACCGGCAGTGTTTTTGGCCGTCGCTTCAGGCCGTGGTTTATTTACTGCGTCGACAACTGCCTGTACGAAGTACGAGCAGCATTGGACCTCGATGGTTTTGGAACCGGTAACGGCAAGAATGCGACTAACACGGCTACCGGCTCGATCCTGCAGCGCGGCGACGTGTGGGTTCATCTGGAGAAATTAAATGTCTGGTTGCCGTCTTTCTACTTTGGCATGGATGGCGAGGCGGCTATCAGTCAGTATCGCCGAGGTTCGAGTTTTACCGGATCGCAGAACGAATACGACTTGCTGTCCCGCAATAATGGTTTTAACACCGGTCGGGCAGGCAATAGTGTTGGATTGACCTGGCAAGACCTGCCGCTCAGCGCGATCGGTATCCCTGGGAGACTCCCATTGGTCAACATCGCTACGGGCAATATCGGCGAAGGCGACGATGGGCTGCAGAGCTTCCGGGAGCAGCGAAGCGTTTCAGCCTATCTTAACATCGAGCCCTTCTCACAGATGAAGAACCAGTGGATCCGAGGCCTGGGATTCGAGATGGGCGCTTGGTTTTGCCCGGATACGCCGAACCACACTCCGCAGAACCCGCAAGACATCGCTTGCGGTGCCTTGCGAATACGCGACAACGGCGACGGCGGCAGACAGAATCTGTTTAATTCGACACAGACGGGTACGGGTATGACTCACTTCCTCATGCCCGGTGTTGCCTGGACCGTCGGTCCCTATAAACTCCGTGCAGTGGGAGGGTTCCAACGTATGGACGGCAATAACGCCAACATAAGGGGAAGCGAGTTCTTGATTGGCCACGACCTATTTATCTGGAGCCCGAAGGGATTTTTGACCGGGGATGCCAACACACCGGGAGCGATTCTTCTAGGCACACACTTTGAACGGACCGATGTTTCCTGCCCAAGCGCAGCGACGTGCAACAACGGAACAATTCTTGGTCGACCGCAATTCAGCCGTGACAGGATACTGCTACGTGAATGGAACATCTGGTATTTTCTCACCAACCGCATGAGCATTGGCGCCACTGTGGGATGGTGGGATGCTTCCAACCTTCGCCAAGCTACTACCGCTGGCACAATCCAAGCTAACACGAACGTGGCGCGCAATCTCGGTTGCGTCAGTTCCCATCAGCATACCCTTAATCATGTAGGAGCTGGCTGCAGCTGGACTGATGCCAACATCACGTGGCGCTATCAGTTCTAACGCGCAAAGTCTGAATGTGGAACGGAAGAGAGGGGAGCCCAACACTCCCCTCTCTTGTTTAGTGCGAACGTTTCTCCCTCCCCACGGGGCCAATAACGTTTTCTCTCAGCAACGGGTTTCTTCCTGCGATGCGCAGAGCAAAGAGTATGAGGAGGGTTGTAACCCCCTCCCTAACAAAGCCTAAGCGACGTTTAGTCGCCATATTCGTGCCTCTGATCGAAACGGTCGTTTCGCCTTCAGGTCTATTTTGACCCTTCTGAGTGTTTATAAGGACTACAACTTGTTACGGGACTGCCGGCTAGACGCAGGGTTGCCAAAAAGGATGTTGCGATTTTCATTAGTTCAATTGTTTTTGCAGCCGATTGTCGGCTTCTGTCTCTTCGACGTAAATCCGCTTGAAGAAATTTCTTTCACGCGGAAAATATTTTTGAATAATCTGCCGTGGAATGTTTCCAAGAGAACCCCTTTTTCTAATTATGTGAGCAACGCGATGGGCTGCAGCGAGAATGAATAGGCAACTTCTCTATTTCGGCCCTATACCCGGCTGTCTGGCGCGCTGTGGACAATCGCAGTTTGGTATGACGACAGAAGTGCCGTCGCGGTGATCGACACCAGGCGGTGAAGAAGAAATGCAGCGGTGTCAGATATGAATTTTTTGACGCTGCAGCGGCAAAATATATTTGCCCGAATTAAGCGCGAAGCTATTCGCGTCCCGATGAATCTCTCAGGCGATCTTCCCGTTCGTCGCGTCGCGCGAGATCGATTTCCTCTTCCATTCGTTTTCCCAACCATTCACCGTCGGAAATGAGTTTTTGCCAGTCCAACTCTTTACTGTCGCTCATAGCGAGATCTTCCTGAATCGCGGCGCGGATCTCCCGTGTGGTATCCCAGAATTGACCGAAGGAAAATCTATGGGCTTGCGAGATATATTCAAGCCAAGCGGATATTCCTCTCATCCCCCCTTGGATTTCCTTTAGTCCCTGCGGGCGATTACCGCTGCGAACGAGCGTGAGACCCAAATACAAGCGGGCCATATCTTCTTCTTTGTTTAGTGAAAGTGCCTTTTCCAGGCTATTTCGCGCCTGCGGCAGTTTACTGCCCGAATACTCGCTTCTACCCACGTAGCTCCAGATGTTTTGTTGTAGTGCGGTGCCATAGACATAGTTGGGATCTAACTCGGCTGCTTTCTGAAAATAGCCGAGGGCTGCGGCGTTGTTACCGATGAGAAAAGCTTTTCGACCAGCCTCCACGTCGGTGCCGACTTGGAAGCTGGCGCAGCCGGACAGGAGAATAACGATGCACGAGAATAGGTATCTTTTTTTCATAGTCCCCTTCTATTTCTGCGAGTAGGCTGAAGCGAAAACTCTAAGGCTCACCCCTCTCATCCGTGTGTCACTTATAACTTTAAAACCGGTTTTCTATTGGAAAAATTCCCAAGAAACAAAATGAAAAAGTTTTTCCGGCGGGGAATTTTTAATGTTGATTTTAGTCTACTGGGGCAAAGGCCGATGATCGGCCGGAAATGACAGAAAAACAATGAAGACTATGAAATCAGTTTTATTGGTTCTGGTTCTGGCCGGAGCTATGGGTTCGAGCATAGCGTCGGCGGCGGGCGCCGATGGGGTGATCCTCAAAGAGGCTTCGACCGCGGGGAGCTACTGTCACATGAAATTCCCGGCGATCGAGGAGAGGACTCTGACTTGGAAACGTCCGGTTCTCATGGATCCTAGCGAGGGTGACATCATCGACTTCTACGGACCATGCAATCACGATCCGCTGGGCAAGGATGAAATCCACGCGCAGCTACTTGACCTTCAGCATCGTCG
>VBKY01000435.1 GCA_005879255.1 Deltaproteobacteria bacterium
GCGCAAGCGGGCCGAGCAACGTCTCATGGCGCAACACACAGTCACACAGGTGCTAGCGGAGGCAGCTACTCTCGAAGAAGCCACTGCAAAAATTCTTCAAGCCGTGTGTGAGTGCCTGGTATGGGACGTGGGAGCGCTATGGAGCCTAGACAAAGAGGTGGGCGTGCTACGCTGCGTCGAGGTTTGGCATAAAGAATCCATAGAGGTCCCGGAATTTGAGGCCACCAGCCGCGAGACCACTTTTATACCCGGGATCGGGCTGCCGGGCCGAGTCTGGTTCAGCCGTGAGCCCATATACATTCCCGATGTCGTCCGTGATGCTAATTTTCCGCGCGCGCCCATCGCCGCGCGCGAAGTGCTGCACGCGGCCTTCGGTTTTCCCATCCTGCTCGGCGGCGAAGTTTTGGGGGTCATGGAGTTCTTCAGCTACGAGATAAGGCAGCCCGATCAGGACCTGCTCGACATGATGGCTACCATAGGCAGCCAGATAGGGCAGTTTATCGAGCGCAAACGAGCCGAAGATGCGTTGCACCATGCACAGGCGGAGTTGGCCCACGTCACGCGGGTGGCAACTCTGGGCGAGCTGGCTGCCTCCATCGCCCATGAAATCAACCAGCCGCTCGCCGCAGTGGTCAATAACGCCAGTGCCTGCTTGCGTTGGCTTGACGCGCAGAAGCTGGAAGAAGCGCGGCAGTCTGCCTCGCGTATCATCGCAGACGGCCATCGAGCCGGCGAAATCATCGCCCGGATTCGCGGACTCGTCAAGAAAGTTCCCCCGCGGAAGGACTGGCTCGACGTCAACGAAACGATACGTGAAGTCATCGCCCTGGCGCGCGGCGAAGTGCAACGAAACGGTGTCGCGTTGGAGGTTCAATTCCCAGATGATGTGCCGCTCATTTTGGCAGACCGCATCCAGATGCAACAAGTAATTCTCAATTTGATGATCAATGCTATCGAAGCCATGAGTGGAGACGGCCAGGGCTCGCGCGAGCTGTCGGTAAGTTCCCGGAAAGTCGAATCGAAGGAGGTATTGATCGCGGTGCGAGATTCAGGTCCGGGACTGGATCCGAGGAGTCTCGATCGTCTCTTCCACGCCTTTTATACGACCAAGCCTCAAGGCATGGGCATGGGGCTAGCAATCAGCCGCTCGATTGTTGAGGCCCACGGTGGGCGGCTGTGGGCGACTGCGAATGCGCCGCACGGCGCTGTCTTTCAGTTCACGTTACCACTTGGAGGCGAAAAGGTTGCATGACTGAAGCGGACGCCATGGTATTCGTCGTCGATGACGATGCGCCGATGCGCGAATCACTCAAGAACGTCGATACCCTTGACGGCACTCATCGAGCCAAGATTCTACCCAGCATACTCGCGATACAGATCCTCAATTTCCTGCTTTACCTGACTGATCTTGTTCGACAGCTCGTTGATTTGAGCGAGATTATTACGATTAGCCTCGATCTGGAGTTGCTCGTTGTATTTCTTTAATGCGTTTTCACTTTTCAGGATCTGAGCTTCGAGCTTTTCGATTCTTGCCTTCTCTCTGCGTTCCGCTTTTTTGCGTTCCTTTTTCTCGTTGTAATTATTCCGCGAAGTAGGCTTCTTCCGCGCGCCGTTGCCGTCGCTTTCGTCCTCCCAGCCGATTTTTTCTAAAAACTCGTCATAACCCGAATCGAAGACATCCACTCTGCCGCGGTGAAAGACGATCAGTTTCGTGGCGAGGGCGCGAAGAATCCGTTCGTTATGGGTGACAATCAACAAAGCCCCGGGGAAATCCTGCAGGCTCTCGATCAACGCATCGATGGATTCCATGTCGAGGTGGTTGTTCGGTTCGTCCAACAAAAGCAGATTTGACGGATGGGCGAAAATCTTGCCCAAGAGGGTGCGACTTTTTTCGCCGCCCGACAACACGGAAACTTTCTTTAAAGCCAAATCGCCGCCGAACATCATCGTGCCGCAAATATTTCGAACCTGCGTGCGCGTCAGTGCCGGATTGGTGTGTTCGATTTCTTGTTCGATGGTCAACTTGGGATTGAGCCGTTGAATGTTGGTTTGTCCGAAGTATCCCAGTTTCATGTCGGGATGCGCTTTGAGCTCGCCCGTCACCGGTATAAGTCCACCGGAGAGTAGGTTTAATAGAGTCGATTTGCCTTTGCCGTTGTTGCCGATCACGCCGAATCTGTCGCGCGCGTTGATGGCCAGATCCATATGCCGAAACAAAGGATGGTCAGGCGTATAGCCAAACGAAATATGGCGCGCCTCAATTAACGTTTTGGCGGCAAACGCGGCGTGTCTAAATTCGAAATCCAAAGACTCGATATCGGCCAGCCCGTCGAGTTTGGGGAGCTTTTCGAGCATCTTGATGCGCGACTGAACCATCTTGGCTTTTGAAGCCTGGGCTCTAAACCGATTGATAAAGGCCTCGGCATGAGCCCGTTTTTTCTCTTCGTTGGCGCGGGTTTTTTCGTGAATCTCGTCTTCGAGGACGATTTGCGCATAAGCTTTGGCGGTGCCGCCCTCGAATTTGCGAATTTTCTGGCGATGGATAACCGCAGTGTGCGTAGTGACGCTGTCCATAAAGTCACGATCGTGGGAGATTAAAATAAGCTCGCCTTTGAAATTAGCGAGAAATCTGGCGATCCAACGAACCGACGTGATGTCGAGGTAGTTTGTCGGTTCGTCGAGCAAAAGCAGATTGGGCTCGGCGAGTAGGAGTTTTGCAAGGTTGATACGAATTTGAAACCCGCCGGAAAACTCGCGAGGCGCTTTTTCAAGATCGGCGTGGGAAAATCCCAGGCCGAATAAGATCGCTTCGGCCTTATAGATGGAATGGGATTCTTCTTCCGGCAGTCCTAAAGCCGCTTCCGCCAAAATCGTCGGCCGGGTAAAGTGCAGATGCTGCTCGAGATGGCCGATGCGATAGTTTCGCGGGATTGTTATCTCTCCGGAGTCGGGCTCTTCTTGTCCTAAGATGAGTTTAAAAAGAGTCGATTTGCCGTGGCCGTTTCGTCCGACTAAACCCAAGCGATCGCCGGCATTCATCTGAAAACTGACGTCGATGAAAAGCTCACGCGCGAAATACGACTTGGAAAGCTGGTTGATCTTAATCACGATGGGTTGTTTCAGTAGAGAATAGAATTACGGTAATCAAGCGACCGGTTCGGAAATTTAGATTGGGCGCGGTGCCAGGATGCCGCGGTCGAGCATGAGGATAATATTAGCAGGCCATGGGGCGCGCTTTGAACTGCGAAGGTTCAGTTTTCGCGGAATTTTTTCAGGTATCGGCAGATTCCAGTAAAACGATCCGTACAAACATCATACGGCATGAAAATGTTTGATGAAAATTGGCTCCCTTCGCTACGGATTAGTCTCAAGGACCGCGGCTCTCAATCCCGACCCCCGCCCTTGATGCCGCGAAAATTTCCCACACAGACATGAACATCGCGGCGATCACCGGCCCGATCACAAAACCATTGAGGCCGAAAATCGCCATGCCGCCAAGGGTGGAGACGAGCACAACGTAGTCTGGCATCTTGGTGTCTTTGCCGACCAGGATCGGACGCAGGACGTTGTCGACCATGCCGATGACGAGCACGCCAAAGGCGGTCAAAACGATGCCCTGCCAGGTCGCACCGGTCACCAAAAAATAAATCGCCACGGGGACCCAGACGAGGGCGCTGCCGACTGCGGGCAGCAGGGATAAAAAAGCCATCACGACCGCCCATAGCACCGCCGCGTGGACACCCAAAAACCAGAAGATCAGCCCTCCGAGCGCGCCCTGGACAATTGCCATGACGACGTTGCCTTTGACCGTGGCGCGAATGACGGTTGTGAACATGTTGAAGAGCTCGCGCTGTTGATCCGCGTGCAAAGGGACGGCAGTCCTGATACGCCTGGCAAGACCGTCGCCGTCGCGCAAAAAAAAGAATAGCCCAGATTGACCACGAGGTCGAGCGTGTTCTGGCCGATGTCAAAAACCTTGGCGGCAACAAGCTGACTGCCCTGCATCAAACCGGTAGATAGTTTATCTTGCATCGAACTGAGATTGCTCAGCCCAAAGCGGTTCAGCAGGTCGCTTACCCAGCCCGGCACGGCGCCGAGCACTTGCTGAAAAAATCGGCCCAGATCGAGCTCGCCCGATTGAAACTTTGCGTAGACGCCGAGCGCTTCCTGAAGTAACAACGCGCCGATCAGCACCAACGGCAGAATCACGATAAGCAGGACGATCATGACGGTCGCGAACGCAGCAAGCGTGCGTCTCTGCCCCATGAACCTCCGCAGTCGCCGATAAAGCGGCGCAAACAGGATTGCCAGGATAGTTCCCCAGAAAACCGCACCATAGAAGGGCCATAGGATCCATGCGAATGCGAGCGATACCGCAATTACTAGTAATAGAAACGTTTTGTCTTCCAGGCCAGGCAAGTTGGCTAGGTTTGGTGATTTCATACCTGTTTAGAATCGAGTGCGGGAAGCGGGTTGGGGCCAAGTTTTGCAGTCACAGGATCTGGGTCGGGGTCTACCATCGTGAATTTAGCACGTAGCGGGAGCGGAGAGAAACAAGTATACGCGACCCGAGTATCGACCTGCACTTAAATGCCAGACGCACCGCATCGCCTCATTCATGGAAACGACGCGTGGCAGCGGCGGCAGCTTCTTGCACTCCGGGCAGAGGGCAGAAATTGTTAGCCTCTATTCCGTGAGCTCTCGCTTCATTTGAAAGAGCCGTTGGAAATTTTGCGTCGCTTCGTCTCCAGCGTGTGAGCCAGTCTGCGCCCAGGAGGCGTGGAGATAAGGGATGATCTCGGACACCTTTCGCTGTTGTGAAGGCGATGGTTGTGTCTGACTTGGGGCCTGTACCGACGCCTTGCGCGACAAAAAAGCCTGCTGCCAAAAGCGAAACTCTTACGGCAGTCGAGGCGGAGTAAGTGTAGAGCTCCGCTGATTTTGGCAGGCAGCGCCTAAATATGCGCTCAAAGATCTCCGCGGTCCAAAGCGCGGCGTCTGTTTTGGATGAGAATGGGTCGTAAAAAATAAGATCAGGAACTGTTGCTGATTCGATAAAATCACGAAAATCACCCTTGAGGAGTTCCCATTGGAGGCTTGAAGCGTGGTTCCACTTGCCGTTTTCAAGAATTTGGCGGGGAACGGCGTGCCGAAGGTGAGGAAAGCAGGCGGGATTTTTAACGGCGAGGGTGAGCGGATCGAGATCCCATTCGAAGCTCACAAGGCGCAGTGGGCGCAGAGCGGTCTCACCTTTTTCCGCATAACATCGTTCAAAACAGCGAATGGCAGCCATGGCATTGAAAGCGGCACCGAGTCCTACGTCCCAGATCACCAGCTCGTCTGCCGGGGCTTCGCGCTTCAGTAGGCGAGCGGCGAGAAACGACTGCTCGACGTAGAGTTTGTTGGCTTCATCACCCGGGGCATTCACCGAGTGAATGACCTCGCCGGAGCTGATCTGGCGGATGCTGGAAAAGCCCCGAGGAGACGTGTGAATTTCATA
>VBKY01000413.1 GCA_005879255.1 Deltaproteobacteria bacterium
CGGCCAAGAGCGCTACCACTACCATCCCCATTGTGATGACGAACGTTGGAGACCCCGTGGGTGAAGGTCTCGTTGCCAGTCTGGCGCGCCCGGGAGGCAATGTCACCGGGTTCTCGACTTTAGCGGTCGAGCTAAATACCAAAAGGTTAGAGATACTCAAGGACGCAGTCCCCAAGCTCGTCCGAGTTGGGCTTCTGCGGCTGCCGGGGGACAGCATAAACATAGATCTCCAACTGAAAGAGCTCAGGGCTGCGGCTGTGGCGCTGAAGATAAAGTTGGAGGAGATCAGGGCTGAAGCCGACGCCAAAGGTTTAGAGAACGCCTTTCAAACCGCCAAACAGAAGCAGGTCAAAGCGATTATGACCCTCGCCCTTCGTGCCTTTTTCGCCGAAAGAAAGCGGATCGTCGAGCTTGCCGGCAAATACCGGTTGCCTGCTATTTACCCAAACAAGGAGTATGTCGATGACGGCGGCCTTATGTCCTACGGGCTGGACTACGATGACAGCTATCGGGTCGTGGCGGTTTACGTGGACAAGATCTTGAAAGGCGCCCAACCGGCTGATTTGCCGGTGCAGCAGCCAACGAAGTTTGAATTCGTCATCAACCTTAAGGCGGCAAAGCAAATTGGCCTGACAATTCCAGTCCGCGTTCTTGAGCGGGCGAATCAAGTGATCAAGTAGGCGAGAGGCACGAGGCAACAGGCAAGTGTAAAAAATTCTGACTTCGGACAAGCCACATGCTCAAAAGATTGCTGAACTTGAGTTCGATATCTATCTCCAGCAAGCGCGCGTACTCGGCACTAGTGTTTTTAAGGGAACGCGAGGGTGTTTTTGACGGCGCGCTCGACTTGCGTGAGCACCGCGGGCGGCAGCGTCCCGAGTTTTTTAACGATGCGCTGTTTATCAACCGCTTTGATTTGCTCAGTCACCGCCTTCGAAGCAAAAGTGAGACGAGCCGTACCTTTCGCAATAACCACGTGACTGGGGGAAAGGTGGGCGGTATTTTTCGTCAAAGGAACCACAACGACGAGCTGGCTGAAGCGATTGATGCTATCGTTGGACACCACAATAGCGGGGCGAGTCTTTTTGATTTCGACGCCGATCGTCGGGTCGAGGTTTACGATCACGACATCACCGCGCCTTACGTCGGCCATTTAGATCGTCTTTCTCCAGGATCGCCCAAGCCTCGTCGTCAGTTAGCTTCCAGTCTGCCAACAAATCGCGTTCCTCCTTGGCTTCACGTCCCGAGCGTTGAGAGTAATAGGTCTCATAGGCGCGCTCCATTTGCTTTCGTTCAATGGAGCCCAAAAAGGAAGTGAGCATCTGCGTAATCACACGGCTGCGCCGCGCTTTGGGAATGACGGCATTGGCTCGTCGCACCAAGTCACGCGGCAACGAGACGCTCACAACCTCATATTGTCGACGGGAAGCTGGCATAGATAATCCTCACAAATGATATGGACGATCGTTATTAACTTTAGTCGATGGAATCGCTGTGGTCAAACCCTCAAGGGAATTGGCGTGAAATTAGGCGTCAGGCGGTGTGAGTGCAGGAACCGGAGTGAAAACGATGAGCCGAAAAATCTTTGTCTGGTTACTGGCAACTGTCTTGCTAACAACTGCCCCTCCCGCCGAGGCGCAGCAGCCAACGAAAATCCCCCGGATAGGATACCTATCGGGTGTCTCCCTCTCCTCCATCTCTGACCGCACCGAGGCCTTCCGGCAAGGTCTGCGGGAGCTAACGTATGTGGAGGGAAAAAACATTGCTATTGAGTATCGATACGCGGAGGGAAAACTCGATCGCCTCCGCGCGCTTGCGGCCGAGCTAGTGCGTCTCAAGGTAGACATCATCGTCACGCCTGGTTCAGTACCAACCCGTGCTGCTAAGGAAGCAACTGCTACGATTCCCATTGTCATGACGCAGGATAACGATCCTGTTGGCAATGGGTTCGTCGCCAGCCTTGCGCGACCAGGCGGAAACATCACTGGATTGTCGACCCTTGCCCCGGAGCTAAGCGGAAAACGACTGGAGCCTTTGAAGGAAATCATTCCCAGGCTCTCCCGCGTGGCCGTCTTCGGAACTTCAACCATGCCGGGCAGCGCACAAATGTTAAGAGAGGTGGAACTCGCCGCAAAGGCGTTCGGAGTGAAGCTTCAATACCTAGACGTACCAAGTCCCAAGGATATTGAGACCGCATTTCGAGCCGCAGGCAAGGGGCGAGCTGAAGCAGTCCTTATGATGGTGGCGGGCGGCGTCGCCAGCTCTCAGCGAACACTGATTGCAGAGCTCGCGGTAAAGAACCGGCTCCCGGCGATATATACAACTAGCCGCCGCGACGTACGTGGATAAGATCCTCAAAGGCGCGAAGCCCGCCGATCTCCCAGTGGAGCAGCCCACGAAATTTGAGTTCATCATAAATCTGAAAGCCGCCAAGCAGATCGGTCTGGCGATTCCGCCGAGTGTGCTGGCGAGAGCGGATAAGGTGATTCGGTGAGGAGTGAAAGGTAAGGAGTAAGGCGCAAGAAGTTTACGATTGCCGAATTTAGATTGAGAGAAAAATACATGAACAAAACATTTCGAATTTGGTTTGGTTTCTCTCGCTCCGACAATCGGAAATCCAAAGCATGTCCTGAGCCACGCCGAAGGATCGATAATCTAAAATGGGTGGGGCTTTCGGTAATCGCTTTCGTGCTGGTGATGACTGGAGCTGTGCCTCAGGCGCAGCAGTCGAAGAAAGTCCCTCGGATAGGGTATCTATTGCCGGGCGACCCCACTAGTGAGTCCACCGTTTCCGAGGCCATTCGACTGGCTCTGCGCGAGCGTGGCTACATAGAAGGACAAAACATCACCATCGAGTACCGATATGCGGAGGGGAAGCTTGATCGGTTTCCTGAGCTTGCGGCCGAGCTGGTGCGTCTCAAGGTTGATATCCTCGTGGTAGCAGGAGGGAACATACTGGTCCGGGCGGCCAAGAATGCGACCAAGACGATTCCCATTGTTATGGCGGGTGGGTCCGATCCCGTCGAGGCAGGCCTGGTTGAAAGCCTTGCCCGTCCCGGCGGCAACGTCACGGGCGTTACAAACCTTGGCAGAGAACTAGGCGGGAAGCGGCTGGAGCTGCTCAAAGAAGCTGTTCCCAAAGTTGCCCGCGTCGCGGTTCTCTACGATCCGGCCATTCCGCCCAGTGTACTCGAGGTGAAAGAGGTTCTCCCAGTCGCAGCGCGTGCGCTGGGGTTGACTATTCAGCCTTGGGAGGTACGAGATGCGGACGGTGTCGAGAAGGTATTCGCGGCTCTAAACAAGGAGCGCCCGGATGGACTCTATGTGCCCGCAGGGGGCCCGCTGATGCTTGCTAACCAAAAACGGATCGCGGGCTTTGCGTTAAAGAGCCGGTTACCGTCGATGTACGGCAACAGAGAAGCTGTAGATGCCGGTGGGCTCATGTCCTACGGGGTGGACTACGATGATCTCTTTCGGCGCGCGGCTGTTTACGTGGACAAGATATTGAAAGGCGCCAAACCGGCTGATTTGCCGGTGCAGCAGGCAACGAAGTTTGAATTCGTTATTAACCTTAAGGCGGCAAAACAGATTGCTCTGACAATTCCGGCCCGCGTGCTCGAGCGGGCGAATAAGGTGATCAAATGACAGATGTCAGAGATCCCTTCGATTTCACTCAGGACAGGCTCCAGTCAGACGTCAGAGATCGAAAAAGCAGGACAGAGAGCAATGACTAAAAAAATCATTCTCCTTGCTCTATGCTCCCTGCTCCTTGCTCCGTGCTCTGCAGTCGACGCGCAGCAGACAGGAAAAGTTTCCCGCATAGGTTTCCTCGATCCAAGCAATGCTTCTGGTGTGGCAGGACTCTTGAAGGCGTTCCGTCAGGAGCTGGGCAAGCTTGGGTGGATCGAAGGAAAGAATATCGCAATTGAGTACCGGTTTGCAGAGGGAAAAAATGATCGCCTGCCTGAGCTTGCGGCGGATTTGGTTCGACTTAAGGTCGATCTAATTTTGGTCTCAGGGACAACACCTGCGCTAGCGGCGAAGCGCGCCACCACGACCATCCCCATCGTAATGACGAACCCTGGAAACCCCGTAGGTGTAGGTTTGGTTGCCAGCCTGGCGCGGCCAGGAGGTAATGTCACCGGGTCGTCGAGTTTGTCATTTGAACTAAACACCAAGAGGCTAGAGATACTCACGGAGGTGGTTCCCAAACTCGCCCGAGTTGGACTTCTGCTGACGACGGGAACCCTCCAACTGAAAGACCTAAGGGATGCGGCTCAGGCACTAAAGCTAAAAGTGGAGGAGATCGAGACAAAAGCCGACGCCAAAGGATTAGAGAGCGCCTTTAAAACCGCCAAGCAGAAACAGGTCAACGCGATTATGACGACGGCCGCTAGCTCCTTTTTCGCCGAAAGAAAGCGCATCGTCGAGCTTGGCGCCAAATACCGCTTGCCGGCTATTTATTGGCAGAAGGAGTTTGTCTTTGAGGGCGGTCTCATGTCCTACGGGTCAGACTACGATGACCTCTACCGGCGCGCGGCTGTTTACGTGGACAAGATTTTGAAAGGCGCCAAACCGGCTGATCTGCCGGTGCAGCAAGCGACGAAGTTTGAATTCGTCATTAACCTTAAGGCGGCGAAACAGATCGGACTGACCATTTCGCCCAGGGTGCTGGAGCGGGCGAATAAAGTGATTAAGTGAAGAAGGCAACAGGCAACAGTAAGAAATTCGGACTTCGGAAAAAGTACATGATCAAAACTCTACGGAATCGATTCTTGAATTTCTATTCCGACAATCTAAAATCCAAAATCGAAAATCTAAAATGGCTGGGGCTTTTTGCAATCGTCGTCGCGCTCACGGTGTGCGGGGGGAGGGCAGAGGCGCAGCAGGCAGGGAAAGTTCCCCGCATAGGTTTCCTCGATGGAAGCACTGCTCCGGCAGCGCGGCCCTCTTGGAGGCGTTTCGGCAAGAGCTGAGCAAGCTCGGATGGATCGAGGGAAAGAATATCGCCATCGAGTACCGGTTTGGAGAGCAAAAGAACGAGCCCCTGCCTGAGCTTGCGGCGGACTTGGTTCGTCTTAAGGTTGATCTGATCGTCGTCGCAGGGACGCCATCGGTGTTGGCGGCGAAGAAAGCGACGACTACCATTCCCATCGTGATGGTGAGCGCTACGGACCCCGTGGGTGCAGGTTTGGTGGCCAGTCTGGCGCGGCCGGGAGGCAATGTCACCGGGCTCTCGAGTTTAGGTGAGCTAAATACCAAAAGGCTAGAGATACTCAAGGACGCAGTCCCCAAGCTCGTCCGAGTCGGGCTTCTGCGGTTGCCGGAACAAAGCGCATCACTCCAACTGAAAGAGATCAGGCCTGCGGCTCAGGCACTGAAACTAAAATTGGAGGAGATCGAGACTCAACCCGACGCCAAAGGTTTAGAGAGCGCCTTTCAAACCGCAAAACAGAAGCAGGTGGCCGCGATTATGACAACCGCCGCTAGCCCCTTTTTCGCCGAGAGAAAGCGGATCGTCGAGCTTGCCGTCAAACACCGCTTGCCGGCTATTTACCCAGAGAAGGAGTTTGTCGATTAGGGCGGTCTCATGTCCTACGGGGCGGACTCCGATGACCTCTATCGCCGCGCCGCTGTTTACGTGGATAAGATCTTGAAAGGCGCCAAACCGGCTGATTTGCCGGTGCAGCAGGCAACGAAGTTTGAATTCGTTATTAACCTTAAGGCGGCAAAACAGATCGGACTGACAATTCCAGTCCGCGTGCTCCAGCGGGCGAATAAAGTGATCAAGTGAAGAAGGCAAGAGGCAACGGGCAACAGGGAGAAAATTTAGATTCAATCTTGGACCTTTACTCCGACGATCGGAAATCTAAAATCTAAGCAAAGATATTTGAAATTTTCAGTTAACATTTGGGTTACGGAATCGGCAAAGAGATGACTCGCGCAAAGACGCAAAGCACGCCAAGGGGGAGCGTTGTCATTTCGACCGAAGGGAGAAATCTTTCTTAGATCCCTCACATTCGTTCGGGATGACAGGGCTTGGCCCATCACTTTGCGCCTTGGCGTCTTGGCGCGAGAATCTTTATATTGCAGTGGTTTTATCGAACATTTAACAAGTAAAACGCTAAAAATCGAAAATAGTATTGGGAGGTGGACATTGGCATTTCGCACCATAGGAAAGTCGCTGCCCCGCATCGAGGGCGAAGGAAAAGTCACCGGTCAAACTAGATACGCGGCGGACTTGCCGTTCGAAGACTTACTGTGGGCTAAGGTGCTGCGCGCTCCCGTGCCGCACGCGCGCATTCTCAACATCGACACGTCGAAAGCCAAGGCACTTCCTGGCGTTCATGCAGTGCTCACCGGCGCCGACGTCAAAGATATTTACGTCGGCACGCGGGTTAAAGACCAGCCGGTGCTGGCCTATGACAAAGTACGCACCAGCGGCGATGCGGTCGCGGCTGTCGCTGCGGATAGCGAAGCGATCGCGGAGGAGGCCATTGGGCTCATTGATGTTGAATACGAAGAACTGCCCTACGTCGACGATCCCGTGGAAGCGTTGAAGCCGACGGCGCCGCTGATTCACGAAGATCGAACCAAGTATAAAAACGCGCCCAAGCTGCCGGAAGGCATGTCGGGCCACAATCTTCAGTCTCACGTGTTGTGGAAGAACGGCGATATCGAAGCCGGATTCCAAAAGGCCGCGCGGATCTTCGAGCACAGGTTTCGCACACCACTTTCGCATCACGGCTATATCGAGCCTTGTGCCTGCACGGTTCACGTGCACGACGACGGGCGGGTAGAAGTGTGGCCGTCAAACAAAGGGCCCTGGGGTTTGCGCGAACAGATGGCGGAAGACTTCGGGGTGCCGAAGGAAAAAATCAAGATTTACATCGTGCATGTCGGCGGCGATTTCGGCGCGAAAGCATCGCTGATCGATGTG
>VBKY01000414.1 GCA_005879255.1 Deltaproteobacteria bacterium
CTTTGATTTTAGTGTTTCGAAGTCCTCCGCCAGAGTTTCCTGAAATCCGATAAAAAAAATGTCCGGCAACCTGGACAGCAGGTACTCTTCGCTTTCGAACCATTTAGCGTAGCCTTTCTTTACGTGTTCGATACTGCGCATCGCTTTCTCGGCCCGCAGTCGTTCCGCATCATCTGCCGAGGAAAGCGCCAGAGCCAGATGGTTCGGTGTCTGGAACTGCGCGAAGGCGATTTTTTCATCAGGCGTCCACGGCTTGAAGTACCGCGGCTGACCCTGCCGCTGCCGGCTGTAAAATCCACTCACAAATCGGCTTGTGGGGCTGCGCAAGCAAAAGACGGCTCCGTCCCCTTTCGGCATCTCTCTAAGCGTAAAACGGTGGCCGTGTAGGAAAATCGCATGCACGGAGGTTACTCGGTAGGCCTTTAATGCATGTTTGATAGCGGTACCGCCAGTTTTACCAACGTGAAGGAAATGCAAGACTTGCCTTCCTCGCGCCCGGTGAAATTTCTGTCGCAAATTACTTCTAAAAGATGACCAAGCAGATTTGATTTTCAGTCGTGCCATAAGGAACGGACGGCCTGCGTAGTGAGTTCGTCAGCTTACGGCTCGGCCCAGGCAGGCAAGACAACGAAGAGAAATAATAGCCTTAGGTGTTTTTACATTACCGTCGGACCCGTTGCAATATCTTGGTGCTGGCGTGGGACCCGCCGCCAGTTGAGCCTCGCGTCGAGTTGGTCGGCGCTACGCGTTACCACCCGACAGAATAAACCAAAGAATAGCGGCATACATTTGTAAAATTCAATGGAAGAAAAATATCCAATAAATCCCGCTCCCGTTGACAAACCGCAAGCGGCTTTTCTACAGTCGGGAAAATTAGGAGGAGGACACTTCGATGGCCGAGCCAATTCTGCAACAAAAAGACGGCGATATCACGACGATCACTTTGAACCGGCCGGAAGCCGGCAACCGACAAACGGATGCTACCTGGGCTCAAATGACTGAGATGCTCGACGCCGCCTCGAAAGAGTCGCGGCTGGTTTTATTCAAAGGCGCCGGCGATGATTTCTGCTTGGGCCGCGAAGCGATGGGACAAGCTCAACCTGGCCCGGCATCCGAAGCTTACGCCGTGCGCGATCGGAGCGAGACGATTTTCAATCTCTACGGCGCGTTTCGAAACTCAAAAGCGCCGATCATTGGCGTCGTTCACGGCCGCGCCGTCGGCCTCGGCTGCGCGCTGGCCGCGCTCTGCGACATTACCATCGCGAGCGATAAAGCACGATTTCAGTTTCCCGAGACAGCGCATCGCATTATGCCGACTATCGCCTTTTCCGCGCTGGTCGACCGCATGCCGCGCAAGGCCGCAACCTTCATGATCTACTCCGCTCAAGAAATCGACGCGCACCAAGCGCTTACATTTGGGCTCGCGAGCAATGTTGTGCCAGCGACCGACCTCGATAGCGCGGTCACAACCCTCGTCGACCATTTTAAGAAAATGCCGCTGGCCGCGGTGCTCGCGGTCAAGGAGTACGCACGCACGGCGTTTAGCATCAGCACGCAGGCCGCGACCGACTTCGCGCGCAACCTGCACGCCACGGTGAATAGTTTTTCGGGAATGAGACCCTGAGAGTCTAGCTATGGCGGGGGTGCCAACAGCGTGACGACAATTCACAGACCGAATCTAATCGTTGCACCCGCGTGGATCGAGATGCAAAGACCATCAGCTGGCCGGTCTTCGATGGTATAACGCGCGCAGCTCATCCTTAGCCGCATCAAGTCTGGCGCGTCGAGTCTTCGAAAGCTTGCGACCGGCGCGATTGAGGTAAAAATTCAGCATCGACATCGCCGAGCGAAAGGGCTCGCTTTTCCGGCGACGGCTTCGGTCGGCGGAGCGCTTCAGCGAGCGCGCGATGGCGCGGGGACTCTCCAACGAGAACACCCCCTTGTCCAGATCGAGCGCATCGCTGGTCGCCGTCACGCGTTGAGACCAACGGTTCTTTTTGTTCGGACTCCTTTTTTTCTTTGTCAATGCCATCTGCATTACTCCGGAGGCTCATGAGGAGATTCGACGGAGTTCAGTATTCTGTGTAGTTCCAGGCGATATTTTGCTTGGTGATTGTTTGCTTCATCGGGGGAGCCGACACTGCTGATCGGAGCGCAGCCAGTTCCTCCGTCCATTCCGGTTGTTGATAAAGCCTTGATTCCGCGACTTCGACAAAACCTAATGCCCTTGGATAATCACCGAGATAATAATGAACTCGAGCAAGATAGAAGTAAACGAAGGGACTACCATCAAGGTCAAGAGCCTTCTCTAAGTAAGATAAAGCCTTGAGATAGTCTCTTTGTTGGATTAGCGTCCGGCCTATTTCGGCGAAGCGCAGAGCTGCCCTTCGTCGGGAATTGGTGTTGGGCGAAATAGCGGCCAAGAGCGACCGATTTGGTAGTACCCTCGGAGAATCACTCCAGGTAGGAACCTTAGTGGGAGTGGCATCCCTCGATGGCCGATCGACGTTATTGCTCTCTTTCTCCGCCGCACGATCCTTACCAAAAAGCCTGTCTAGGAGCTCATTGTTAAAGACCAGCACATTGCCGTCTTCGTTTTTGTATTGATGCGCCGAATATCGGGCAGAATATATTTTTCCGGTTTCAAAAGCATAAACAGTAGAAGATAGCGTTACGGCGCAAGCGCCGGATGTAATCCAGGCGATGATCACGATCCAGCCGAATGGAAAATGGACTTCTCTCATCGTCATTCCAAAAGTTTCTTTTCGGGTAATGAATCTTTCATCGCATCACTGACGTGAATTAGGTATTTTCCACATTCCACTTCATGCCTGTCCGCGTGTTGCTCACACATGTCGTTCGTAAGAACTTTGGCGCAAATAACATGCCAGCCGTTTTTTCGTTATGATTCATTAGTGCTGAGCGGCGACAACGAAAAACCCGAAGCCTTTAGGCTCACAGGTGGAGAAAAAATCAGACAATAACTACCCGCAGTAAGTTGACGGGGTATCAGAACATCGCGATAAAGAATTGATCCTTAAGGCGTCACCCCCGAATGTTTTAATCGGGGGTCCAGTTCCGGTCTCGCCTGGATTCCCGATAGAAGCGTTCGGGAATGACGGTGAAGAAGACGACCTAAGCGTTGGATGCGGGTATTGTCAGCGAGCAGCGAGCGCCCGCCAGGCCTGGGATCTTCTAGAGGCGCGGCGAAATCGCGGCGTTATCAGCGGGGCCTCATGGATCCCGTTGTTCCGAATGGCTTTACTCGGATGATCAATCCACCGGATGCCGCATTTGCGCCGCCGCGAGTTCCTTTTCGTTCGTCAAATCGAGACGCAACGGTGTGATGGACACAAAACCCTGCTCGACAGCCCAGCGGTCAGTTCCCTCTTCGGTTCCTTCAATCGGAATGACGGTGAACCAAAAGTGCTTACGACCCATGGGATCTTCGCCGGGCACGATCTTACCGTCGTAGTGCCTGACCGATTGGCGCGTCCAGCGCAAGCCCTTCGGCCTATCGTCGGGAAAATTGACGTTGATGAGCGTCAACTCAGGATCCTTGAGTAGAATGTCCAACACTCGCTGAACCGAGGGCTTTAAGATTTCAAAATTCGGCTCGTCTCGACTTGCGGGCATGCTCAAAGCGATGCCGCGCAATCCCAACAACGTCGCCTGCTTGGCGGCCGCCACCGTGCCGGAATGCCAGATGGAGTTGCCTAAATTGCTGCCGAAGTTGATGCCTGACAGAACCACGTCCACTTTCTCCCAGTTGTGAGCGCCAATGACGACGCAATCTGCTGGAGTCCCATTAACGCGGAAGGCTTCAAAATTCTTGATCGGCGTGCGCTTGTATGTAAGTGGTCGCCAGGCTGTTATCGAATGACCGGCTGAAGACTGCTCGACGTCGGGTGCGACGATACGTACGTCAGCGAACTTTGATGCGACTTCGGCCAGGGCCAGAATGCCGGGGCTGTAGATACCATCGTCATTAGCGATTAAAATACGCATCGAAGCCAGGCCTCCTTAAAAAATAGAGCCTTGCGAGGATCGAGTTGACGGCTGGAGATACGATCAGTATTTCACAAATAATCACTCAGTCCACCCCGCAAAATAAATGAGAGTCACACTTATCCACAATCCGGATGCCGGCGACGGCGACCAACCATCCGGCGACGAGATTCTTAGCCTCATGCGCAGCGCCGGATATTCGGCTGTTTATCAATCGTCTAAAGAACCGGGGTGGGAGAAAGCGCTCGAAGAACCCGCCGACATCGTCGCGGTGGCCGGCGGCGATGGTACCGTCGGCAAAGTCGCCAAACGCCTGATCGGCAAACATACTCCCATCGCCATTCTGCCGCTGGGAACAGCCAATAATATCGCCACTTCACTTAACCTAATCGATCCACCCATCGAGCATTTGATCGCCGGATGGGCCATCGCGCGCCGCATGAAATACGACGTCGGCATCGCAAGCGGACCCTGGGGTTCGACCTGTTTCATCGAAGGATTGGGCGTGGGACTTTTCGGTGACACCATGTCCCGGCTGGACTCCGATTGCTCATCTCGATGACACTTCCGAAAAGATCATGTCGGTACTGGAGATCATGAGAAGTCGTTTGGAAAAGTGCCCTGCCAATTGGCTGAACGTAATGCTCGATGGCCAAGACCTCTCCGGGGAATATGTTTTGCTGGAAGCAATGAATATTCGTTGCGTCGGACCTAATCTCTGTCTCGCGCCCGATGCCGATCCAGGCGATGGTCTCCTAGATATCGTTGTGGCCTCGAAACACGAACAAGATCAGATCGACAGATATTTATCGGATCGCCTAGAAGGAAAATCGACATCAGCAGGACTTCCCGTCCGCAAAGGACGACACGTTCGTATCGAATTCAAAGAAATGCCTGTCCACATCGATGATGACCTCTGGCCGGATGAGGGTTGGCCTCTGCCCGCTTCGACCACCATCGAAATAAAGCTCGATTGCGAATGCCTGCAAATGCTCATGCCCGCCTGAAGTGAGGAAGAGCATTTCCTCTGATCCTCGCAGCCAAATCGCGGGGTGGTCGCAGGTTAGTTGTTAGATTCGATCTTGATACCGAGCAGCCGCGCCGCGTTGTCGGCGTCGACCGCCCGCCGCTCGCCATCGCTCAGCTTGAGCGCGTCTAGATCTTGGAGTTGCAGATCGATGTCCTCGCGGAAGGGAATATCGGTGCCGAAAAGGACATGACCCGCGCCGAACATCGAGAGCGCCATGCGCAGAGCCGGAACGTTGCGGCACACCGTATCGTAGTAGAAGCGCTTGAAGTAAGATTCCGGGGGCGCGCTTAAATTCTCGTTACACGCAGGAAACCGCTCGTAACCCCATTGGATCCGTCCCATGAGATACGGCGCCAGGCCGCCCAGATGCGGAAAGATCATCTGAAGCTTGGGATGCCGCTCGAAGACGCCGGCAAACACCAGTCGCGTCGCCGCCAGAGTCGTCTCGAACATGAAGCCCACCACGTTGGCGAGGTTCAGCTCCAGCATGCAGTCGAGCCCCGGCGGAGAGATCGGATGCAGCAGGAACGGCAGACCGCGCCGCTCGAGCTCGGCGTAAACACTAAAGAACGCTGGATCGTTGAGCGGTCGGCCGCCGGCGC
>VBKY01000415.1 GCA_005879255.1 Deltaproteobacteria bacterium
GCCGCTCATTGCGGGGCGGCGCGTGGCTAACAACTCCCGTTGGGGACAACCGGACGGCGTTCTGGAGCTCTACCAAATGGGCAGCGAAGGCCCCCAGTGGTGGCATAAATTCCCCGACCATGTCAGGGGTCTTCCACCAGGAGGCATTCTCGAGCGCTGCGAATCGACCAAGACCTGTCCGAAGATCGTTGAGACCTTTGGGGGCGCCGAAGTGTTCGCCCTCAAGATGACGACCTCGTGGGTAGGCACGTCGGCCAACAACGATATTCCGCTGCCGAAAAACGTGCGCAGGTATTACCTTCCGAGTTCGACGCACGGCGGCGGCAACGGCGCGACGACGGAAAATCCAGCGGACACCGGAGTTGGTTGTCCCGGCAACAACTGGGGCAGGGGCTCGTTACGGGCTAATCCAGTGCCGGCAACCGGGCTGGTAAACCGGCTGCGGAATGGCTTGCGCGACTGGTTGATGCACAACACGCTTCCGCCGCCAAGCCGGTGGCCGACCTTGAAAGAAAAGACTCTGGTGGACCCGACCAAGGACGCGATGGGATTCCCAAGCGGAGTTCCGGGCATCCCGGACTCGATCTTCCTGCCAGAGAACTTCATCTTCCCTGTGCTCGATTACGACTGGGGTCCCGAGTACGATCACAGTGATGCGTTGGGTAACCCCACCAACGCCCCGCCCCCAATCAGGCACATCATCAAGATGAAGGTGCCGCGTGTGGATGCGGACGGAAACGAGTTGGGTGGAGTGCCGACCGTGCAGCGCGATGCGCCGCTAGCCACGTACTTAGGATGGAACATTACCGCCGGTCCCGGCGACGCTGAATACGACGAGAGACCATTCCACGCAGGCCAGGTGTGCAATTACATCGGTGGCATGGTGCCATTTTTCAAGACTAAAGCGCAGCGCCTAGCCGCAGGTGATCCGCGCCTGTCGCTAGAAGAGCGCTACGGCACGCACGCCGGTTATGTCGCTGCAGTGACTGCTGCCGCGAACAACGCATTTGAGCAGGGTTATCTGCTCGCAGCAGACCGTGACGCCCTAATTGCGCAAGCGGTAGCGAGCGATGTTTGCAATCAGCTTGGCGATGGCGGCATGTGCAATCCGGGACCGTGACCGCTATGAGGTTGCAGGGAGCACGTGTCGCGAGACGCGTGCTCCCATAAAAGCGCGACCGACGGAAGGTGCCAACTCAAGATTGGCTATAGCAAGTGGTTAGCCCTCGCGCAGAGCTGGTAGCTGCGCCTAGCGGGCTCGTGTCCGCTGCACCGGTCAAACTTTGCCGCCGTCCGGGCTCCGTGGAACTTCGAGTTTTACGTGGGCATGCGCTTTGAGACTCGTGGACGAGCCGCCCAGGCATCCCTTATTTTGTTACAACTTGGCACTTGACATCCCTTCCGGCCCTCGATAAAAGGTGGTCTGACCACCAGACAGCTGGACCCAGTGATGCTTCACGCGATCAAGAAGACCAGAATTCACGAGGAAGTCTTCAGCCAGATCCATCAGCTGATCAAGGACGGCAGACTCAAGGCCCGGGATCAACTCCCCTCAGAGCGGGAGCTGGCCGAGACTTTCAAAGTCAGCCGGACCTCGGTTCGCGAGGCGCTGCGCGCTCTCGAAACCAGAGGGCTCATCATCAGTAGAACCGGCATGGGCAACTTCGTTGCCGATCTACCCGTCGATTCGCTAGTGGGTCCGCTTGCAAAAATGCTCATTGACGAAAAAGAAGCGCTGGCGGATGTCTTCGAGATGCGCAAGCTGATCGAGCCGCATATCGCCGCGCTGGCTGCCGAGCGCGCGACAGAGACAGACATCGCGCAGCTGAAAAGGATCGTCGCCAAACAAACAGAGGCGGTAAGCCGCGGCGAAACCGGAGTCGACGCGGACGCTGAATTGCACTTGTGCATCAGCCGCGCCACGCAAAACCAGGCGCTGCAGAAATTGGTTTCCGGTTTGATGGAAATGCTCAGCCGCAGTCGTGAAGAATCGTTGCAAACGACGGAGCGGCGAAACGCATCGATTGAAACTCATCGTAAAATTATCGGCGCCATTGAAAAGCATGACCTAATCGAGGCGCGAAATGAAATGCTGCGGCACATCGAGGAGGTCGAAGCGAGCGTTTTGCCGTCCAACCGCGTACAAAAAAGCGAGCGTAATGAGGTCACTAAAGAGAGGAGGATTTCATGATCAAACGCGTAGAAGTCAATTATCGAGGCATCTTTCAAAAGAACCTCGGTAAAAAGATCGGCAGCGACATCGTCATGATCGCCAGTCGCATGGGCCAGAAGGCCTTTTCCAACGGCCGATATAGTGATTCGCCGGAAAGAAATGGCATCCCCTGCAAGTATTTCGCTTTTGTTTCCCCGGATCTCGCCGAGGAGGAATTGGAAGCGGAGTGCGGCGCCAAGCTCGAGATCGACGAGGCCAACATCTCGGTCGTCCTGGACGACACGATGTGCAAAGGCGTCGAGCCCTGGGGATGGCACGGGATTCGTCCCATCAATGAAAGAGTCGTGAAGGACGGCTGCCTGCTGGTTTTTTCGAGAAAGACTCACGACGAGCTTCTAAAGTTCATCGGCAAAAAACCTTATAGCTACCGTCTGGCGATTCTGGACGGAGACGCAAGCCTCGCCGGGCTCTGGGTCAACAAAGACGATCTCACTCACGAGCGTACACTCGGGGGCATCGCCGCCATCGACCCTAGCCTGATCAGCATCGAGGCCGTCGAGGCTTATCTGCTGGAAAAGACCAAGGACAAGCACCGAGCGGATGCGGCGCGCGCAGCGTACGAATCGCTGCGGCAAGAGGCCAAGCCGCCCAGAGTGAAGGTGGTAACTCCCAACGACGGAATCGTCTGGATGCATGAGATACCCGTGCTGCCCAAGTGGTTCGAGATGCAAGAGGGAGCTGTGGTTCCGGCGGTCAAGCGCGGCTTCGAGATGGGCCCGAGAGGACAAACGAGAAACCCGGGCTTCAAGCGCGGCACTACCAAGACGCAGAGACCCGCGGTCAGGTTCGATCTCTGCACCAAGTGTACGCTCTGCTGGGCCGAATGCCCCGACGAGTGCTTCGACCCGACCACTGACGGCTTCTACGATATTGATTACCAATACTGTGTGGGCTGCGGCAAATGTGCCCAGGTCTGTCCGGTCAAAGAATGCATCGTCATGGTGGATGAGCTTCGATTCGAGGACGACTCGAGTCCGTGGGAGCATTGGAAGAAGGATTCTCAAGACTACATTCAGTGGGTAGAGGGCAAAAAAGGCAAAGACCGGGTTTCTTACCCCGTGGTCACCGGCAAGGGCATGACCGTGACTCAGGGAGAAGTGATGCCGGAAGGAAAGATCGTACCGGTGAGAAGAACCGAGGAGGTTGAAGTATGAGCGTCGCAATCGCAACAGCCAAATCAGATCAATCAGGTGGTGTCTACGAGCGGGAAGATCTCTTGAACGGCTGCCAGGCGGTCGCGCAAGGCGTGTGTCTCGCCGACGTGGATGTGATCGCCGCTTATCCGATCCGTCCCTACACCGAGGTCATGGACGCGCTGTCCAAGCTGATCGCCGACGGGAAATTCGACGCCGAGTATATTATCGCTGACAGCGAACATTCCCAGTTCGAGATCGTCAAGCACGCCAGTTCCGTAAACGCCCGCGCCTTCGGCGGATCGAGCGGCACGGGTTGGATGTACGGTATGGAAGCCCTTGTCGTTACCGCGACCGACCGTCTGCCGCCTCTTTTCGTGGTCGGCAACCGGGCTCTGGATGATCCGGGCGCCTTCGGCGTCGAGCACAACGACGCGATGGCGGTCCGCGACATGGGTTGGCTGCTCTGCTGGGTCACCACGCCGCAGGAAGCGCTCGAGCACGTGTTGATCGGTTACCGCATCGCCGAGGACAAGAAAGTCAGAATGCCGATGGGACTGGCGATGGACGGCGCCTTTCTCACCCACTCGCAACACATGGTCAAAATCCCATCCGTGGAGGCGGCGAAGAAATTCCTGCCGCAATATGATCTCGCCGAGCGCCGGCTCCATCCCGACAACCCGATCTCGGTCGCGCCGCAAGCCAACGAGGATTGGGTCATGGAGATCCGCAGGCAAAACTGGGAAGCCGCGAAGCGGGCGCGCGGCGTCATCAAGGACCGCGCCTTACTATTTCGATGAGTTCATGACCGACGACGCCGAAGTGGTCCTGATCGGTGTCGGCACGGTGGCGAGTCCGGCGCGCACGGCGGTCAGACGCTTGCGCGAGAAGGGACAGAAGGTCGGCTACGTGAACCTGCGCTGGTTTCGCCCCTTCCCGACGGTTGAGCTGCGCGAGTCCTTGAGCCGCTTTAAAGCGGTCGGCGTCGTCGACCGGGACTTCGCCCACGGCTCGCCTGACAATTGCGGCATCTTGATGCACGAAGTCCGATCCTGTCTGTATCCGGCGAAGAACCGGCCGGCAATCGTCAATTTCATGGGTGGGTTGGGCGGGCGCGATCTCTCGATCGCCGACGCTCAGAAGATGTACGATATAACGCAACAGGCGGCCAAGAACGATTCCATGGATGAATTCGTCACCTGGATCGGCCTAAGAGAGTAACGTTAGGAGGGAGCGATTATGTCAACTGCACCGACAATCGATTACGAGAAGATCAAAGGCGTTCACAAAATTCCGTTGGAAGAGCTCTATACTTCCGGCCGTCGGACCTGCCAGGGCTGCGAGTCGGCGACGACGATGCGCGGCTTCATCAAGGTTGCGGGTCCGCGCTCGGTGGTCACGGGAGCAACCGGGTGCATGTACGTGGCCAACACTTCGTACATGACGACGCCCTGGATCGTGCCGTGGATGCACACCCAGCTCGGCGCCGGTGGCTCTTCGGCGGTGGGCATGGCAGCGGGCCTGCGGGCACTCAAACGCAAAGGTAAGATCAAAGACGAGAAGATCAACGTCATCAACTTCTCCGGCGATCTCGGCGCCGGCGACATGGGGATCGGCGGCATCTCCGCCGCGTTGCAGAGCGATTACGACTTGCTGATCATCATGTACGACAACGAATCGGCCGCCAATACCGATATCCAAGCAACAGGCTCGACGACTTACGGCGCGCAGACGACCTTCACGCCTCCGGGGACCAAGCATCCGATCATGCAGAGGCGCTGGAAGAAAAACGTCGCCGGCATGCTCGCCGTTGGCCATCCGACCTGCCGTTACGTTGCCACCGCCTGCGCCACCTTTCCGCCCACGGATTATCTGAACAAGGTCCAAAAGGCGCTCGCCATCGGCGGCCCGACCTTCATCCACACCTACGATCCATGTCCAAAAGGTTGGGACTATCATCCCCGCTACTCGAACGAGCTTGGCGAGTTGGGAATCAAATGCGGCATCTATCCGCTCTATGAGGTCGTGGACGGCAACGTCATTTACACCTGGGACGCGCGCAAGACGGGCAAGGGGCGCATTCCGGTCAAGGAGTTTATCTCCAAACAAGGGCGCTTCGATCATCTGAAAGAAGAACATTACGCGCATATTCAAAACATGGTCGATCAAATGTGGGAAGAATGGCAGATCCCCGGCGTGGCGCCGCTGCGGGGGATTCTGAAGGCTAGGATTTAGGGAACGTGCTGGAATAAACTTTCCATTTCGGTCCTGCCACAGTGATTTCGCCTGACCTCCGCGGGCTTTGTCCCGCGGATGTCAGTATTGCAAGGATTGTTTCCGCCGCCTGAACTCCGGCGCATTTATTCGCGACGCTTTTAGTGTCGCGACCGAGAGCTGCGTTAAATAATTTCGTTGCGTTTCTTGGCGTCATACCGGTGAAAACCGGTATCCAATGTTTTCGAAGTTCTTGGATTTCGGCACGGAAATGACGATTTAATTAGGACGCCAACGTCTGACTCACCACATATTCATCGGCCTGAGAAGACCGGATAGTGGTTCAGTCTGGGAAAGATCTCTCACTTTGTTCGAGATGACACATGGCTTAAGTAGTTGTCATTCCGAGCAAAGCGAGGAATCTTTCTCGATTTTAAGAATCATGGTGGGTTAAAAATGAACCACTACCGAAGACCGACTGAAAGCTTGAGCACAAGCGCGAGATTCTGTATCCTAAGAAAAAGCTGCGGAGACTCCAAGCATCGGCGAGTAAACTAACGGGTAGACCAAACGTTTCAGACCCAAATCTGACGATTAAACCGCTCGATTTTTGTCTCAGCTCTTTACAGAGAATTTATCACGCACTGAGTTAGAGCGCTGATTTACGAACGCGTCGGCAAAGCGACAATTAATTAATATGCCTTTGCCACGGCCGATCGTGGTGAATATCTCTATCGACTTCAAACGCGCGCCAAGAATTTTTACCGAGCAACCAGCCAAAACGAGGTACCCATGGCAACAAATAGCGAAACCAAGAAAGAACCGACCGGTCCGGTCATTTCCGGCGGCCATCTGGTAGCCAAGGCGCTCAAAAATGAAGGCGTTGATGTCATCTGGACGCTTTGCGGCGGCCATATCATCGACATCTACGACGGCTGTCTGGACGAAGGTATCAAGATCATCGACGTGCGTCATGAGCAAGTCGCGGCGCACGCCGCGGACGGCTACTCGCGTCAGAGCGGCAAGATCGGCTGCGTGGTGACGACCGCGGGACCGGGCACGACCAACGCCATGACCGGCATCGCCAACGCGTTTCGCGCCGAAAGCCCGCTCTTGATGATCGGCGGGCAGGGCGCGCTGTCGCAGCACAAGATGGGCTCGCTGCAAGACTTGCCCCACGTCGATATTATGTCGCCAATCACCAAATTTGCGGCGACCGTGCCGCACACGGAACGGATCGCCGACATGGTATCGATGGCTTTTCGCGAATCGGTCAGTGGTGCTCCGGGGCCGGTATATTTGGAAATCCCGCGCGATGTGCTCGACGCCAAGGTGCCGCTGGAGCGCGCGCGCATTCCCAAGCCCGGCGGCTATCGCGCATCGACAAAATCCGTCGGCGATCCGAACGACATTGAACGGCTCGCTGATATTCTCGTCAATTCCGAGCGGCCCTGCGCGTTGTTTGGCACGCAGGTATGGACTTGCCGCGGTCATGATGCGGCGGTTGAGTTTTGCCGCGCGCTGAATATTCCCGGCTACATGAATGGTTCCGCCAGAGGTATTTTCGCGCCCGGCGATACGCATGGTTTCAACCGCACGCGGAGTTTGGCTTTCGACAAAGCCGACGTGATTCTGATCGTCGGCTGCCCGTTCGATTTTCGTCTGGGTTATGGGCGACGGCTTCGCTCTGACGCGATCGTCGTGCAGATCGATCTCGATTATCGCAATGTGGGTAAGAATCGCGACATCTCCATGGGCTTGGTCGGTGACTGCGGCGCGATTCTCAAAGCGCTGATGCAGGCGGTTAGTAGTCGCGCGGCCAAAGGCAACGGCAAGAGAGCCGAATGGATGAAGGAATTGCGCGCGGCGGAAGCCAAGGCTTATGAAAAACTTTTGCCATCGTTCAAGTCGGAGTCGATACCGATCAATCCTTACCGTGTCGCTTACGAGATCAACGATTTTCTGACCGAGAACACCGTCTACATCGGCGACGGCGGTGATGTCGTCACGATCACGGCAACGGCCGTGGAGCCGCGCAAGGCCGGCAACTGGATGGATCCGGGACCGCTGGGCACTCTCGGCGTCGGCACATCGTTCGCGATGGCGACGAAATTCGTTCATCCAAAAAAAGAGGTGCTGTGCTATTACGGCGACGGTTCCTTCGGCATGACATCGTGGGACATGGAAACCGCGCAGCGCTTCGGCCTGCCTTACATCGCCGTCATCGGCAACAACTCGGCGATGAACCAAATCCGCTGCGGCCAGATCGGCAAGTATGGGCCAGAGCGCGGCTGTGTCGGCAACAAGCTCGGCGATGTCGATTTCGAAAAATTCGCCGAGTGTTTCGGCGGCTGGGGGATTGCCGTACGCGAGCCGAATCAGATTCGTCCGGCGTTGGAACAGGCCCGCGAACGCGTGGGCGCCGGCCAATGCGCGATTGTCAATATTTGGGTCGACCCGAATGAATACGCGCCGGGGGCCAGGGCGCAAACGATGTACAAATGACATCGAGCAGCCGCGAATCCGCAACCGAAACTCGGAATATCTCGCGCAAAGACGCCAAGGCCGCAAAGATCGAGATCGGAAAATTCGAAGCACGAAATCCGAAATTCGAAACAAATTGAAATAATCAAATAACGCAAAATTCCAAACAACTCTGATTCGGTCGCCGAGTTTTGGATTTTCCGAATTCGTGTTTCGGATTTCGGATTTGGATCAGTGATTGCTCGGCGTCCCTTCGACTCGGCTCAGGACATGCTTGGCGCGAGTCAATCCCCGTGTTCGTGTATTTCGGGTCAGCGGAAAGTTCGCGTAAGCTGCGCAAGATTTCGATAGTATCAATGCAATGACGATCGCGTAAGGAGAAAAGTAATCGATGGGGAAAGCGCTCGATGGAATTCGCATATTGGACATGACCCATGTGCAGTCGGGACCGACTTGCACACAACTTTTGGCTTGGCTCGGCGCGGATGTGATCAAGGTCGAACTGCCGGGCCGCGGCGACATTACCCGCGGTCAGCTGTGCGACAAACCGAATGTCGACAGCCTTTATTTCACCATGCTCAATTGCAACAAGCGGAGCATCACGCTCAACACCAAGACCAAGAAAGGCAAAGAAATTTTCCGGGAACTGATTCGATGTTGCGACGTGCTGGTGGAAAACTTCGCGCCCGGCGCGCTGGACCGTCAGGGTTTTACCTGGGAAACCATTCAGGGACTCAATCCGCGGATCATTTACGCTTCAGTGAAAGGCTTCGGCCCCGGTCCGTTCGAAGACTGCAAAGTTTACGAGAACGTCGCGCAGTGCACAGGCGGTGCGGCCAGCACGACCGGCTTCGATCACGGTCCGCCGATGGTGACCGGCGCGCAGATCGGCGATTCCGGCTCCGGTTTACATCTGGCTACGGGAATTCTCGCGGCGCTCTACCAACGTGAGAAAACCGGCAGAGGACAACGTGTTACCTGCGCGATGCAAGACTCGGTGCTCAATCTATGCCGCGTCAAGCTGCGCGATCAGCAACGGCTGGCGGCCGGACCGTTGGAGGAATATCCGCAATATCCGAATGGAGTCTTCGGCGATGCCGTGCCGCGCGCGGGGAATTCCTCCGGAGGCGGACAGCCGGGCTCGGCGCTGCGCACCAAAGGCGGCGGGCCGAACGATTACATCTACATCATCATTCAGCCGGTCGGTTGGGAGCCACTGATGAAACTCTGTGGACGGCCGGAGCTGATCACCGATCCAGAATGGGCCACACCCGAAGCGCGTTTGCCGAAGCTAGGTAAATGCTTCGAGATCATCGAGCAGTGGACGATGACGCTCGATAAATTCGAGGTGATGCGTGAGCTCAACGAGCATGATGTTCCGTGCGGGCCGATCCTCGATATGCGTGAGATTGCCGAAGAGCAAGCGCTGCGCGAAACCGGTACGGTGGTCGAAGTGGACCATCCGAAGCGTGGCAAATTCCTGACAGTCGGTAACCCGATCAAGCTCTCGGATTCGCCGACCGAGGTCAAACGTTCACCTTTCTTGGGCGAGCACACCGGCGAGATCCTGCGATCCATCTTAGGCCTGGATGACGACGAGATCGAAGACGCGCAAAAAGAAGGCGCCATCTAGCCGCTGATCGATTCCAAAAAATTCTAATAGTGGTGGAGGTGTTGATGAACAAGACTACATTGCGCGCGCTGATCGACACTGCCCACTCGGCCGGACGCCGCTCCCTGAATGCGCCGGAGGCGCAGCTGCTGTGCGACGCCTACGGTATTCCCACGCCCAAGCAAGCTCTGGCAAAAACTCCCGCCGAAGCGGTAAAGATCGCCTCCCGGCTGCGCTTTCCGGTGGTTCTAAAAATTGTTTCCGACGATATTTTGCACAAGACCGAAGCGGGCGGCGTGATCGTTAGCCTTGAGAGTGCAGCCGATGTTCGGCGCGCTTTCGCTCGGCTCGTCAAGAACGCCAAGGGATACAACAAGAACGCGAGCATCCAAGGCGTTCAAATTCAGCAGATGCTCAAAGGCGGACAAGAAGTCATGGTCGGGGCCGTAACCGATCCGAGCTTCGGAAAAATGATCGCCTTCGGACTCGGCGGCGTGCTCGTCGAAGTGATGAAGGACATCACGTTCCGCATGACGCCGGTCAGCAAAAAGGACGCGATGTCGATGCTCGATTCGATTGGGGCAGCGGAAGTGCTGCGCGGCGTGCGGGGCCGTAAAGGCGTCGACCGCGCGGCGCTTGCCGATATCATTTCCAAAGTCTCAAAGCTGGTGAATGATTTTCCGGAAATTCACGAAGTCGATTTGAATCCAGTTTTTGCGACGGAGAAGGGCGCGCGCGCCGTCGACGTGCGCATGGTTCTGGGCGACAAACCGCAAGCGCGGCAGCATTACAGCCAGAGCGAAATTCTCGGCGCCATGCAACGAATCATGAATCCGCGTTCGGTCGCCGTCATCGGCGCCTCCGCCGAGGACGGCAAGATCGGCAACTCGGTGATGAAAAATCTCATCAATGGCGGTTACCAGGGCGCGATTTACCCGATTCATCCAAAGGCGGCCGAAATCCTCGGGCGCAAGGCCTATCCCAGCGTGCTCAACGTCGGGGAGGATGTCGACGTGGCGGTGTTTGCGATTCCGGCGAAATTTTGCGCCGCGGCGATGGAGGAGGTGGGTCAGAAAAAAATTCCCGGCGCGGTGATGATCCCATCCGGCTTCGCCGAGATCGGTGAGCAGGCGTTGCAGGACGAACTGGTCGGCGTCGCGCAACGCCACAACGTGCGCGTCATGGGGCCGAACATTTACGGCTTTTATTACACGCCGCAAAATCTCTGCGCGACTTTCTGCACGCCCTACGACGTCAAAGGCAAGGTAGCGCTCTCTTCGCAGTCCGGCGGCGTCGGCATGTCGATCATCGGCTTTTCGCGCACCACGCGTATGGGCGTGTCGGCCATCGTCGGTCTCGGTAACAAGTCCGATCTCGATGAAGACGATCTGCTGACGTATTTCGAACAGGACGACAACACCCAAGTCATCGCCATGCACTGTGAGGATTTGAAAGACGGCCGGTCTTTCGCCGAAGTCGCGAGCCGGGTGTCAAAGAAAAAGCCCATTGTCATGCTGAAAGCCGGTCGAACGGCGCTGGGCGCCCGCGCCGCGGTTTCCCATACGGGCGCGTTGGCGGGGAACGACAAGATTTATGACGACGTGCTGCGCCAGTGCGGCGTCATTCGCGCGAAGAGTTTAAACGATCTGTTGCAATTCGCCCGCGGCCTGCAAGTGCTGCCGACGCCGAAGGGTGAAAATATCGTGATCATCACAGGCGCCGGCGGATCGGGCGTGCTGTTGTCGGACGCCTGCGTCGACAACGACCTATCTTTGATGAAAATGCCACCAGATCTCGACGCCGCGTTTCGAAAATTCAT
>VBKY01000410.1:0-8802 GCA_005879255.1 Deltaproteobacteria bacterium
CCGTCACCCTCGGCGTACCGACAGCCTCGCACTCCGTCGCAACTTCTACCGGCCGCTTCTCCCAGCTCCGACCACCGTCTTTCGAACGAAAGAGCATCGCCGGCGTCGGCGTGCCGGTACCGACAAATATATTGTCTGGATTCACCGGATCAATGCCGATTGCCCAAACATAATAAGGATTGAGCGCCGAGTCGATGTACTGCCAGTTGGCTCCCGCATCCTCGCTGCGATACAACCCTCGTTCCGTACCGGCGAAAAGAATATTGTGTTGCTTCGGATGCATCGCGATACAACGCACCGAAGCTTCGTAGGCAAACCCACGGCGCGGCCCAATGCGCGCCCAGGTCTGGCCATTATCTTCACTCCGCATGATGCTCTGCCCGATAGTACCAACGACGATTGTTACCTCTTTCATGACTACCTCCATAAAAAATAAGTTGCGCCGAACCTCCTTCAGCCTTCCCAATACTCCAACACTCCACTACTCCAACGTTCCGAGCAACCCGCTTAGATATTCACCCTATGCATATCCCGGCTGCGCGGTCCCGCGGCGGCGCCCGCGGGAAAAATCGCATCGAGCCGCGCCAATTCTTCTTTGCTCAATTTAATTTCGGCCGCCTTGATGTTTTCATCGAGGTGTTTGCGTGTCTTATTGCTCGGGATCGGAATGATGTCGTTTCCCTGCGCCATCAACCACGCTAAAGCAAGCTGCGCCGGTGTTGCGCCTTTTTCCTTTGCCAATTCTTCAAATTGCGCAAGCAGCTTGAGATTCTTTTCCAGATTCCCCGGCTGAAAACGCGGATGACCGTTGCGACCGTCGCCATCGGACATGTCTGAAGGCGCGTGCACCGCGCCCGCGAAGAATCCTTTCCCCAGTGGCGAATACGCCATGAAGCCCATATTGAAGTCACGGCAAGCTTGGATATTTCCGCCCTCTGGATCACGCGACCAAAGCGAATACTCGATCTGCAGAGAGGAGATGGGATGAACCTTGCGTGCGCGCCGGATCGAGTTCGCGCTCGCTTCCGACAAGCCGATGTAGCGAGTGAGTCCGCGCTCCACCAGCCGCGCCATTGCGCCCACCGACTCTTCGACCGGAATATCAGGATCGACGCGCGACATGCAGAACACGTCTAGTGCGTCGATGCCCAAACGCTTAACGCTTTGTTCGCAGTTTTGCGTCAGGTACTCCGGCGTGCTGCCACTGCGGTTACCTTTCGCATCCGGCGTGCGCGGACTGCCCGACTTCGAGTGAATCACGATCCGCTCGCGTCGGCCCTTGAGCGCTTTCGAAATCAACTCATGATTATGCCCGCTGCCATAGCTCGCCGAAGTGTCGATAAAGTTGATGCCGAGATCGAACGCCCGATGCAGCGTCGCGATCGATTCATTGTCATCCGCCGGTCCATAGGCGCCGGACATGCTCATGCAACCGAGCGCCAAATGAGAGACTTTAAACTCCGTCGTGCCGAACTGTACGTACTCCATAATTCCTCCGTGCCGCCCCGACAGTTATCGCAGGTGGAAGGACAGTGTCAAACCTACCTGAAAATGATTGCTGAGGATTGAACATCGAAGATCGCCATCCTCAATCCTCTATCCTCGAAATCCGGCCGGGAAATTCTCAACCTATCGGCGAACAACGTAGCCGGGTTTTTAGAACCTACGCACCACCGGCATCACTTCTTCCGCGAACAGACGCATCGACTTCAAAACGCGCTCTTGGGCGAGACTTCCCGAGGCAATGTTTAGCATGAGTTGTTCGGGGTGAAGCGACTCGACGTAAAATTTGATCTTCTCGATGCAATCCTCCGGCGTGCCCCAAACCGCCATGATGGCTGGCCCTTCTTCCGCAACGGCCGCGCGCGCCTTGTCAGGGGTAGACAATTTTTCGAAAGCCATCCTCGAGGCACTCTTGGTTGCGTAGGCTTCCTTGACGCCGCTCAGGTTCGGCCTGCTCTGGCTGGAGCGCAAAAACACATCGGCCTGCGTCGCCAACGCAAGTGCGCCGTTCTCAATGGCTTCTTCGCGATCTCGCGCGACGTGCAAATGAATTCCTAACACCACGTCGCTAGATCGACCTGCTGGAAGATTCTTACGGTACGTTTCGGTCAAGCCGCGCACCAAGTCGAAAGGAATCCCCAGGTAACCCGGCTGCACCAAGCCGTAGCCAATCTTGCCGGCGAAGCTTGCGCTGTCCGGCGTCGTCGCGGCAGCAGTATAGATCGGCGGATGCGGCTTTTGAGTTACTGGCGGGCTGAGTTTGAAATCCTTGATCTGCCAGAACTGACCGTCGAGACCCTCGATATAGTTCGATTTGAATATCTCGACTAGCATGCGGATGCTTTCTTCAAAGCGCGCTGTGCTCTCCGCGGGATTGACGCCGACTCGATTTAAAACCCAAGGATGACCGCGGCCGATGCCGACCATGATACGGCCTTCGGTAAGCAGATCGGCAGCAGCGATTTCGCTCGCGAGAATCGCCGGGTGGTGCAGCGGCGCGCTAATAATGCCGGTAAGGAAGCGAATTCGCCGCGCGCGCTGTGCCGCGGCCACATAGAGCCCTAAAGGAAATGGTGAGCAGGAAAACAGGTCTTTGCCGTAGCTTTCCGTCGTAGAAAAGAAGTCAAAGCCCAACTCATCGGCGACGGCGATCTGCTCGAGCACCTCGGTGTAAGTCTGATGCTCGGATTTCCCGGGATAGGAAAACTCAGTGAATAACCCGATCTTCATCTTCTCTCAAAACGATTTGAACGATTTGAACGGCTTGAACGGCTTGAACGCCTTGAACTGCGCTTTACACGCCGATCACTATTCGCCCCGGCGCTACGAATCACCGCCGCCCGTTCAGAGGCCAATCTTCTACTTTACTTCGTGCTCAAATGGCTTTTTCAACATCCAGTTGACAATCTGTTCAACCGTCTCCGGTTCCTTGCCCAAGTAACCGTGTTGGCTGAACGCATCGCACGGACCCGATTGCGGCGAAGTTCCGCCGAACACGGTAATTAAAGGATACTTATCCGCCAGCCGCGCGGCATCGCTGTAGGGCGTAACCTCGCATTGATCGCTGGCGTGATGCACAAACAGCACTGGCATCTTGATCGTCGCGAAATCGAAATTGCTCAATCCGGGGCCGGGCTCTTTTGATTTTCTGGGTGCTTGGCGAAACATGGTCGAGGTCAAAACTACGCCCGTGACCCGTTGGCCGAGCCGGGCGCCCAGCGATGCCGCAGAAATTGTTCCGCGGCTCGTGCCCACCAAGAACAACGATATTCCTGGGAAGCGTTTTCCGAGATCTTCGATCACCGCCGAGATATCCGTGAAATGCACCTCACCAAGGCGAAACTCGTCGCCCATCCCCCAACCGCTCTGTTGGTCCGACGGGGCGTCGACGATCGCAGCGACCACACCACGCTTGACAAATTCGGCCCGGCTGCGCACGAGAAAATTCCCCTGGTTGAATTTTGGCTGTCCTTTCTCCGTTCGCAGTTGCAGCAAGCCACCGGAACCGGAGAATAGGACGGCTACCGCCTGAAGATTTTTCGGTGTGCTCGTGAGGAAATACGCCTGCGTCACGCCGGGTCGCGTGGAGAGAGTAACGATCTCCTGAGCGCGCGCCGTAGTTGGACAACACGACATCCACAAGACCGAGAGCAACACCGCTTTCCTCGCCATCAATATGGCCGCCGCCATTGCGTCTTCCAAACGAATCAACAAGATCGTTTGTTACTTCTTCACCGATTTGTACGCGACGGCGATATTGACGCCCAATCGGTCCTGGCCATGCCAATCGGCGTACTCAGGCATTTTGATCACTGTGCGTCTCCGTGTCGATAAGGAAGACAATTGGCTTGTCGGTAATTTTTTTTACTGCGGCCAACATATTGCGGGAGGCCAATGGGCTGTTGCAGCTATCGATCATCACGACGCCTTCCTGGGTAACGACAAAGCTGCACGTCGTAGTGGTCGCGTCGGGAGCAAAAACGTAGATGCCATCTTTCACTTTCGTAAACCCTGCTCCGAGATCCTGAGCCCGGACAATGAACGGAAATCCGAACGTCATCAACCAGACAAATAGAGTGCCAATTGAGCCTATTTTCATTGCTGTCTCCTTTGGTCGTGAGACTTGGCGATTTGCAGCAAGCTAGATGAAATCATGGCTACCCGTCAAGAGACCCAAGCGTGGGTATCGAAGCAGCGCCCGGTTGAGCGCATTGACCGCGTGGGACGCTTTGTACTAAGACCGCGCTAAGGGTCAGCTTCTCCCGAATCATCCACAGCAATGGAGGAAAGGCATGAAAAAACCTATTCTCGTTCTGCTATCAGTTCTGCTCAATATCGTCTCAGCCTACGCTCAAGCGCCGTACTTTCAAGGTAAGACGATACGTATCGTCACCGGCTATCCCGCTGGTGATGTCAACGACCTATGGCCTCGGCTCATCACGCAGCACATGGGAAAGTATATTGCCGGCAATCCCAACTTCATCGTCCAAAACATGCCTGGCGCCAGCTCCATGATTGCGGCGAATTATGTTTACACCGTGGCTAAGCCGGACGGTCTCACGCTCGGATGGATTGCGCCTACGCTTTACTTCGACCAACTCGTCGGTCGCAAAGAAGCGCGATACGATTGGGCCAAATACAGCTTCGTCGGCTCTCCGGCACAAAGCGAACACCACCTCTACATGCGCACCGATAGCCCGTACAAAACCATCGAAGACGTGCGCAAAGCCAGCGAGCCGCCTAAATGCGGGTCCGGCGGCGCCACCGGCACGGGATTTTATTTTCCCAAACTCCTTGAAGAAACGGTTGGCGCCAAGTTTAACATCGTGCTTGGCTATCAAGGCGGAGGACCGATCGATCTCGCCGTGGAAAAGGGCGAGATTCACTGCCGCGCCATGACCATCGAATCTTTCATGGCGCGCGAGCCCTTCCACACCTGGCGCAAGAACAACTTCGTTAGGAGCCTGGCGCAATCGGGGCGCAAGCGCGATTCCCGGCTCCCCGACACACCGACGATTTTCGAGCTGATGGACCAGTACAAGACCTCGGATCAGGCGCGCCGGGTAGCCACCGTGATTCTCGCCGGCGGTGTTTTCGGCCGTCCCCTGGTTGGACCAGCCGGAATTCCGCCGGATCGCTTAAAAATTCTCCGTAGCGCGCTCGCCAGCGCACTCAAGGATCCCGAGCTTAAGGTGGAAGCTGAGCGAAGAAATTACGAGCTCGAACCGGTCGGCGGCGAAGAAATGCAGCGGCTCGCCAAAGAAGTCATGACTCAGCCGGCGGCAGTGATCGAAAAAATGAAAAAGGTCTTGGGCGAATAGAGCAAAACATCGATATCGTCAGACTAGGCAACCCGCCGTTCGTCCTAAGCTGCGTCGAAGGGCTTTCTCGACTTTTCACACGGTCGGTTATTCACGTTAACTTTCTGTCGTCGCGCAATCGTTCCGCGGGAGATTTTATGATTCCCTTCAAAAAAACAAGTTTCTGCAAGTTGGTACGCTGCTTCCTGCTCATTGGATTGGTCGTTGTCGGTACTGCGCATCACGCGCGCGAAACCAGCGCCCAGACCATTGTGTCACAAACTTCGTCGCAATTGATCCTTCGCTCGACGTTTGAGAATCTCGTGCGCGGTTTCATTCCTGCCGGCTCGCCACCGGCGATGCGAATCAAGTCGGGGCAAACGGTCCAGATCGAGACGTTCTCGCACCATGGGTTCGTTGAAGACCCCGTGGCATTTTTTAACAGCCATGGGATTCCGGCGGACAAAGTCCGGATTTGATTGCGGTAACCAAGAAACTGCCGCGCCCGAAAGATGGTGGCACCCATGTGCTCACAGGTCCGGTCTACGTCGACGGCGCCGAACCCGGCGATATGCTCGAGGTACGGATACTCGATCTCAAGCCGCGTGTCCCTTACGGCGGCAACGGCAGCGGCCCCGAAAGAGGCGTCGTGCCCGACCTTCTCGCCAAGGCGGATCAGAAAATCATCCAGTTCGATGTGCAGCGCAACGTGGCCCTGTTCAATAAGGAGATTGAAGTGCCGCTGCAGCCTTTCATGGGAATCATGGCCGTGGCGCCGCCTGATCACTTAGGAAAAGTCAATTCGACTCCGCCGGGAGTTTACGGCGGAAATTTGGATTTGAAAGACCTGAGCAAAGGCGCGACGTTGTTTTTGCCTGTACATCAGCCCGGCGCGCAGTTTGTCACCGGCGACGGCCACGCCGGCCAGGGCGACGGTGAGGTCAACGGTACCGCCATCGAGACTTCACTGACCGGAACGTTTCAGTTCATTGTCCACAAAGGCAAACACTTGGAAGTTCCGCGCGCTGAAACCAAGGCGCATTACATCGCCATGGGATTGGATAAAGATCTCAATCAAGCGATGAAAAGGGCCGTTCGGGAAACCGTGATGTTCTTGATGGAAACACGAGGACTGAGCAGCACGGATGCTT
Organism: Deltaproteobacteria bacterium; assembly: GCA_005879255.1. The sequence continues at coordinate 6,455 of VBKY01000410.1, forward strand.
ATTCATTGGCGAGTATCGGCGTCGACTTCAAAGTCGCGGAGGCCGTCGATCAAATTAACCTTATCGTCGGCATGATCCCCAAGAAACTATTCAAGACCAATCCCGAATATTGGTATAAGGAATAATCGGGCGCTCTGGTTAAAAAACTCGTGGCGCTAGCGGGCGGAGGGTCAACGCTTGCGCAGGATCAAAAAATTCTTGGCGCTCAGCTTGCGCGAAGCAAAGATCCCGTTATCCCTTGCCGAAGATCTCCTGGAACCATTTCACATACCGGTCGAAGTTTTCATAAACTTGGTCAGCGGTGAATACGGCGGTAAATCCCTGCGCGAGCTTCGGCGGATCTGGCAAAACATCAACGCGGTCGGGCACACGCCGCTGCGCGCGAATTGTTTCTTGTCCGGCTTTCGATAAGACGAAGTCAATAAACAGCTTCCCCGCGTTAGAACGCGGCGCTTTCGAGGAAAGACCCATTGGATTCAAATTGCCGTACACCGGGTCGAGCGCTACCCAATCTACAGGAGCGCCGTCGCGTTTAAGATTTTCAAAATTCTGCGAGTAAGCCGCCAACCCTGAATTGACCTCGCCGGCGGCGACCAACTGCGCGAGTAACGTCCGCCCGTTGCGCAATTGTGGCTGCTGCTTGATTAGCTCGCGCATGAACGCCAATCCCTTTTCTTGCCCCATCCCCTGCAACATCACCGCGAACCACTCGTATGCCGTCTGGACCACACCGATCTGTCCCTTCCAGACCGGCTTGAGCAAATCCGCGTGCGACTTAGGAACGTTGTCCTTGCCGACAAGCCGGCTGTTGTAACCCAGCACGGTGTAGTTCGTATAGATCGACGTCCACGTCGCCTGCGGGTCTTTGTGCCCCGAACGAATGAATTTTCGCTCCGGTGAGTCGTAGGGCGCCAGCATGCCACGCTTCTTGAGGTTATGAGCATAGAAGCCGGTAGTGCTGACCACGTCCCAATCGAACTTGCCAGCGCGCGATTCGGCGAGGATGCGCTCCATCAACTGCGCATCTCCGGCGCGGTAAAACTGCGCGTCGATCTTCGGGTACAGTTCTTTGAAGCGATCGATAATCCGCCGGGCGTCAGTAGCACCTAAGGATGCATACCAGGTGAGCTTGCCTTCCGCCTCGGCCTTGTCTTTCCATTCAGATGCTTGGGCCGACGTAATCGATAAACAAACGAGCGCGGCAAAAAGCCATAATACATCCCGATTGGCCTTTTTCACATTACCACTCCCCGAAGTCCGATCGTGATTAACTTTTCAAGAATCCGTGCTTTCTTAGAAAGGACAGAACGTGGTCATCGAAAGTTGCAGGATCTTCCAAACAGCAGGCGTGCCCGGCGCCAGGAATAACGTGATGTTCCGCGCCGGCGATTCGGGTGCTCATTTCCTTGCTGCGCTTTAAAGAATTATCGAACTCGCCGTTCATGATCAGCACCGGCATTTTCAGCTTGGGTAAACGTGCCGTCAGATCGCGTTTCTGTAGCGCATGAAAAATCTCAGCAATGGCCGGCGCACTCAAGCGGGCATCCATTTCGGTGTGCATGCCCAGCAAATACTTGCCGCGCTTGCTTTGCGCGAAATCTTTGCTGACGAGATCAGTCAAATGTTGGATATGAAACCGGCCCACGCCTTGTTTCATATAACCGTCGATACGGCTCTGATAACGATCGCCCGGTTGACTGCTGCAGCCGACTAGGATGAGCGCCTTGAAAATCTCCGAATGATCCAACCCTAACTGAAGCCCCATCACGCCGCCAACGCTGACGCCGGCAAAGATCGCTTCGTTCGCGCCCTCCTGTCTGCATACGGCGACCACATCTTCGCACAGGTCCGTCATCGTGACCGGGGTCGCGGGCTTATCAGAGTAACCGTAACCGCGCAAATCGATATTGATCACTTTGAAATAGGTGGAGAAGTGTGCCGTTTGATAGAGAAACATCCGCCGGTCGAACGGATTGGCGTGCATCAAGACAAAAGGATAACCCTCGCCGGAGACTTCGTAGTGAGTCTTAACGCCGGCTCGCGTGCTGTGCGACATTGTTTCCTCCACCTTTGACGATATTCCGCCGTTTTGTCCTCTCCCCCTTGACGGGGGAGAGTTAGAGTGGGGGTGAATCAGACGTGAGCGGCGATATAATGCTCGCGCAGAGTTAGGAGTTAATCCATCGCGTGCCGGGCAAACTCCGCCGAATCTTCGTTGGTGATTTGCAGCCGAAATCCGCTCGGCTGTTTGAAGTAGGTGCCCAACTGCCCAGGCCGGCGTCCTTCGCGCTCGCCGTGCTCGTCGCGTTCTTCGATACCGGCGGCATGAAGCTTATCAACGATGGCGT
>VBKY01000410.1:8812-9604 GCA_005879255.1 Deltaproteobacteria bacterium
CAACGATAGCGTGGAAATTATCATTGGTTACGGCGAATGCAAAGTGGCGGCCACGATAGGTGTTTTTTGTCACTTCGCTCAGTTCGTCCACTTGATTCAAAATCACGCATTGACCTGAAGGCACGGTGACGACGGCCATGCCGTCCTTCTGCTCCCGCACGGCGCAATTCATGAAGCGCTTGTAGAAATCGACACTGGCGTTTAAATCGGTCGTGTCGAAGTGAAGATGGTGGACTTTGCTCTTTTCGATGCCTTTCGCCTTGGTAATCTCTATGAAATTTCCTTCGCTGTCCTGAAACACCAAGCCGTCGCTCCAGCAACAACCCAAGCTGTTTGTACCATTGATATCCTTGACGAACGGACTTTCACGGCGAATCTTCGCCACCATCTCGTCGTATTGGTTTTCCGGAACCTGGAAGGAGTGGCGCGGATAGGAATTGACGCTCTCCCGTTTTGGCAGAATCGCTTTTCCTTGGGAAAAAAGACCCACGTGATTTTCACCAAGCTTCATAAAGACACGATTCATGTTGGGCGTATCTTCTCTCTTCAGCGTTCTCGCCCCGAGCACGTCTGTATAGAATTTTTCGGCGCGATCGGCGTCCATTACTGCCACGACGAAATGATCCAAATGCCGGACATCCCCTTTGGCTTTCGTTTCAACACCCATTGCCCTGTCTCCTTTCTTTCTTGAATTTCGTTTCTGTTTCGTTATGCCACCGGCTCTCCGGTCGCTGTTTCCGGAAAGACCACAATCCTGTTCCTCGGCAATTGCACTGCCACATTCCCCGCCAG
>VBKY01000411.1 GCA_005879255.1 Deltaproteobacteria bacterium
AGTCGAGGTGGACCTTCATGAGAATGGGATGCTCGTTGCCACAATCAACGCATTGGACGAAGACTTCGTATGCCGGCATAAGCTGTTTCTATCACTGTGACGATCAAAGTCAAAACCGACGATGCTATTTAATGCGCGATCAGTGGGGTCGGGCTTTGGTTAATTAATTCTTGCCTCGGTATTGAAATTGGATCTTCGTTGCAAACCTGACGACCTAGCGCCGGCGTGCAAGAATGTTAATGGGGTTTGAAATTCGAGTTCGTCTCTTGTACATATGCACGCAAGTTTCACGAATAAAATTAAGCGTCAGGTTTTCAGTCTGTACATCTCCAGCCCTAGTTTGGTACTGTATCTCGACAGCCGCTTCTGACGAGGAGCTATTGTTTACTCGTCGCAAGTACCCACGCTTATGATCAAGGTATTCCCCTACTGCGCGAAGCACTTCAGGAACACTGTCGAACCTAACGTCCGTAGTTGACTGACCGCGACGCGCTTGACCTTCACGATCGAGAATTTCTATGTTTTGAACCGAAAAGTTTAATTTGATCAGAGCTGTGTAGGGTGGATTCGGATCTCCAGCTACCACGCGAAATTCATTGGCGAAGCTGCTTAACTCGAAGACTTCGATTTCATGGGTTTGCAGTGCTTGACCGATGCAGCGAAAGGCGCCCGCATAATTGGGAAGATATAGCATATAACCGTCCCCGAAATCGCCTCTGATAAGATTAACTAACAGAAATGTGCGTCGCAAGTATGGTAATGGTAAAATTTGGCAACCGAACGCTCTCATGGGATCGACGGCGTCTCACTTGTCGGCGGCGTCACTGAAGGAGTCAACAAATGGCGGAAGCAGCATCAAAATACAAAGGCAAACAGGTTGAAGTCGAAATATTGACTGACACTTACAAAATTCGCGGGACGTTGTTCGTCCCGCTGGCGGGTAAAGACGGATATAGCGCGCGGCTGTCGGACTTCCTAAACAACCCGGAAAAAACTTTTCTAGCGCTGACAAACGTCAATGTGGAAGCGTTACCCGACCCCGATATGAAATGGAATGCGCCGTTCCTCGCTGTCAATAAAAGTTTGGTGACGATCGTGAGAGCGATCAAAGAATGAGTATTTGGATCTTGAAGATTCTGTCGATCGCGGACGATTATCAGCGTCGTCGCTATGCCCATAGTTTGACCGGATCGAATGAACGACTTATAAGAGTTTGTGTATCAGTGTAAGCGATGGTCTCCTTCTCTCTAGCTGTTGCAGTGCTGTTTCTGACTTCCTGCTCTATGGAGCCGCAAACTCACCCTCTTAACACTGCACCCATACCGCCTAACGTTCGGTACGTGGAGCAGTGCTCGACGCTTGGCTCTATGTTATGCGGCGCCGTGTCGACGTTTTCCGGTGAAGCCGCTGTCGAGCGCCGTTCAGCCTGTATCGCCTATGTAGAGAATAGTGGAAGACGCGTTGAGCAATGCGGCTCCCTTCCCGCTTCGCAGCCCTAAGTAGGTGGGAATGGTGATGGACATTCCCGATTCACTGAGTTAGATCGTACCTGATGTCGCTCGATCAATTTACTGATGAGCTTTGGGGATACGCCGCGGAAGTGCCGATGGAGCAGCACCCGTGGTTCGACGGCATCATCAAGCATCGTTGGACGCGTGAGCAAATCATTCAAGGCGAGGTGCAGCATTACCTGCGCGTGCGCACCAACCCGATTTTCTTTGGCTACATGGCGGTCAACGCCGTCGCGGCGAAAGACTACCCTCTCATGGAGACGATTCTCGAAAATTTCATGGAAGAACTGGGCGGACAACGCACGCACATGGACATCATGCTGCAGTTCCTCGAAGAAGGCGGCATCTCGCGTGAAGAGGCGGACAATGCAGAGCCGGCACCGGGTACGCTGGCGGCGATCGAGATGATCCTCGGCTGCTGCCAGCGCCGTTCCGCGCTCGAAGGCGTCGCGATGCTGGCCTTCGTCGAAAGTCAGCTCGGCGGAGCGGGCAAGATATCCGATAAAGTCTATCGCGAGCTGACCGGCTACTACGGCTTCTCTCCGCGCGCCGCGGAAACTTACAAACTCCACGCCGACGAAGACGAGGGTCACGGCAGCCGTCAGATCGATGCGATTCGATTATTGGCGAAGGACGAAGATACACAAAACAATGGGACGGCCACGTTCAAGCAATGACCGGGAAGCGCGAGTTTTGGGGCGGGGTGGCAGACTTGAATTTGCGCCAGCCGAAAGTGAGGTTGCAGAAATAGATTTGCTGCGGGAATCGAGCAAGCACCCCCATCTTAGTCTTCCCCCGTCAAAAGAGGGAAGAAACAGCTCCAATGAAGTGAATCAATTGACTCGAAACCGAGACTCGAAACTATTTCTTAGATCGGCCAATCCTTCGGCAAATCTTTCCGTAGTTTCTTATACTCGGGATCGTCGCTGTGGTGGGCGCGCAGGCGCTTGAGCGCGGCAACAATTTCTTGCTGGCTGATCTTGAGCGAATTGGAGACCATACCCGTGGTCTCTTCGAAGCCAACGCCTCAATTGCTGCGTCAGCCACGCATGCGCTTCAAGATGTAAAGATCTTTTTCCTTATCGGCCATTGTTTTTCGTTTTCACCAATCATCGACACTTAGCAGATCGCTGAAAAAAGACACTGTGCTTCGAGAGCCTCAGCACGAACGGAAATTTTCCCATGATTTAAATCCATCCTCCGTTCGTCCTGAGCTTTGTCTTTTGCAGCACCCTGTTAGGAATCTACTCCGGAGAATCCTACTCTCTGCGTGGTGATCAATTCAGTGGCGGTTTCCGGCCGTCCGTCGACGGTCACCATCACCCGCAGCCGCACAAAGATTCGCCACTGTTCGCCTAACCAGTCTACAGACAAGATAACAAATGCATTTTCAGTAACCAGACCGGCCGGCTCATCGCAGCGTACGAAAGTTTGAAATTGCCTCCTCTCCCCGCAGCTCAAATCGATCGCTGGGTCGAACCGCCGTTCGTCCGATTTGAACTGACCATGCGGCAATCTTACCGCCAGAATATGGAGAGGATTAGCGCTCTTGTTTTCCAGCAGCCACCCGATGGTCCAACCCTCCGATACTCGATCACGTTGCGCCGATACCTGAGTCAGAACAATCTGCGGTTCGGCAGGCGATTGCGCTTTCACGTTATCTACGGTTTCAGCCGCCCCTCAGCGCGCAGTTCCTGTTGGGCGATCTTGAGTATCCGATCGTTGATCACTCGGTCCAGAGTGAAGTTTTTGTCGACTAATCCGGAGCGGATATCTTCGTCGAGCATTTGTTGAAGCCCAGATGTCACTATCGACAAATCAGCCGTAAGGCCCGGCGCATAAAGATCCCATGCCGCGCTGACGATTTCCGGATCACCCGTCAGCCCCGAATCGTAACCTGCCTTGATCGCCTCTTTTTTGTTAAATTTTGCGAGCTGCATCCCTTGAATGTAGGCTTTAAGAACTCGTTTGCTCATGTCGGGATATTTCTCCAAAACTTCGTTGCGCGTGACGATAACGTTTTGCGGGATGCCTAAAGAGTCACTCATGTTGCTGATCACCGCGTATCCCGCTTTTATCAGCCGAACGGCGTCTTCCGGTGAGAACGGCGCGGCGGCAATTATCCCCTTTTCGATAGCCGCCGCGCGCAACACGGTTCCGCCGATGGCTCGCAGAGTGACATCCTTGTCCGGGTTGATGTTGTATTTTTTGAGGAAAGCCTTCATGGCGAACTCCGAGTACGTGCCGGCCCCGGTTACGCCAATCATTTTGCCTTTGAGATCCTCCACCGTCCGCGTCTGTTTGTTGCCGAGCAAGATGTAATTGGTCGTGCTCGACGTGCAACCGATAATCGACACATCCAAACCGCGGGCCTTAGCGCGAAATATCGCTTGGGCTCCGCCGATACTCGCGAAGTCGACTTCCCCGGAAACCAGCGCGGCGATCGCCGCCGGCCCGCCGCGAATCAGAATTGGCTCAACCTGCAGTCCTTGAGACTTGAAGTAGCCGCGAGCGAGAGCAGCCCGAAAGGGAATCTCGCTATTCCACGCCAGGCTGACGAAAACCATGCGAATTTTCTGTTTTTCCTGGGCAAACGCTGAGTGAGTCAGTAGCGCAAACAAAAACCAAAAAAGCAGAACGAAACATGGATTGAAGCGCTTTTGAATTCTCATTACTCCATAACTCCAGTAGTCCAACGTGCGGATAGATCTTTACGATGAACAATCTAGCAGATGCGTTGACACAAAAGCGAGGCTCGTTGTAACCCTTATTGCAGTTCGTCGTGGAGGTGGACCATGACCAAAGACGGCATGAAGGTGCTCGACAGCGACATGCATCTGATGGAGCCCGTAGATCTGTGGGAGCGTTATATCGACGCACGTTATAAAGCTGACGCCCCGCGGGGACTCACCAGCGACAACGTGCGTGACCTGCGCCTGGCCCATCCAGACGGGCGCTATTGGGGTTTGCCGGCCAGTCACAATCGAAATTCCGAACAGCATCGAGGTCACAATTTTGCCAAAAACCAAGGAATCTATCGCTCCCACGCCGAACGAGGTTGGAGCGCGGAAGTTCAGTTGGAAGCGATGGACACAGAAGGCATCGATGTCGCTGTATTGTATCCGACGCGCGGGCTGCAAGCGTTGTCCGAACCGCGCATGGAACCCAAATTGGCCGACGCATTAGCGCGCGCTTACAACAATTGGCTTTATGATTTCTGTGAAAAGAATCCCAATCGTTTGTTAGGCGCCGGTATGATTTCGCCGTTCGATGTCGATCTTGCGGTCGCCGAAGCGCGACGCTGCGCGAAGGAGCTTGGTTTTCGGGCGGTGTTCATGCGCTCGAGCACTATGGAAGGCCGCAACTGGTACGATAAGTATTTCGAGCCGCTGTGGTCGACGTTGGAAGAATTGAAGATTCCGGTTGGCTTTCACGAATCGTCTTCGTCCGCCGCGCGCCAAACCGGCGATCTCTTCGAGCCCAATTTCATGCTGCGCCGCGCCGTGGCGCAGCCCATGGAGCAAATGCTCGGACTGGTCAGCATCTGCTCCGGGGGGGTCCTCGCGCGCCATCCGAACCTGCGCGCCGCCTTTCTTGAAGCCAACTGCACCTGGCTGCCGTGGCTATTGTGGCGTTTGGATGAAGGTTGGGAACGTGAAGGCGACATCTGGGGGAAAGACCTCAGAATGGCGCCCAGCAAATACTTCAAACGGCAAGTTTTTGTCTCGGTGGAACCTGATGAAGCCGGCGTGAAGTACGTCATCGACTACATCGGCGCGGATCGATTAGTCTTCTCGACCGACTACCCGCACGGCGATTCCAAGTATCCCCAGGCGGTGGAAAGTTTTCTCCAGCTAAAGATCAGCGACGACGAAAAACGCAAGATTCTGTGGGACAACTGCGCCGAGTTCTATCATGTGAGCTGAAGCAAATCTTTCAACCGCCGCCGCACACCAAAAACGGGGATCCGCTCGCGCCAAGTCGCCAAGTGATAGGCAAGGCTTGTCATCCCGAGCTTAATGCGAGGGATCTGAGAAAGATTTCTCCCTTCGGTCGAAATGACAATTTGTAGTTGCAGCGATGCCGCGTTAGCCTCTCTGTGATTAATCTCTCTTCGGCGGCGCGTAGAGCTGCAACAGATTCCCTTCCGTATCGAAGAAGTAAAAACCGCTCCCGCTGGCGCGGTCGACGCTCGCCACGGAATGGACCTTCACTCCCCAGTCTTTCATCTTTGCCTTGGCCAGCTCAAAGTCCTCCCGGCCTACGCTGAAAGCTTGGTGTGTCGCGCCGTCTCTTTCGACACCATCCCCTGCGAGCGGTTTGGGCCGCTTGAAGAGCACGACCATGCTGTCACCGGAGCGAAGGTCCGCGCGTGATAGTTTATCGCCCATGTCATCTGTGCCGGTCTTTGCGACGGTCATGCCCAACACCTCGGTATAGAACTTCACGGCTCGCGGCATGTCTTCCACAGGAATCCCAATATGATAAACACCGGTCGTTTTAATCATCGGATCACTCCTTGTCCGGCGGGCGGGCTCCTACCCAGCCCTTATCGGTGATGTCAACGACAGTTCCATCCGGCCCCAGCCACTTTTCCTCGAAAAACCCCGTCGTATTTCTGGCATGGTCGCGGTTATCGATGTACTGGCCGCCGGCCTCACGGAGTTGCCGCCTCGTTTGCTCGATGTCCTCGGCCCAAAAGCCAAAATGACTCATGCCAAGAGCCGAAGAACCGCCATACTTCTCGGCCAATTCGGGGGTTCTATAACGTAGGATCGCCACGTTGAGGGTGCCATCGCTCAAATATATTCCCTCAGCAAGCGGCGAGTTGGTTCGCCCCTTCTCGACCATATCGAAAGCTTTCTTGTAAAAAGCCGCGGTCGCCTCAGGGTCGGCGGTATGCAAAGCCAAATGTCTCAGCTTGGGCATAATCTTTAGCCTCCTTTTTACCAGAGTCACCTATTCTTGGAACTCCGGCTGATTGAGGCTAGACGAAATCGGTGGCAGGCGTCAAGTACAGAAACTTGCGCGAGGCGGTCTATCGCAAGCGAACTGAAGCTGGGAAACCTGAAAGTGGCTTGACAAAGTACGCGCATCATCTGATAGGTTGCGGCTACGAAATGACTGTTTGGATCACTGAGGAGCCAAGAAGATGAACGGAACTGGCAATAGACGACTAAAGCTCGGTATCGTCGGCATCGGCGTCGGCGCGTCGGAAATATTACCGGCAATGGAGCAAATACCGGAGTTTGAGCTGGTCGCCGCCGCCGACGTCAATCCCCGCGTGTTGGAAACTTTTCGCCAGCGCTATGGAGCCAAGACCTACGACAGCGTCGAGAAAATGTGCGCCGATCCCGACGTCGAAGCCGTATGGGTATCGACGCCCAACCGGTTTCACGCGCCCCATACAATCATCGCCGCCAATTCCGGCAAGCATGTTGTC
>VBKY01000412.1 GCA_005879255.1 Deltaproteobacteria bacterium
TCGCCATGGATAAAAAGGTTCTAATAAGTTGCATAGTTAGTTAAAAAATGAGGGTTTGGCATAGCCGTTGCGCACTATTAAGGAACAACCGAAACGACGATATTTTTTGTCGCGGTAATTTGCCTTGCATCGCAATGCCGAGCACCCGAGTCATCGTGCGAGGACGTGAGCACTACTGATTGACAGTGATTCGAAAAGTGAAAGAGTCCCAGAAGAAATCTTGACGATCTAAGTTCAAACGAGGCGTTAATCTTCAATCGGGTTAACGAATGCTATGAGACATCAGGAAAAAAGAATCGCATACCCGGAAGTGTGGGGCTACATTCGACGAAGTCAAACGGCGAATTCCTTTGAATGTAACCACTGTGGTCAGTCGTTTCAGACGTATGAACAGCTTCGTCGACACGAAGCAGACTGTCTACACGACGATACGGACAAACAGAAGAGCGTTTAATTGGGCTCGCAGACTTCGACGCTCTCCACGCTCACCAAGCACATCGGAACGAAGGCGCGAGTTCCAGGCCTGACAGCGCACGCTATCGGCCGGCTCGTTCCCCGGCGATGCGTTCACGGCGAACGTGTACTCACTCCGCGCGAGGGTTTTCTCACCGGCCATTGTCGGCCAATGCAGCGACTCCGGTTGACTTGCGTCCGATACATTTTACTCGCGATGGGAAAAAATTACCCAACTGCGATTCATTGCGGCCTACATACAATATTCGAATGGAGTAATTTTATGCCCAACGTGCTTGTTCGTTCTGAATCACAATGAATGCGCGCGAATGTTCCAGGCGCGAAACAACCGGTCTCAGATGTGGGATTTCCAGACGCGCAGAAAACCGATGCGCAAAATCAGCTCAGCGCCTTTTAGTAAGTTGACTCCACTCTCGCAATGTAGCTGCAACGATAACCTCGCTTGTTGGAAAAAACACAACCGTCTCGAAGGAGAATTCCTTCGGAGAAATAGCGTCTTCGAAAAATAGTAGGATTACAAGTGGTCCAAAATCACACAATTTACCCGGCCTGGGGTCGGGGCATAGGATTTGCACCTACGTGTATCGCGAATTCGAAAAAAGGAACCTAGCATGGTGCGGCGTGGAGTTTTTCAAAAATCAACGATCGAATTCTTTTATTTCTGTGGGCTGGCCGGATCCTGCAGATGAACGATTTGTTGAACGACAAATTCAACCCGGAAAATGACTCAGGATGTGGTTAGTTTGCGTCTCAGTGAAGTAAGCGACGCGAGGCGTCGCTCGCAGGCAATTTTTTTTTGGAGTTAGTCTGATCGCCGAGAAACAAGCGCAGGAACTTTCCACCAGCGCGATCCGCGGTATGATCGGCGCCGGCCCATCCGAGCAGACCAAGCCGCTTTCAACGCAAGAAGTGAAAGAAGTCACCGAGACCGCCGGCCAGAACAAGACGAGCATGAAAGTATCGCGTCCGTCCGGCGAAAAGGTCGAAGTGGACGCGAAGGAATCGGCCGAATCACTGGGGAACGGCAGGCGCTCGTGGATTATTCAGCGGCGAAACGCCGGAGTTGCGCGCCTTTCGACCGAAGGCGAACGACAAATCAGGTCTGATCGATCTCGAACTCACTGTGCGCAGTCTGCCGAGCGGCGGCACGTCAAATGGTCGCGACCCGACCCGGATGCCATCGTGATCGACGACCCGACGAGCCTGCGCACTCGCGTCCGAGCTATGCGCCCCGGCAGATCCGCCATCGACGTGAGCGCACACGACGCCGCCGGAAATCAACTGGAGAGTATGAAGATTCAACGCTCTGTGCCTCAGTTTGTAGGAGGCCGGGCCTTTCGCGGCGAACGATCTCCACGTCGGCCCGTTTGATCTGGATGGAGTGATTCAGGTGGTTATTGTCTAGTAATCAGCAAATGAGTTTTGAAATTTTAAAATGAAATTATTGACAGTAGCACAACCGCGCTGCTATGGTCGGCTTGAAAACACAATTGCTTAAGGGCATTACCCTGGCTTCATTGGGTCCCGATGAGCCGAGGTACGGTTAGTGGCCGTGCTGCGGTCGCCGACTGCGGTTTTCAAAACGTCTTTTCTGAGAGGTCGGGGCATAGGATTTGCCCCTACGTGTATGTCGAATTGGAAAAAAAACTGGCAGCGCGTGGGGAGTTTTCAAAAATCAACGATCGAAATTCTTTCATTTCTGTGGGCTGCGAGTTTGGCCGGATAACGCAGATGAATGATTTGTTGGAACGACAAATTCAACACCCAAAATGACTCAGGATGTGGTTAATTTGCGTCTCGGTGAATCAAGCGACGCGTCGCTTGCAGGCAATTTTTTTTTCGAGTTAGGAGATATTTGAATTGATGGGGATCTCGGCGAGCCGTTAATAAGCAACGGGGTAGGTATCGGCTTCCTTTACGGGGTGACTTTTGGCGAAGGTCCCATAAAGGGAGGGTCCAATCTGGTGCTTTTGATCAAAGGTGTGTGTCAACGACAGGGCCGTCCTCCCCGTTGCGGGTTTCAGCATAATGACATTCTGACGAAAGTTCAATTGAACTCGGACCAAACGATAGCAATCCTTCTTTCCAGCAGGAGAGACTATTTATGGTGTGTATCACACGCTGGTCACTTGTCGCAGTCCTGATGGTATTTCTAGCCGCGTGCTCGGCGGGACCCAACAATAATAAATCCGCAGGCACCGCAGTCCCCGTTGCAGGTGATACCACGGCGGCAGTCGGAATGGAAAAAGCAAAACAAAGTGACGACACCCAAAGGCTGGCCGCCCTCTGGGAAAAACGCATGCAGCAACGTGCTGCCAATGACTACCCAATCGGGCCGGGCGATGTCCTCGAGATCAATGTTGCCGGCGTGGAGGAAATGAAAAATATCTCCGAGCGCGTTACCGGCGACGAGACCGTCTCCTTGCCCTTCGTCGGAATTATCAATACCAGAGGCTTCACGGACAAAACGCTCAGGTCGGAAATCCGTCGCCGGCTCGAAACCAATTACGTGCGCAATCCGCAAGTCAGCTTGTTTGTCAAAGAGTTTCGCAGCCGGCAGGTCGCGGTGATCGGCGCGGTACAGAAACCCGGCCTGTACAATCTAGCCAGTTCGGCCGACACGGTGATGAGTATGATTTCACAGGCCGGCGGAATGAGAACCGATGCCGCCGAGCATATTCTTTTTCTTCCCGCCGAACCGGCCGCACCCGACAAGGCCAAGGAAGTTATATCAGCGATGCCGGTACAGCTGCTCAGTCAGGACCCGTCGCCGCTGATTCTCAAAAACGTCGACCCGATCGTGATTAACCTCGATAGCGTTAACCGAAGCGGCAATCAGAGGTACCTCAATATGCCCGCGCTGCCCGGCGACATCGTAATGGTGCCTGGCGGCGGCGAGGTTTTAATTCAGGGATGGGTGGAGAAGCCGGGCGCCTACAAGATTACTTCGGGGCTGACCATTTTGGGGGCCATGGCCGCGGCCGGTGGCACTTCGTACCCCGCTGACACCGCTTCCGTCGAGCTCATCCGCACTAATCCAAAAGGCCACAAATCAACGTTTGTCGCGGATCTCGACGCCATCAAAAGCGGCGCGCAGCCCGATGTCCCGCTCCGGGAAGGTGACGTGATCAACGTTGTGTCTTACGGTCCGAAGCTGTTTGCCTACGGATTCTATCGGTTCTTTACCAGCGTGTTCAACGTCGGAGCTAGTGCCAATATTCCGATCAGGTAAATCTTTGGGGGACTAAGCGCAGATGGATCCTAACATGAAAGAGCTTTCTCCATATTCAGGAGAACGGGTCGTTCTGCTTGCGCCGGAGGACTCACGCTCCAATTGGCGTCGTGTCGAAATGAGTGCAGATGCTCCCAATCTGCGCGATTACTGGCAAGTTGCGCGCAAACACCAATGGAAGATCCTGGCCTGCTTTGCCTTCGCGGTCGTCATGAGTGCTCTTGTCACTTTTTCGACGGCGCCTCTTTATACTGCCAGGGCTACT
>VBKY01000431.1:0-433 GCA_005879255.1 Deltaproteobacteria bacterium
CGTACAACACAGCGATCTTCACCATCAATAAGAAGACCGCGTCGGTAACGCCGAATGCGGCAAGTAAGATTTACGGCAGCGCCGATCCCGTGTTTACCGGAATACTCAGTGGCTTCCTCGTTGCCGACGGTGTGACCGCGAGTTACAGCCGCACAGCCGGGGAAAACGTCGGCACGTACACGATCAGCGCGACGTTGAGTCCCACTGGCGTGCTAGGCAACTACGACATCACTTACAACACGGCCATCTTTACCATCAATAAAGCCGATCCGATCGTTACGGCGACGGGCAACATATGCACGTACAACGGCAGCCCGTGTCCGGGCAGCGGCTCGGCGACGGGAGTGAATGGCGAAAACCTAACTCCGGTGAGCGTAGCGTACAGAGACGCGCTCGGTAATCTGATGACCTCAGCGCCGGTGAACTCTGGTAC
>VBKY01000431.1:700-9393 GCA_005879255.1 Deltaproteobacteria bacterium
TGACGCAGACCTACACGGGCAGCGCGCTGATGCCGACTGCGACGACGACGCCTGCGGCTCTGACGATCGTCTGGACCAATGCTCCGCAGACCAACGCCGGCAGCTACTCGGTGACGGCGACGGTGAACGATGCGAATTATGAGGGATCAGCCAGCGGCACCTTCACGATCAACAAGGCCCCGGCCACGGTGGTGCTGAGTAACTTGACGCAGACCTACACGGGCAGCGCGCTGATGCCGACTGCGACGACGACGCCTGCGGCTCTGACGATCGTCTGGACCAATGCTCCGCAGACCAACGCCGGCAGCTACTCGGTGACGGCGACGGTGAACGATGCGAATTACCAGGGATCGGCCAGTGATACCTTCGTGATTAACAAGGCCAACCAGACGATCACGTTTGCGGCGCTGGTGGACAAGACCTTTGGGAACCCGGACTTTACGGTGAGCGCCACCGGCGGCGGCTCGGGCAATGCCGTGACCTTTGCGGCATCGGGCAACTGCACGGTGAGCGGCACGACGGTGCACCTTACTGGCGCCGGCTCGTGCACGATCACGGCCTCACAGTCGGGCAATGCGAACTACAACGCGGCGGCTGACGTTGCGCGCACCTTCGCGATTGCCAAGGCGACGCCGGTCATCATCTGGAACAACCCGGCCGACATCAGCTACCCGACGGCGCTCAGTGCAATCCAGCTAAACGCCGCCGCCAATGTAGCGGGTAGCTTTGTCTATGCTCCTGCGTCTGGCACAGTGCTGAACGCAGGCAACGGCCAGACCTTGCACGTGGCCTTCACGCCCACTGACATCGCGAATTACAACGACGCCTCCAAGGATGTGACGATCAACGTAAACAAAGGAACGCCGGTGATCACATGGGCCAATCCCGCCGACACCAGCTACCCGACGGCGCTCAATGCAACCCAGCTAAACGCCACCGCCAATGTAGCGGGTAGCTCCGTGTATACTCCGCCGGCCGGAACACTGTTGTCTGTCGGCAGCGGTCAGACTCTGCATGTGAATTTCACACCTGCGGACAGTCTCAATTACAACAATGCGTCTAAAAACGTGTTGATTAACGTGATCTACAATTTCACCGGTTTCTTCCGTCCGGTTGATAACCTGCCGGTGCTTAACATTACTAAGGCGGGGAGTGCTGTGCCGGTCAAGTTCAGCTTGAACGGAAACCAAGGGCTCAGCATCTTTGCCGGCGGCTACCCAACATCGGGCACGACCGCTTGCAACTCGACGGACCTGTACGACTACATCGACGAGACCGTTACGGCGGGAGGAAGCAGCCTTAGCTACGATGCAAGCGCTAACCAATATGTCTACGTCTGGAAAACCGAGAAGTCGTGGGCCGGTTCGTGCAGGCAATTAGTTGTGAAATTGAGCGATGGCACCTACCACCGCGCAAACTTCAACTTCTCTAAATGATCGACTGAATAAGTTGACGGTGTACGGGGCGGAGAAAGAGGCAACTCATCTCCGCCCTTTTTTTTGGCAATTAGGTCGCAAGCGCAATCGAGTTAGCGAGAACCGCAGCCAGTGTGTGTCATGGGCGTCGGAGATCATCTATTCCCCCTTCGATCCCCACGGCAATCAGACCAGGCGAGTTCGCCGGTTCGTTAGTTTGTGGCAAACGTTTCCTGAAACAGTTTGATATAGCGGTTGAAGTCACCGTACATTTCCGCCGAACCAAAGGCTGGTTTAATCCCCTCAGTGAGGCGTGCAACCTCCGGCGGGGTGTCGATTCGGTCCGGAATACGCCTTTGGGCGCGTAGGATCTCCTGACCGGTCTTGGACAGCAAGAAATCGATAAAAAGTTTTCCCGCGTTTGGATTAGGCGCTTTGGAGGAAAGACCCACGGGATGGATATTGGCGTAGACCGGATCGAGCGCAACCCAGTCCACGGGCGCGCCCCCGAGTTTAAGCGATTCATAGTTTTGCGAGTAGGCCGTCAAGGCGAGCTTGAACTCTCCGGCGGCGACCAGCTGTGCGACCAGCTCTCGGCCGTTGCGCAGTTGGACTTTGGTTTTCGCCAACTGCCGCATGAAGCTAAGACCCCTTTCCTCTCCCAGGCCCCGGATCACGACCGCGAACCATTCATAGGACTTCGCGTCCAGGCCGATCTGTCCAGACCAAGTCCGCTTCAGGAGATCGGTATAAGATTTTGGCACTTCTTCTTTAGTGACTAATCTGGTGTTATATCCCGCCACCGCATAGTTTGTGTAAATCGACGTCCACGTACCTCGCGGATCTTTATATCCCTCGCGGTAAAATCGGGACTCGGGAGATTCGTAGACGGCCAGCATCCCCTTCTCACTAAGGAGCTGCGTATAGATCGCCGAATTCATAAAGACATCCCAGAGATGCTTCCCGGCCCGGGCTTCGGTGAAGATTCGCTCAACCAACTGAGGACCCCCGGTACGGAAATACTCGGCCGTTACTTTGGGGTAACGCTGGCGAAAATGATCTATCAGCATTTTCGCGTCAGCCGACCCGATGGTTGTATACCAAACCATCTTTTTTTCGACTTCCGCCTGCTCCTTCCACTGCGAAGCCGGCGCGAATCTGGGCATTAGAGACAAACCCATAGATAGCAAAAGCCCTATTTTCACTACGATGCATTTACGTCGTATCATCTTTTGGCCTATGGCATAGTCTCAAGCAAAAGCCCGCGACCCGTGACCGGCTGCCTGACGTGCAATCTTTTTTGTATCGCCCAAACCCTGGCCGCGACGGCGCAGACCACTCGAATCTGAAGATCCTGCTCCAAGAGCGGAACCACATCCAAAACGCGCCACCCCGAACCAATCAAGCAAATCCCATCGCTCTCCGGATATTTGCAATAAAGGTTTCGAGCGAAGGCGTAAGCCTCGTACGGAGAGACGCTCCCTATATCGGCAAACCCAACCGGAAAGCCTTCTACGGTTGGCACCTGAAATCCCGCGTCGGAGAAATAACTGAAGTATTTCGCTAGCCGGCCGCTGCTGTTCCCATCGTCATAGGAGCTGATGACAAGCAACTTCTTGATGCCGAGCGCCCTCGCTGCTTCGACCAAGACCATTCCCGTCGTGACAACCGGAATGCAATATTTCTCTTCCAGTTCTCTGACTATCTCCTCCGATCGAACATAGCCCTTCTGGACGAAAAGGGGCGCGCCTTCGGGATGAATGAGATCCACTTTCATTTCTGCCAATTCGGCAATCAGCTTCTCAGCCGCCGCAAATCCGTCGACAAATTCCTTCTCGAGCCCTTCACTGACGCCGACGAACTTCGGGATCACGCCGATCCCTTCGGGCAGAAGTCGGATGAATTCTTCAAGGGAACCCGGTCGATAAGTGGGTTTGATAACGCCTACGACGCCGCGCCAACTACCCGAAAAGTTTTTCTTGGCCATCTTGGATTACCGACTTCTTATCTTGCCATTTGGTCAAGTCGCTGTTGCCGCCTGAATAGTGCCTAACGCTTCTTTTTCTAGTCGACATCGGTTTATCATGTCAACTTTGCAGCGGGACTTAAAGGAACTGAGAAATCCTGTGAGTCACCTTCCGCGTAACATTTGTTCAAAATGAGAGGAAAGATTGTCCGGAAAGAAAAGCCAGGGCCGGTATGTTTCCCCGACCCCGAATGTTTCCGTTCCACAATTACGCACTGGCTTCTTCAGCGCGGAATCCAAGCGCTCTGTACGTTTTGAGCCGACGAGCATGCATTCTACTGAGAATTGTTACTTTCGAATCGAAATAATCATAGACCAGGACGCTTTGCTTGCCTCGATAACTTCTTAACGCTCTGCCAACGTACTGAACAATTTTCCCTTTGAAAGAAAGAGGAAAGATGAGAAAAAGAGTATCTATTTGCGGGCAGTCAAATCCTTCGCCCAAGAATTCTCCTGTGGCAATTAGGAGTAGCTCTATCTGAGGAGAAGCGTTGTCGATCGCTTTCAGAATAGCCGATCGTTCCCTTTTGCCCACAGCGCCACTTAAAACAAAAGGAATCTTCCCTTTTTGAACCAATCTATCAGCGAGCAGTCGGCAATGTTTCTTCCATTGAGTGAGAATCAAGCATCGGCGTCCGCCGCTTAAAGCGGATATCACATCTTCTTCGATCAATGCGTTCCGAGCCTCGTCTTTGACCAAGTTACGAAAAATGTCCTGGATTGAAGTGTTTTCTTCAGTTGGAAACGTAAACGGGGTCTCTCGAACGTTCAGCTTCAGAGACAAATCGCTTTGAGCATCCTCAATCTCACAACGTATCGGTCCGCACTGCATAGTAATAATGTTCTGGAGACCATCGCGACGGTAGGGAGTAGCCGTTAGCCCGAGCATATATCGCACAGGGGCTTTTTTGATACTGCCCTCAAAGGTAAATGCCGGTAAATGATGGCACTCATCCACGACAACGAAGCCGTACATTGCGAAAAAAGTTTCTAGATCCTCAATGCTTTTCAAGCTCTGAATCATTGCCAAATCAACAAGTCCGCTCAGACGCTTCCTACCACCTCCCTCTTGACCGATTTCACGTGAGGGAAGGTCTAGCAGTTTCATCAGCTGTACTCGCCGTTGTTCTAGGATTGGCTTCCGATGAGCCAGGATAAGTGTCGGTAGATTCCGCTTGGCAACCATGTAGCAACCCATCACTGTTTTGCCTGCTCCCGGTGGAGCCACCAAAACTCCCGTCTCATAGTCGAGCATCTTCTGAACTGCACTTTCCTGTGATGGCGTCAGTGAACCCCGAAATTGAAAACATAACCGTTCGGGATTAACTCGGTGGTCAGTTATAGCAAGTTCGCTGCCGGCATCCTTTGCCAGATCTCGGATGTCTTGCAGAATTCCACGAGGCACGTGGATGAAAGCGATGTCCTCCTGGTAGCACCTGACTAACCTCGGAATTAGGAATGTGGAAAGTCGCAATTTTTGCCGCTCATAGAACTTGGGATTATGGAAAGATGCCAGGTGCTTGATCTGAGAAAGCATCCAAGGTGGCATTCCAGTTTTCTCCAAACTTATCGTCGCTCCTAACATACAGCGAAGTTGCTTAGGAGGAGGGTATCTTTTGCGTGCAAAAGGAGAAGCGCATCTCGTAAATCCTGGCCCAACTGTGAGCGCTGGAATCTTATCAAGCAAAGCTTCGAGGTGTGTCTGAGAGAGTCGTTCCACGCGGCTAAGGAAAGCCCACTGGTCTGGATGGGAACTCAGATCGGGTTCCTCGGGATTCACGAACTCCGTATTTCCTTCCGCTCGGCTCTTTTTCTGAAGCGGCAAGGCAATGAGATTTCCAAATCCACCCGCTGGCACAAAGTCTTGGTTGGGGAAAAACCTGTCATAGCTCGCGAGATCAATTTCACCGCGAATATTCATTGTTTCTCTTAGAATTCGCATCCCGAGTTGTCTAGCCAAGACCGCCGATACCGGTGAGTTGAAGAAAATCCAGACGTGACCACCTTTTCCTGAACGAGATCGTTCAAGGTAAGCTGGTATTTCAAAACGCTTGCAGACATCGAGAAAAGCTAGGCTGTCCAAGACCCAACCTTCTTTGTCAAAGTCACAAGCTAGAAACCAGCAGCTATTGTGCTTCAGCAGTGGGTAACAACCGATAATTTTTTCTCCGACAAGGTGTTCGTGTATCACTCGTTCGGTCAAAGGGAAATATTTCTTGGGCTTTCCCGTTCCAGAGTTCCAAGGATGTTCTACTGCTGGAGAATATCCTTTTTTGCCACTTCGTTCGTTGGTCCAGAAATTCGCATAGACGTCATCTCTTCCTCGAAAGAGGCTTCGAAACAAAGCAATTTTATCTGCAGCAGTGGAATCGGCAGTGAGCGAACTAGTCGGTTCAATTTTTAATGGGAGTTGATCGGATTTTTCCTGATAGCCACGTGATGGCTCGCGAACCGACAAACCCAAAAGTCTGCGGAGTTCCTTTTGGAGTTGAACAGGGGGTTTAGTTTCGAATTCCAATAACGCAGGAAAACGCACCTCGCATACTGCAAAATGACACGAGCACAAACAGACACGCAAACAGGACGTTGGCAAACGCATACCACACTAGGAAATACTAGGAAATATCGTAGGAACCAGACTCGCTTGCAGAGCTGTAATCGTTAATGGTAGTTTTCCCGGCATCAGTGGGACGGCCCGGAACTTGTAACTGGGCGTGATTCAAATCGCAAGCGGGAGTAAAAATTTGGCTGACACCCCCTCTCTTCTGACGCTTCCCGATGTGGAGCGTGCGCAATTTGAAAAAACTTTCATCAAGACCGCAGTATGCGAGGTGCGTTTTCCTGCGTTATTGGAATTCGAAACTAAACCCCCTGTTCAACTCCAAAAGGAACTCCGCAAAGATTTTCCGCACTATGAGCGTCAGCAATCGGTGAGCCTGAATGATCCCGCCGACAGAGAAGCGAAACACCTTTTCAAATCAAAAAAGGGTGACTGGATCGTCTCGTTCAGGTCGTCGGCTATTGCAATCGAAACGAGCCGTTACACTCATTTTGAAGATTTTCATCAGCAAGTGCAGGCCGTGTTAGAGAAGAGTAAACCCTTGCTTGATACTGATTTTTTTACAAGGGTCGGCCTGAGATATATAAACGAGGTGCGGATTGAGGACACAAAACTTGATGGTTGGATCAGAGAAGAACTTATTGCACCGTTAGTAAAGGGTGTTTACGGAACCGTTGATCGGTTCGCACAAGAGGTCAGAGGAGTTACGAAGAACGGCAAATATAGTTTTCGCCATGGCATTGTCGGTCTAGAAGCCGATAAAAGCGATCTTTACACGATAGACTTTGATTTCTATAATGAGAACGTCGAAGCTAATAGCGTGAATGCCTCTAATCTCTGAATTCAATAAAGAAAGCTTCCGCTTTTTTTCGTGGGTCATTGGTCCTAAAGTTAAAGAGCGTTTAGGTAAAATAATCCCAAAGAAAGAGCAAAAATGACTCGGGAAATAACGACAGCACAAATGGACTCGCCTCTATTCGAGATTCGCGAAAAGCCGGAAGATACACCTCATTCAGTAATCGCAAGTCGACGAGCACCTACCAAGGCGGTCTGGGCATTGGCGGCCACTACCCAGATTCTCAATCCATCCTATTCAGCTTTAAATGATTACGCTTCGCTCATTGCAAAGGACATTACCGGCCTTAGAGAAGAAGAGCACCCTCACGATGGAATACTGGTATTTGACGAGGAGATGCCCGCCAACGAATCACCAGGAATGTCGGATGCTGAAATCGCAAATCGCGACCGACTCGAGTTGCTAGCGCGGGCCTATGTTGCAGGGCAGCTCTCGAACGAAGAACAAGCACGATTGACTATCGTAACTGAAAGAGTGCGACGCTTAATCCCGAGAGTAACAGTCGCGGATTTTGAGCGACTAGAACAAATCGCCGGGGACGTAGAGCGGATCGGCTCCGAAGACGCTGAGCGCCGCCGCCTCCTAGGTATTACTTGACCGATTTTCTCTTTGAACCCATTTGTTTACCCCAAATCTCAACACAGGCGGAGGCTGAATCCCCCGCCTTATTCATATTATCCTTCCTATAAGTCGATTCTCAAAAAAGAGTTTAATTCTCAATGCGTCTATTGCCGTTTGCCTGATGGACCAAAAGGCACCGACACCTTTTGGCGTTGACCATTACCGGCCGCAGTCAAAATTCCCGGAGTCAAAAGCGACGTATTCAAACCTATTTTATGCGTGCAACTGCTGTAACAGACGCAAAGGACCATTCTGGCCGAGCGAGGCCCAGTTGCGGGAAGGTCGGTTTATACCCAATCCATGCGATCACATAATGTTCGATCATTTGAGGTACCGTTCTGTCCGCGTCGAGCCAAGAGGTCCTGCGGGAAATCAAGCTGAAAAGATTCTGATGTTAAATGATGACGAATCTGTAAATTATCGTGAGTTAATTCTCGGACTCATTGCGCTTGTTGAAGAGAAAAAACGCCAGCTTGAACAAACGATGCGAAGAATTGATGGACTCTTGAGATCCTCGACTGGTAAGGAAGATCAACTAAGGAATAAGAAACGGGAGACCGAGACAGCCTACACAACAATACTCCAGCATTTATCCATGCTTGGGGCCGTGGATTAGCACCAGTTCCTTTTTAATTCTTGGAAATATTCACGTTCAACGTGGAGCCGCACAACTCTCACCTACAGGAAGGGATTCGGGGGCCAGGAGCTCCTCAATCTCGACAATCTTGGCGAACCAACTTCGGTCCCCCGTATCGTACTAACGTCTGATCACGCTAATCCTCCCGCCCTGCGGTCAACAGCGGTTCCAGCGGTACGGATGGGTCCAGTGGATTCTTTTTTCTCGCGGCTTCGATGTAGCGCTCGCCATCTTCTGCTAACATCAATCCTTCTTTGACCAGACCATCTACCGCACGCTTCACCGCCTCCACATACGCGTCATGACTCGCATAGCGTTCTTCGATCGAGAGTCGCGGATCGCCTTTGGCTTCGCGCTCTGCCTTAGTGCGCGCAAAGGTAACGATACAGCCGTTGGTGGAAAGTAGCTCTCCTTCGGCGAAGCCGGCTCTTCTTACCGCCCAGCCGAGATAAGTTCCTAGCGGGACTTGGATGTCTGGGTATCGCACGCCGCCCTGGTCGTTGCCATCGGCATCAACTTGCGGGACTTGGACGGGGTACTCTTTCCCTGCTAACTTTTCCGGCGGAAAAATACTCATG
>VBKY01000150.1 GCA_005879255.1 Deltaproteobacteria bacterium
TTATACCTGTAGTGACGTTGACTTCATTGTGCGCGGCGAAGGAGAGATCACTTTTCGCGAATTGGTGCGGGCGATCGAAACCGATCGTGGCTATGAGCGCATTTTAGGCTTGTCATACCGAGAGGCGAACAGTTTCCACCACAATCCGGATCGACCGGTCAGCGGTCTTGACAGCCGTGAGATAAGGCTGCCCAACCGCGACGCCCGCGTTCTGAGCGGTTATACCATGCTTGGGCGCCAGGTCGACGTCGTCGAAACCTCTCGCGGTTGTACGTTTGATTGCAGTTTCTGCTCGATTATCGCGATGCGCGGTCGCCAATTCCACACTTATTCCTTCGAACGGGTACTCGAGGACATTCGCGACGCTCGAAACCACGGCGCGGAGGCTATTTTTCTCGTCGATGACAACATTACCCTCAACGTGTCGCGCTTCGAGGCGCTTTGCCGGGCAATCATAGACGCCGGGCTGAACCATTTAGACTACATTGTGCAGGCGATGACTTCAGCCATTGCAAACCACGGTGAGACGCTCGTGCCACTGATGCGCAAGGCGGGTTTCCGCTATGTCTTTCTCGGAATCGAGAACATCCTGGAAGAAGATCTAAACTTTCTTCGTGCCAGTTCCAAAAACGCGTGGCGCGAAAAGGGGCGCAAAGTTGGCAATGCCGCAATCCAAGCCATCGAGGCGCTCCACCAGCATAAAATGTATGTCGTCGGCGGGCTGATTGTCGGCAATCCGGGAGACACGCGCGAGTCGATAGAGACCAATCTGGATTTCGCGCGCCGCTACGTCGATTGGCCGTATATTCAGCACCCCACCCCTTACCCTCGCACACCCATGACCAAAGATTTTTATGAACGCGGGCTGATCATCAACGAGAACTCTGAAGAGTACGACGGCACCACCGCAGTGGTCCGAACCGATCACCTGCCGGCGGAGGGGGTTGAGTTTCTAAGGTGGCGGGCGGAGCGATGGATGAAACTTCGTCACCTGCCGGCGGTTCTATTTCACAGTCCTTGGTTCACGCTATGCAATGCGCCAAAGATGTTGGCCCATATATTTCGCGGCGTCACCATCAAGTCTCTGCTTGGCTTGGAAGACGAAAAAAAGGTTTTCGAGCGCTACCGCGCGATCCGTAAAGCCGAGCGGGCATATGTCTGACTTGTAATTATGGCAGGCGGTTTTTCTTGGACCCCGGCAAGTTGGCCTGGACGCTGATCGTCTTGGCCCTCGTCGCCGACGACGCTGGCGCCGGAGCGTTCACCATAGCGATTCAAAAACCTCTTCGTGCGGAGCGAATCTTGTGAGTCCGGGAATTTTGGTGCGGGCACGTCCCTCTTCAGGTTCGGGCTTAGTACGCATAAGGCCCTCGTCGCCCGGGCCGACGGCCCGAAGGTACGTGCTGTCGTAGGCGTCCGGCGGCGGAGACCGTGCGCTTGCACGACTCCGTACGTGGCCTCAGCAATCAGTCCAGAAAGAAATAATTCTGGCCGCGCGTTCCGATTTTCCCTCAGATCTGCTGAGCAGCGTTAGAAAGAGATGAAATGTCCGACGAGGTTTTTTCTCGTTCCGTTCGGGCAACCCCGGCGCTGCCGTCGGCACCAAGCGCCTGTACCACCCGATTCATATAGCTGAAAAAACCAACAACGTGAGTAGCATCTAAAATCGCTCGGTCAGAGAAGCCGTTCGAACGTAGCTTTGCGATGTCATTGGGAGTGACTTGGCTCGGATCGCGCGCCACCTTTTCGGCAAAGAATAGAAGTTGCTTCATCTCTGGATCGACGGGAGCGGTACGGTAGTCTTTCATGAGCGCATCGGCCAATTTCGCGTTGTTCAGTTCTTCACGGAGAAACTCTCCGTTGGACTCAGTTCAGTAGAAACAATTATTCACTTTAGAGGCTACGATGGCCACCATTTTCCGCTGTGCCCGGCTCAACGGCGAGGGTCCCTCCATAAGCGTGCGAAAGAGGGGACCTAACGTCGCGAGAAGACGTGGGTTGAGACTTGAGACTTTAACAATATTGGGAACCCGCCCCTGCCTCCAGCGCGCCACCCGATAGACCCAAGTTAAGAGTCCGCGCGCCTCATTATCCTCGAATGTTTTGATCCACGCCATTTTTGGATCTCCTTTCAGACAAGTGGTCTCTCAGCGCATAAGAAACGTGACGACATAGGATGGTCAACGGGCTAGGAATTGACATCCGGTCTGTGGAAGTCCTGCTTGTATCTAGAGCGTGTTACTCCCCAAAGAAAAAAACTGCGGGCCGCTATGCACGACCACAGTTGGAATGGTTTCGAAGGGAATGCTGCGTAGCAAAAAGAAAAATGCGAGGAGAAAAACAACATATTTCTTCATTGTCGTTCCTCCCTTTAGTTACGAGTCTAAGCACTGCCGCCTGGAGTTTTCAAGGGATTAGGAGCATCTCCTGGAACCAATAGGAATAGGGAATCGCGACCAGCGCAATTTTGAATCTAGTTGCGCTCGTGACGCTGATGATCCGCTCTGGCGAGGGATGAGTAAGCTATTTCCTGCAAGCATCGCAGTTTTCAGGCCGCAAAGCGGGCTTGCATCGGATCGTTGCCGCTCTCGCTCTAGGTCACCAAGTTGTAACCGGGTTCGCTAACCATGACAAACTTTCCCGGCGCGGTTGTCGATTCACAACGACAAGCAAACTGGGTGCGATACTCTGTGCTAGCGTCGCGGTATCTGATGCAACCGCTGACATAGATTTGTAATCGGTCGCCGCCGACTTTGCTCCTTTCTTCATCCGATACGCAGTGAAATGGTTTGGTTGTTGTTGCACTCTGCTGGCCGGGGGCGATGTTGTAATTGACAGGCTGAAAACCCGATTCACGGTGCGTGGCCAGCGTCGAACCGTCGTCCCACCAGACAAGACTTTGCTGCTCGAACACATGAGCCTCCGTCCTGCCAGTATTCATGATTTGATAGGTTACGCAAAAATCCGGATGCCCGAACTTGTGCAGTTTCATGGATTGAATAATCGGCTCATAGGGTATCTTGGCGCGATCAGAAACGGCTAGGTGTTTCCTTATCGCGCCGAGGGTCTGAGCGGCGATCCTGGCCTGGCGAACCAGAGCTCTGATTTGAAATGCCGCGACTGTCATAAAAAGGACGGTTGCATAAACGATTGCCCATCTTGCGCTTGGCGGCCACCAGCGTTCCTCGATGATTCTCTGTTCTCTGCGACTGGCCTTCATCTCTTCTACGAGGGCGCTAAGGGATTCGGCGATCGCCGGCTCCAGCGGCGCTTGTACGATTTTCGGTGGGTCGATCGATGGATTTGGTCGTTCCGCAGGTTCACTTTTGGCGCTCAAGCATGAGCTCAACGCTACTACAGCCAATAGCGATGAAAGTCGTATCCACATGAAGCAAACGTCCTGCTGTTCTTCCTCACGCCTGTGAGAATTTTACTCGCCGGTATCTAATTCCTTTTTCTCACTGACAACCTCTTCCGGTTCTTTTGGCTTCGGTGAGTTTTCGGTGTCATTCGAACGCCGCCGCCGCTCGCGTCCTAAAGTCCATGATGGCGGGTCACTCGCGGGGAAACTGTCCGCTAAGGTCGCGTCGATCAACTCCTCTGGAAGTTTTTCTTCATCCGAATCGTTGCCCATTGGTTTGCTCCTTCTTGTTCAAGGTTCAAGGTTCCAAGTTCAACGTTTCAATCCGTATTCGGACCTTGAACATTGAACTTTGAACATTGAACGATATATCCGCCTCACGCCATCCATACGCTCTTAATGTTCATGAACTCGCGGATGCCGTATTCCGAAAGTTCACGTCCATAGCCGGATCGCTTGACGCCGCCGAACGGCAGGCGTGGATCTGATTTCACGAGCTCATTGACGAAAACGCTGCCGGCCTCGATCTGGCCGACGAGTCGCTCTGCGCGCTCGCGATCCCGAGTCCAAAGAGACGCGCCTAATCCAAACGAAGAGTTGTTTGCCAAGCGAATGGCGTCGCCTTCGTCTTGGGCGGGAATGATCGCCGCCACCGGCCCGAAAGTTTCCTCGTAGAAGGCCGGCATGTCTTCTTTCACGGCGGCCAAGACAGTGGGCGGATAAAAGGCACCGGGGCCTTCCGGGACGCGGCCGCCGAGCAGGAGCTTGGCGCCACGCTTCACCGACTCTTCCACCTGGCGGTGCAGCGAGATCCGTAGATCGTGGCGCGCCTGGGGACCGACCTGCGTGTCGCGATCGAGCGGATCACCCATCGAACGCGACCGCATCTCGGAAACAAATTCCTCCAGGAACATCTCTTCGATTTTCTCGACGACGATAAAGCGCTTCGCCGCGATACAGCTTTGCCCGCTGTTGATGAGGCGCGCGTCCGCCGCCGTCTTCGCTGCCTTGTGAATGTCAGCGTCATCGAGAACGATGAATGGATCGCTGCCGCCGAGCTCGAGCACGGTCTTCTTGAGCTGGTGGCCCGCCCGCTCCGCCACTTTGCTGCCGGCGCTGTCGCTGCCGGTTAAGGTGACGGCGCAGATGCGCGCGTCGGCAACAATGAAGAAGATGATCTCAGAGCCGACCAGGATCGCACGAAAGAGATTCTCGGGGAATCCCGCTTCGTGAAAGATCTCCTCAATCTGCAGCGCGCAGCGCGGTACGTTCGAGGCGTGCTTCAAAATCGCTGCGTTCCCCGCCATCAGAGCCGGCGCAGCGAAACGGAAGACCTGCCACAAGGGAAAGTTCCACGGCATGATGGCCAGCACCGGTCCAATGGGATCGAATCGTATATAGCTGCGCGAGGCGTCGGTCTCTCGGAGTTGATCCGCCAGGAAAGCAGCAGCGTGCTCGGCATAGTAGTCACAGGTCCACGCGCACTTCTCCACCTCGGCTTCGCCTTGGACGATCGGCTTTCCCATCTCAAGGGCCATGGTCCGCGCATAGTTTTCTTTGCCCGCGCGCAGGATCCGACCGGCCTCCCGCATATGTTTCGCACGATCGGCAAACGAGCAGCTACGCCACTCGTGGAACGTCCTGTATGTAGCTTCCACGGCCTGATCGATCTCGTTGGGCCTCATCTCGGGGAAACTCTCCAACACTTCACCCGTGGTTGGATTGATAGATTGGATCTTCATCAAAGCCTCCCGGCTCAAGGGCACACCCAGGCACCGAGTTTTTCCGTCCCTAGTTCTCTTGAGCTTGACTCCTGTAGGTTCAATGACAGCTTGCATCGAAAAACCGTCTTGCCGCGTTGCCCAGATTCTCAGAGCAATAAGTCCATCAGGCACACCACCTTTTCCCACATGAGGTCGTCAGGATTCTTTACATCGGGATCGAGGATCTTCATGGCGTGTCCAGCGAGCATGGCCAGCGTTCCCGCAAGCTCCGGCAGCATCGCCTCGACGTCCGCGCTTAGCGAGCGCTCCAGCGGGGGATACGTGGCCAGCTGGTCCAGGATCGGCTTCAACTCAAGCTGTTCATCGTAACTACGGAACTCTTGCATGTGCTCGAGGAAACCCTTGGTCAAGGGCAGGTCTGGTTCCATAACGATATCCCGGTCGTTGTAGCTGGCATTGCGCACACCGATTACCAGTAGATCATTCAGCTTGTTGCCGATGAGCTCGGTCAATTGCTTCGTGTCGCTCTTGTCGATATTGAGCCCTGACGACCGGCGCAGGAACTCTTTCAAGCGTTCGTAACCCATAATCATAATGTGTCCTCCGAGCAGGCTGCTGAAAAAGACTCATATGCTTCGTTGCGCTCAATCGCCTCGCTACAACGTACTAGCTAAGTACGCCTTCGGTCGTCGATTTTTCGCGCGCCTCGCCTCTGAGATCTTTTTGAGCAGCCTGCGACCAGAATTTTCAGCCTGCGCGACGAGTCGATCTTGACTTCGCGCTTGCTGCCTGGCTATCCGAATCGGCGCTTTTTTCGGACGGCTCTCTGCAATCTCGTTCAGCGTACGGCCGGTGAGAACGGAGCGATCGAGCTCCGGGCTGTCAATGTCCCACGACAGATCAGCGTACTCGTCGCGGTGCTTGATGAGCAACCAGCGCTTCCTCTCGTTCGAACCAGCCGAGCGCCTTCCGGTTTGGATCAAGGTAAAGCCTCCGCGCAGCTTTTCCCCTTGGAGCACCACGTCAATTTTGCCTCGGGCAAGCTGCTTGTCCGGCGGGATGTCCCCTTCCGGCTCGTATGTGCCCTTATCCCAGACCATCACCGGTCCCGCGCCATACTGACCTTCCGGAATCACACCCTCAAAGTCGGCGTATTCGAAAGGATGATCCTCTGTCCTGATAGCCAGCCGCTTATCCGCAGGGTTCATGGAAGGCCCTTTGGGGACCGCCCAGGATACCAGGACTCCGTTAATCGCCAGCCGGAAATCATAGTGCAGCCGACTGGCGTCGTGCTTTTGAACCACGAAGATGCGCCCCTGGTCCCTGCGCCGGACACGCCCTACCGGCTCCGGCGTCTCAGTGAACTTCCTCTTCCTGCGGTATTCTTCGAGTGGCATTCAGTTTCTTGAATTTTTGCCGCGCTCCGGTCAGCGAGGCGCCGCGCCGCCAGAAATCGATCCAGGGATCGCTCACTTTTTCCAACCGGTCAAAGACGTTCCGGATCGTCACGCCGTCAGGACGAAGGTCCCTTCTCCTGAGCTCATTCCAGTCGAGGGGGACCGATACAGGAGCGCCGCGGCGGGCCCGCACGGCATAGGCAGGAGCCACCGTTTGCGCGTAAGCGTTTCGGTTCGTGTCTACAAACACGCGGCCGCGGCGCATGCTTTTCCGTTGCTCCAAGGTCCGTTGCGTGGGCTCCCGGCTCACTACGACCCCGGCCAGCTCCCTGGCAAAGGCACGTACTGAATCAAACACTTCGGTACGTTTGAGCGGCACGGCCACGTGGAGACCGCGTGAGCCGGTCGTCTTGAGGTACACCGGTAATCCGAGCTGATCCAGGAGTTCCTTGAGCGACTGCGCCGTGGCTTTCACCGGATCGAAATTATCTTCGGAAGGATCTAAGTCAAATACCATCTGATCGGGATAATCGAGCTTGTCTATTCGGCTGAGCCAGATGTGAGGAGTCACGCAAGCCTGGTTCGCGAGATACACCAGCGTCGCGGCATTGTCGCAGACGACGTGTCTTACCGTGCCTCCCGTCTTCTTTTTTATCGTCACCGTCTTTATCCAGCCGGGATAATAGAATGGCGCTGTCTTATGAAAAAAGCCGGGCTGATTAATCCCATCGGGGTAGCGTTCCATGGCGATCGGTCGCGCCCGCAGATGCGGCAGAATCCAGGAAACGACGCGTCGGTAATAATCGATCAAGTCTCGCTTCGTGATACCGTCCTCCGGAAACAGGATCTTTTCCGGACGGGTGATCTTGACGTCGCGCTGGTCGATTCGGACAAGCTCTTCTTGAACAGCCAGCATCAGCCCTCCCGCACGACCTCTTCCGGTCTCTTGTCCTCCCGCAGGCCGAGGAATCGGGGGTGCCGCAGCTTGCCCCCGCGCGTCCATTCGGTGAAGCCGATTTCGCCAACGAGCTTCGGTTTGACCCAGTGCACGCCGCGTCGCGGCAGCCCGTCGCCGGCGAACGGGCTGATTGCCGTCTCCAGTTGCGCAAGGTTCTTGCCTAGGCGCCGCAATGTGTCCGTATCGAACCCGGTTCCGACCTTGCCCGCATACACCAGCTTTCCCCGACGGTAAAAGCCCACCAGCAACGCTCCGAATCCGATCCGCTCCCCCTGCGGGTCCGTGTAACCGCCGATAACGAACTCCTGTTGTTGCACGCACTTGAATTTCAGCCAGTCGCGCGTCCTTCTGGAGACGTACACGCTGTCGCCATTTTTTGCGATGACACCCTCCCAGCCTTTTTGGCAAGCCTCTCGATAGTAGGCTTCGCCCTCCGTCTCCCGGTGCTCCGTGAACCGCAACGAATCCCGGAACTCGAACGTCTTCCGCAGCACTTCCTTCCGGTATCGGAGCGGGATCTGCCGGGTGTCATGTTGGCCCAGATAGAGCAAGTCGAACAGATATAGCCATACCGGGACCTTGCGGAGAAGATCGGCCGATGGGTGCTCGACCTGCATGCGTTGTTGAAGCTTCGCGAAGCTGGTGAGCCCGTCTTTGAACGTGACAATTTCTCCGTCTGCAATGAAGGAACCCGTCTTCTGCCGATGAAACGCCGCCGTGATCTCAGGATACTTGTCGTTCAGCCGCTTCCGGTTGCGCGAAAGGAGGCGCAAATCCCCGCCGTCGCGG
Source organism: Deltaproteobacteria bacterium (assembly GCA_005879255.1). Next base: position 8,230 of record VBKY01000150.1, read on the forward strand.
AAAGCGAGGCAGCGCTCCCCGTCCCACTTCGGCTCAAACAACCAGCCTTCGCGCGAAAAACGCTCGTCCGTGAGTGTCGCCAGCATGGGCGCCACCCAGGTGGGTTGCGGTACCTTCCGAAGCCGCGCCTTGGCTCCGGCCGGCAATTCATCCAGCGGGTTCCGCGGCCGTTGCCGCGGAATCGGCGCTGTCTTCTCAGTGACCAACGTCATGGGTGCACCTTAACGACCCGTTCTTGACGAGCCGGGATTTCCACCTTGCCGGATTCAGGTGTCCGCCGTGCCCGAATGATTGAGGCTATCACGCCACCGGCGAGGATAAGGCAAATCGCACCCAACGTGTAATAAGTGGTGTCCGGCAGCGCGTGAAGAATGTCCTTCAACAGCATCTTGGCGCCGATCAAAACCAATAGCAGTGAAAGCGAAAGCCTTAGATAATAGAACCGCTGGATGATACCCGCCAAGGCGAAATACAACGAGCGTAGCCCCAATACGGCCATGATGTTGCTGGTGAACACGAGGAACGGATCGTCGGTAATAGCGAAGACGGCGGGGATTGAATCGATCGCAAAAATCAAATCACTAGTCTCAATCATGATCAGCGCTAAGGCGAGCGGTGTGAGAGCCGGTTTGCCGTTGATCCGCACGACAAAGCGCTCTCCGGCGAGATCCTGGGTGACGGGAAACAGCCGCCTCGCCAACACAATGACAGGATTTTTCTCAGGCTCCGGCGCGTGCGGCGCCACTGCCATTCGCAGCCCGCTGACGATCAGGAAGGCACCGAACACATACAGGATCCAATTGAAACGTTGGATCAGCGAAACACCGGCTAGAATCATCACGCCGCGCATGACCAGGGCGCCGCCGATGCCCCAGAAGAGCAATCGATGCTGATACGTCGCCGGAATGCCGAAGTAGGAAAAAATCATCGCAATGACGAACACGTTATCCATGCCGAGCGATTTCTCGACGGTATATCCGGTGAAAAATAGAACCGCCGCGGTTCTTCCGTCCGGCTCGTCTTCCGGAATGTCGAGTCCAAACCAGTGGTACTCATAGGCAAGATAGACAAAAACAGTGAAGACAAGGGCCACGCCGATCCACACGCCACTCCAGGTCAGCGCTTCCTTCAAGGTGATCACGTGAGCCTTGCGGTGGAAGACGCCAAGATCCAGCACGAGCAGCGAAAGAACGAAGATAATGAACGCCGCCCACAGCCACATCAGGAAAACTCCAGCCTCTGCATCTCCCGCTTAGCAAGGGGGACAAAAAGAGGGTGGTCGGGGAGATTTACTGGGGGTCGCCAAGATCACAAAAAGTTTTACTGCGCCGGAATTTCCTCGGCCGAAAATTTCGAATATCTGTGGCTAGATTTCTTTCCTTTGCGAGCCAACAATCGCAGCGTGGCGATTTTTAATCTCCATCCTCGCTCATCTCTCATGTCTTCGGACACTTTCACGCTACGGACCGCGCCTGCCCATGCGCCCGGCTGAACAATTTGAGCATTTCACGGTTGAACGCCGGGAGGTCATCGGGTTTGCGGCTTGACACCAGGTTGTTGTCGACTACCACTTCCTGATCCATCCACTCGGCGCCGGCGTTCCGCAGATCGGTCTTGAGTGATGGCCAGGAGGCGATCCGCCGCCCGCGCGCCGCGCCGGCTTCGATGACGGTCCACGGGCCGTGGCAAATCACCGCCACCGGCTTACCGCTATCGAAGAATGCCTTTATGAACTCGACCGCTTTCGGCTGCATCCGCAGCGCATCTGGATTCATCACGCCGCCGGGCAGATGCAACGCATCGAAATCCTCCGGCTCCGTCCGATCGAGGGCCACATCGACCGGGAACTCGTCGCCCCATTCCGTAAAGTTCCAACCGCGAACGGTGTGACTCTTTGGCGAGACAATCTGTGTCTCGGCGCCTGCCTGCTCGAGCGCCTTCCGCGGCTCGGTCAACTCCACCTGCTCGAAGCCGTCCTCGACTAGAATTGCAACCTTTACTCCTTGGAGGTTCTCATTAGCCATGTTTCTATTTCCTTTCCAATGCGCCTAATATGCATGGGTCTCAACTTGAGCTTGCTGCGTCGCCATCGTGGCAAGCCGTTTCTTGTCGATGTTCAAGGTTTCCTCTACCGGGTTTCTTCTAGCTCATAAGATTGATCGAAGATCTCTTTCGTTAGCGGGCCGCCTTCGGTTCAAAGTTCGGGAACGGGCACACGACTTCGCAGTGAATGAGGCGCACTCGCCATCGGCGTGTCGGAGCGTGGCGCGGGTTTCATCCCCGCCAGATCTTCCATCAGGCCGATGACCGCAGAATAGTCTTCCTCTCGCTGCCGCGCGTATTCGGCGGCGCAGAGCTGCTGAGCGACGGTGGTCGCTGGCATGGGGACAGCCAGCTGCGTTGCTTCACGGAGAATAAGCCCGAAATCCTTGTACATGAGCGGCAGCGCGAAGGCGACCGGGTATGCCGAGCGGCGCGCGTTTTCCAGTTTTCCCTTGTAACTTGGCGCGACCACCGCCGTCTGCCCGAGCGCATCGAGCAGTCGATCCCGTTCCAGCCCAGCCTTCTCTCCCAGCACGATCGCCTCCGCTAGCGCCTGCATGCCGGCCCCGAGTAGCGCATTGGCGACCAACTTCATGGTCGCTCCCATGCCGTTCGATCCCATGTAGAACGATTTGCCGAGCAGATCTAGAACGAATTGACTGCGTTGATACGTCGCTTCGTCGCCGCCAACGAAAATGATGAGCGTGCCCGCCTCCGCCTGCGCCGTGCTGCCTGACACCGGCGCGTCGATCATATCGATTGCTTTCGCCCGGGCCGTCTCGGCGATCCGCCGCGAACTAGCCGGCGCAATGGTGCTCAGTTCGATACAGGTCGCGCCTGAGCGCGCGCCGGCAAGGATTCCCTCGGGTCCGTAGAATACCGCCTCGACCGCGGCATCATCTGTGAGAGATGTCATGATGTACTCGCAGCTAGCGGCGAGCGCTCGGGGCGTCTCTGCGATGGTCGCGCCCTGCGCGGCAAGCGGTTCGGCTTTTGCCCGTGTCCGGTTGTAGACCGTGAGCGGGTAGCCGGCGGCCAGCAGCCGTCGCGCCATCCGATTGCCCATTGTGCCCAACCCAATAAACCCAATACGGTTCTCTTTGATTGTCGCCACCGCAATTCCTCCGTAGATGGTCCAGCCCCTCTGTTTTCTTGTTATGTGAAGGGAGCAACAGCTATGCCAGCAGCTTCGCATTATTGATGGCCCGAGGAATATAGTCGCCGACGGTAGGATGCGGATGAAGGGGCTGAAGGACCATAATTGAGCCTACTTGCCGCCTTGGCGTCTTAGCGCGATCAAATAAAAAAATCGGATAAGAACCATATCAGCGCAAAGGCGCAAAGCATGTCCTGAGCGAAGTCGAAGGGCGCGCCAAGGGTGATACTCAATGCTCACGAAAATCCGCAAATTTACGATGCCTCACAATGACCCATTCCACTTCGCGCTTGTTTTTCACAGGCTTCGGACTGGCCTTTCATTTGCGCTCCTATTTGCTTTGGTACCGACCGCTGCAACGTTCGACGAGAAGAGCACTCCGGCAGGGGTCCGAGAGGCAAAGCGACCGACCAGTAAGGTTTCCTTCCACGTGTTCCCCAACCACGACGGTGTGGCGGGAGCAGGGCCTGCGACACGCCCGGCGACACACTTTACGCCGCGAGTGATTCCACACTGTTCCGCTATGGCCGTTCCCCTGGAAGCCCCTCGTATCCTGTGGCAGCGGTGAGGCGAACCTTCTGATGGACCAATCGCTCTCTCCGGAAATGTTACGAAAGATGAACGCCTACTGGCGGGCGGCCAACTATCTGTCGGTTGGCCAAATTTATCTATATGACAATCCACTGCTAAAAGAGCCATTAAAGTTGGAGCATGTGAAACCACGTCTGCTTGGCCACTGGGGCACAACGCCGGGATTGAACTTCATCTACGTTCATCTCAACCGGATCATTAATAAATATGATTTGAATATGATCTATGTCATCGGCCCGGGGCACGGCGCGCCCGGCGTGGTGGCACACACATATCTGGAGGGCATCTACAGCGAATTGTACCCGGAAGTTTCGCAGGCCGAAGCCGGCATGAAACGATTGTTCACCCAGTTCTCCTTTCCCGGGGGTATCCCCAGCCACGTAGCGCCGGAGACGCCGGGTTCGATAAACGAAGGCGGCGAACTCGGCTATTGCCTGGCGCACGCGTACGGAGCCGCGTTGGACAATCCCGACTTGCTTGTCGCTTGTGTGGTGGGTGATGGCGAGGCGGAAACGGGGCCGTTGGCAACCAGTTGGCATTCGAATAAATTTCTGAATCCCATCCACGACGGCGCCATTTTGCCCATTCTCCATCTTAACGGCTACAAAATTGCCAACCCGACCGTACTGGCTCGCATCGGCCACGGAGAATTGGAACAGCTCTTTCGAGGGTATGGCTACAACCCGTATTTCGTTGAGGGAGATAATCCGGAGCAGGTTCACCAGCTCATGGCGGCCGGACTCGACTCGGTTGTCGCTGAGATTAAGGACATTCAGGCTGAAGCGCGCAGCCAAGGCTTCAGCAAGCGGCCTCACTGGCCAATGGTCATATTCCGCACGCCCAAAGGATGGACGGGGCCAAAAGAAGTCGACGGTTTACCTGTGGAAGGGACATTTCGCTCTCATCAGGTCCCGCTTTCGGAAATCGCTACCAAGCCTGAACATCTCCGGATGCTCGAAGAGTGGATGAAAAGTTATAAGCCCGAAGAGCTTTTCGACGAGACCGGCAAACTCATCGCGGAACTAGCGGAACTCGCGCCAAAAGGCGAATGGCGGATGGGAGCCAACCCCATTGCGAACGGTGGCATTCTGCTTCGTGACCTTCAAGATGCCGGATTTCAGGGATTACGCCGTGCCCGTTCCCCGGCCCGGTTCGAGCATGGCAGAGGCTACGAGGGTCATGGGAGCGTTCGTGCGTGACGTAATGAAACTCAATTGGGAACGTCGCAATTTTCGTGTCTTTGGCCCGGATGAGACAGTGTCGAACCGTTTGACGCACCTGCTTGACATTACCGACCGTGTCTTCACTGCAGAGATTTTAAACACCGATGACCATGTTTCGCCCGACGGCCGCGTGATGGAGATTTTGAGCGAACATTTATGTCAGGGTTGGCTGGAAGGTTATCTTCTCACCGGCCGCCACGGACTATTCTCCTGTTATGAGGCGTTCATTCATATCGTGGACTCCATGTTTAACCAGCACGCCAAGTGGCTCAAGGTGACGCATGAGATCCCATGGCGACGTCCCATCGCATCGCTTAATTATCTGCTCACGTCGCATGTCTGGCATCAGGACCACAATGGATTCAGCCACCAAGACCCGGGGTTCATTGACCTTGTAGTGAACAAAAAAGCGGACATCATCCGTGTCTATTTGCCGCCAGATGCCAACACGTTATTGTCCGTGACCGACCATTGCTTGCGCAGCCGGAATTACATCAATGTCATCGTTGCGGGCAAGCAGCCGGAGCCGCAGTGGCTCGACATGGATGCGGCTGTCAAACATTGCACCGCCGGGCTCGGCATCTGGGAATGGGCCAGCAACGACGAGAACGGCGACCCCGATGTGTTGATGGCTTGCGCGGGCGATGTGCCGACGTTGGAGACACTCGCCGCGGTTCAAATGCTCCGGCAGCACTTGCCGGATGTCAAGATCCGGGTCGTCAACGTGGTGGATTTGATGACGCTGCAATCGCAGAGCGAACATCCTCATGGATTGAGCGACAAGGATTTCGATGTATTGTTCACAAAGGACAAACCGATCATCTTTGCCTATCACGGATATCCCTGGCTGATCCATCGTCTCACCTACCGGCGAACCAATCATAAGAACTTGCACGTCCGAGGTTATAAGGAAGAGGGCACAACGACCACGCCTTTCGACATGGTGGTTCGCAACGACCTCGACCGGTTTCACCTTGTCGGCGACGTGATCGATCGTGTAGGCAAATTGGGCGCGCGTGCCGCTTACGCCAAACAGTTTCTCCGCGACAAGTTGCTCGATCACAAAAACTACATCCGCAGGTACGGCGAAGATATGCCGGAAATTCGAAATTGGAAATGGAATCTCAGCTAAAGGGGGAGACTTGAGGAGATTTAATTATGAACACTGTCATGGAAAAGATGCGAGCGACGGTTTTTCGTGGAGTGAACGACATACGGGTTGAGGAAGTCGCGCGACCCCGCCCCGGCGTTGGCGAGGCGGTCATCCGTGTGACCTTGACGACTATCTGTGGCACAGACCTGCATATTGTGCGCGGAGAGTATCCCGTGAAGCCCGGTCTCATCATCGGTCACGAGCCGGTCGGCGTGGTCGAGGAACAAGGGGCGGGCGTTACAGGCTACGAGATTGGAGATCGAGTGCTCGTTGGCGCGATTACTCCCTGCGGTCAGTGTCACGCATGCTTATCGGGACACCTTTCACAATGTGGTCACGGGCAGGGATATGAAGCCATCGGGGGCTGGCGCTTCGGCAATACCATCAACGGCGCACAAGCGGAGTATCTGCTCGTGCCATCTGCGCAGGCGAACATGGCGAGCATCCCTGATGGGTTGACTGATGAGCAGGTTGTCTTGTTGTCCGACATTGCGTCGACCGGATTCGGCGGAGCAGAATCGGGAGGAATACGAATCGGGGATTCAGTAGTGGTCTTTGCGCAGGGATCTATCGGCCTGTGCGCGACTGCCGGGGCAAAGCTGATGGGCGCGGCGCTGATTATCGCAGTTGATGGTTACGAGAATCGGCTCGCGATGGCACGGCGAATGGGCGCAGACGTGGTGCTGGACTACCGGCAGGTGGACGTCGTTGCTGAAGTGAAGCGAGTCACTGGCGGCGGCGCCGATGTATCGATCGAGGCGTTGGGGACGCAACAAACTTTTGAAAATGCTCTCCGCAGTCTCAGGCCGGGCGGCACGCTATCGAGTCTCGGAGTCTATTCAGGCAAACTCCAAATACCCTAAAGAGAGGATGCGAAGGCTGATGGAAGTAGTCAGATCCCACCGGGTTGATTTCACGCCTCTGCTTACGCACACCGTTTCGCTCGACGAAATCACTGAAGGATACAGAATTTTCGACGGGAAACTAGATGGCGTGCTCAAGGTGGCGGTAAAGCCGTAGGAGCGTAACGCGCTAAGCGGACAACCAACTTCGACGGATTAACATTGTTCCTCGTCCTTGGGCTCGGCCGTGGCAACTTGAGCTTTCTGCGATTCCGCGCAGTTCCCAGGACAGGCCGAAAGCTTCGATTTGTCACGCCCTAATGTCCAGGATGGCGGATCACTTGCCGGAAAACTCTCCGCGAGGGTCTCGTCAATCAACTCTTCCGAAAGTTTTTCATCAATCGAATTGCACATTGCTTTACTCCATTTATTTTCGAAGCGCCGGCGAAGCGCTCCCAAGGTTTCGTGTTGTCTATGCCATCCACACGCTCTTGATATTCACAAACTCCCGGATGCCGTATTCCGAAAGCTCCCGGCCATAGCCTGACCGCTTGATGCCGCCGAACGGGAGGCGCGGATCGGATTTCACGATCTCATTCACGAAAACGCAGCCCGCCTCGATCTGGCGGACGAGTCGCTCCGCTCGGTCGAGATCCTGAGTCCAAAGGTACGCGCCCAATCCGAACTTGGAATCGTTTGCCAGCCGGATGGCGTCGGCTTCGTCCTCCGCGCGAATCACCGCGGCCACCGGTCCGAAGGTTTCCTCGTCGAACGCCGGCATCCCTTTGTCGACAGCAGCCAGCACCGTGGGCGGATAAAAAGCTCCAGGGCCTTCCGGTATCCGGCCGCCGAGGAGCAACTTGGCGCCGCGCTTGATCGACTCCTCAACCTGGCGGTGCAGCGAGGCTCGTAGATCGTGGCGCGCCTGTGGGCCGACTTGCGTGCCGCGGTCAAGCGGGTCACCCATCCTTGGCGACCGCATTTCCGCGACCAAGACCTCCAGAAATCCGTTCGCGATTTTTTCGACGACGATGAAGCGCTTGGCAGCGATGCAGCTCTGCCCGCTGTTAATGAGGCGCGCGGCCGCCGCCCGCTTCGCCGTCTGCTGCAGTTCAGTATCCTCGAGAACGATGAAGGGGTCGCTCCCTCCCAGCTCGAGCACGGTCTTCTTGATCTCGCTGCCCGCCTGCTCCGCGACTTTGCTGCCGGCGCTGTCGCTGCCGGTGAGCGTAACCGCGCGTATGCGCGGATCGGCGATAAGGGCGGGGACTCGCCCGGCAGTGACGAGGGCCGCGCGGAAGACGCCCTGGGGAAATCCCGCCTCGCGAAAGATTTCCTCGATCTGCAGCGCACAGCGTGGAACGTTCGAAGCGTGCTTCAATATTGCCGTGTTTCCCGCCATGAGCGCCGGGGCGGCGAAGCGAAAGACCTGCCAGAAGGGAAAATTCCACGGCATGATGGCCAGCACAGGCCCCAGCGGATCGAATCGGATGTAGCTGCGCGACGCCTCGGTCTTCCGGGGCTGATGCGCGAGAAAAGCCTCGGCGTGCTCGGCATAGTACTCACACCCCCACGCGCACTTCTCCACTTCCGCTTCACCCTGAACGATGGGTTTCCCCATCTCGAGGGACATCGTCCGCGCATACTTCTCCTTTCCGCCTCTCAAGATTCGGGCGGCCTCCCGCATCCGCCTTGCGCGATCCTGAAACGGGCGGCTACGCCAATCGCAGAAGGTCGTAACGGCCGCTTCCAGGATACGATCGATTTCGCTCGTCGACGTTTCCTCGAAGATCTCCAGCACCTCGCCCGTGGCTGGATTGATAGATTGGATGCTCATAATAGCCTCCGGATAAGTCATCATGCGACGTTAACCAACAGGCGGATCGAGCATGTTCTTCTCCGCGCTGTGCTTAGAGTAACAAGTCCATCAGTGGATCTACCGCTTTATTGCGTCGATCATCCCATGCAAGTGGGCTGCCGCGCTTTCGACGCCATGATATTCGATGCTCTGAAGTTTGTGTTGTCCCGCCTCGCTTTCTGCAGAAACCACTGCACAACGGTGCACATTTTCGAAATCGCCATAAGGGAGCTTATTCTTGCCTTCGTATGCGCGTGTTCCTCGGTTGGTGCTCGCTCCAGGCGTCCCTTTCGTCTCGTACAACCTTTCCCTGCTTGACGAGTTGTTGAGCATGGTTGAATGCTTTCTGATTTAACTTCGTGGCCATAATTCACCTCCTGTTTGGACCATTAGAGTTCGGTCTCGCGTTAAAGGTTTGCAGCGCTCAATCACGAATCGGTCACGACCGTTCCTGATAGCGAATGAAGTGATCGTAAAGCTGGATCGGATGATTGATAGGCAACGACAAAGTCACCCACGGCGGCTTTCACGTCTATGTTATGTGCTCATCTGACGGCAACCGGGCGAGCATTTCCTCGGTTTCCGTTCGGTCAGGATAGGAAGTTTGCGCTCCATAGCGGGTCACGGAAACGTGGGCGGCAGCGGCGGCAAACCTCACGGCATCCAACAAACCCTGCCGCTCGAGCAACGCGACTGCCAATGCCGCGGCAAACACGTCGCCGGCACCGGTTGTGTCTACCACCTTCACGGGAGCCGGTCGAATTGCAATGGCGCTGTCGGGAGTCACTATGACGCAACCGCCCTGAGGCATTTTCATAAGAGCAACCTTGGTGCCGCGGCTGATTAGTGCGCGACCGGCGCGAAGCGCGTCTTCGATTGACTGCACAGCGATCCCGGTCAGCTGCTGCGCCTCGACGGGATTCGGAGTCACAAAATCGACTAAAGGAAACAATCGGTCGGACACTCGCTCGGCCGGCGACGGGTCCAAAATTATAGGGAACTTTCGATGCACGGCTGCGCGCGCGGCGCGCTCGACCGGATCGATTGAGATTGCGCAGTCAGCGACTAGAATAGAATCCGCAGCGGCTTTAGCCACCGCAGATGCGGCGTTCGCGGCCTCTTTCTCGGTCCAAACGTCATTTGCATTATGGGCGGCAATCATGGTCTTCTTCCCATCCGGAGTCACCACTATAGTTACGAAGCCCGTTGCCATGCCATGCACGCGCGATACCAACCGCAGGTCCAATGGCAGTTGCCGTAGCGGGTTGAGCGCCTGCTCGGCGAGATCGTCATCACCGACGTGCCCGATGAGCATTACAGGGGCACCGAGCCGGCGTGCCGCATAGGCTACGTTGGCGGCTTTCCCTCCCCCGAATCGCATAAAGTCGGTCACGAGAAAATCGTGACCCGCTTCGGCCCAGCGTTCGGCTCGAACCTGAAAATCCGCATTGATGCTCCCGAGTGAAATGATTATGGGTGCGGATTCCATCGCCTGAGAGTGAAGCGCAAGGCCTATGCCACCTGCAACCTTCTATCTTCGACGTTAGGCCACCAAAAAAACCGTTGTTTCCAGGGGGCCGAACCTTCGTAAATTCGCGGATTCTCGTAACGAACCTCCGCGATGAGGATGCTATAGAGATGCGCATCATTTTCCGGCTTCGTAGGCAACTTCCACGATTCGAGAACTCCCGAAACGTCAAAATGACGAAGATCGTTTTTCGATTCCTTCAGTCGAAATGGCTCGGTTTGAGACAATCTAATGACTCAGGACTCTGCGCAATCCGCCGGCGCCGGAGTTTTTTAAACCGACCTCTTCGATTCCTTCACCAGATAGCTTCAGTGGATCAAAATCCTGCCTTGTCCTTTGTGTCGATCGTGGAAGTTTGAGTTTCTCCTGCTTTCGGTGAGTTCTCCGTACCGCTCGGTATTTCTGCTGGTTTTCTCACATGTAAACGGAAACATGGAAATATAAATTGCCAAGTAAACTTGCACCGGACCCTGATCCCCAGCGGGAAACTGCGGTGGATCCCTGCCGATTGTATCGTGGCCGCTCCAGTTGTTTAATGCAAAAGGAGGCACATGATGGCCTGATGAGGCTGTCCGAAAGGAGGCTTTGATCCATGTCATTTTGCTTGATGGCGGACGAATCGGTGGAAGATGGAATCAAGCGGATTGTGAGTAAAGAAATTGCTCAAGCGATCAAGGAAATTGACAACCCGAGATTGAAGCGGAGCGAAGCCATCCACGAAGTCCGAAAACACTGCAAGAAAATCCGCAGTGTGCTCAGACTCGTAAGACCGCAATTCGAAGAGACTTATCAGTTTGAAAACGCGTGGTTTCGCGATACGGCAAAGGGGATTGCCGAGCTGCGGGACGCCGAAGCCATAATCGAGACCTACGATAGCCTGCTCGACAAGTTCAACGATCAAGTCGACCGGCGCGCTTTTGCGCCGATTCGCCGGGCATTGACCCTTCGACAGAAAAAGATCATCGAAGAGACCGGAGACTTGAATCAAAAACTCAAAGAGCTTCGTGCCCGCATGGATAAGGCGGCCGGACGGGTCGCGGATTGGAAACTAAAGGTGGACGGATTCGACGGTATCGAAGGGGGGCTCGTCGCGACTTATCGCCTGGCGCGAAAGACAATGACCGCGGCCTACGGCGACCCGACCGCGGAGAATTTTCACGAATGGCGAAAGCAAGCCAAGTATCACGGTTATCATATGAGATTGCTGCGCGAGTTGTGGAAACCGGTCATGCGCTCGCTTGAGAAGGAGGCAGATGAGCTGTCGGACTTGCTGGGCGACGACCACAACCTCGACGTCCTTCACAAGACTCTGCTCAAATCTCCCAACAAATACGGCAAAAAACGGGATATCCAGGTGCTACTTGGTTTGATCGACCGGAGGAGCGCCGAGCTAAGGGTGGAGGCCAAAACAATCGGCGGAAGAATCTTTGCGGAAAAACCGAAGGCTTTCGGTCGTCGCTTCAGGGTCTATTGGGAAGTTTGCCGGTCCGAGGTCGAGCTTCCCTCGAAAAAACTGACCGAAGAGCCTGGCGTCGTCACTGCGGCCGCATGACTCCGTCCTTCGGAGCGCCTTTTTTGGCCAAGTTCTGGTTCTTAAAGCGGAGGTCCTCGGTTACTTCGTCGCCGAACCAATCCGGAGGCTCGAATTCTTCGCTTTTCTCCCGTGAGGGAAACTCGACTTCGGCAAGCACCAGACCTTCCAGATTTCCCCGAAATACGTTGAGCTCGATTTTTTGGCCCGCGTCGTCGATTTGGTAACGGATTTTCTCAATCCTTCGACCTTCGGTGGCCGGCCATAGCGTATTGAATTGATCCTGACTCAATGCGATTTCCAATTCCCTGCGTTGCAAACGTCCGCTGCCCTTAAAAGTTTCGAAATAGCGATCGCCAATTTTCCGCAACCGCACCTCGGCGCCAGTGACATCGATCGCAAGGTAACCCTGGACGATATTTTCGGAAGGGTATTGCTCGATATTTTTTGGCACCTGCCGCACTTTAAAAACTCTCTCGATTTCTTCGTTTTTCTGCTCGGGCATGCGGGTCCACCGCTCAACGATACGGTCTTCTCAATTTTATGACATTCTTACGTTGCGAACACTATAGCGAAAAGGACCATTGGTTAAACTTCGGCGTTTACCATTAAGCTGATTCATTCAGACGAACACAGCATGTGGCTTCTCCGTTCTTTTTCGATTCTCTTCCTGTGTTGCTGAGTGCCCGAACACCCTGGAGACAAAATTTTCCGCTGAACGAAATCGATATTTCCACGGCGATTTTTTTTGGGAACGCCGGCTTCGACATGCGCCCCGCCATCGCATGGGGAAGGTTTGCTGATCAAGCCACGCTAGATAGGAGGTTTAGATTACATTTGCTTTGCGCTCTACATTCCTGCGCTGTCATTAAAATTTTGAAATCACACTGACTCATGACGTAGGAACGATCATGGCCGTCAAGATCCTTATTTATAGAAAAATCAAACCGGAAAGTCTTAGAGGCTAAAGTTAAGCCAAACCGCCTTTGCCAATTCAATCGCTATATTAACGGGAGCTTTCTATCTACTTCTTTATTTGATCAACTTGGTTGCACCTGGATTGTTCAGGTTTCTGTTTAACGCTCAGTTTCTAGGTGCTGATGTGGCCTCTTTGCTTCCGAAAGAATTTGACGCGGGGAATTTTATCGTTACCTTGGTTTTGATGGTTATCACTGCTTGGATTTTTGGCTACGTGTGGGCCTGGCTGTATAATCGCTTAGCAAAGTAGGAGAGTTCCTTTAATCTGTGTTTTTTGTTTCAGTCGTCCTGAAGCTCTCGCCAAGGACAGCGCGCGGTCGTTTCTCTCAGAGATATGGCCAAGAAGAAATTCAAGCCGGAGGATGTCGCGGCTGGGCGGTACGTGGAGGCTTATGTTTCTTTCCTTGAAGTATGTGGAGCGGATTCATGACGATGCCAAGGGCCCTGCCCGGCGTCACTCACAAGAATCCGACAAGGCCGAGGGTTGCACAAAAGAAGAAAGTGTTGAAGCCGGAGGTGTAAATATGACATTCATAATCCCGAGCTCATTAAAGCTGGAACACGAAGAGTTTCATGCGGAACTCGTCAAAGCGACTCGAGCGGGTGGCAGGGTGGGAGACGCGGCGAAGGCTGTCGCGAAAGTTCTTCATGAGCACTTTGTGAAAGAGGAAGAATTCGCGCTCCCTCCTCTTGGGCTATTATCCGGGTTAAGAGAGTTGCTTCTTCGAAGCGTTGATCGGCTCATTCATCCAAATAATGAGACGGCACTCTGAAGCGCTTCGGCCAGGGTCGGATGAATGTGAATGGCGTCGCGCATCACCGTGTAAGGCGCTCCGGCGTTCATCAGTTCAACATAAAGGTGGACCAGTTCTGCTGCTTCGGTGGCCAGCACGGTCGCTCCAAGGATGCAACCCGTCTCTGCGTCGATGATGACTTTGATGAAACCTTCCGAGTCGCCGAGATCTCTGGCCTTGCCGTTTTTCCTCATCTCAAACCGCGCGATTTTGATCTGCTTGCCCGCTGCACGCGCCTCGCGCTCGGTCATGCCGACACGACCAAGCTCCGGATCGGTGAAGATCGCGTATGGCACTATCCGGTCTGTGGTGCGAGAGCCGTCCCCCACCATCTGGGACATCAATATCCGGTAATCGTCCCATGAGGTGTGAGTGAACATCGGGCCTCCACGTATATCGCCGGCCACCCAGACACCTTCAACGTTGGTCGCCAGCCGCTTATTCGCCTCCACAATACCTTTGCTGGAAACTTTTACGCCGATTGTCTCCAGACCCAGATCGTCTGTGTTTGGCTTGCGCCCTGCGGCGACAAACAGATGCGACGCCTCGATATCAGCCGTGCCATCGCTTCCTTCAAGAGTTAGTCTTATGCCCTTTTCCTTACGGTCGGCGCGCCGGACCTGGGTATTCAGGCAAAACTCGACAGCCTCCGCTTCGAGCAACCGCTTGAGATCTTCGGCAATGTCTTTGTCCTCATGGCCGGTAATTTGATCCGACTCTTCGATCACCGTCACGGCGCTGCCCATCCGGCGATATAACTGGCTCATCTCAAGCCCGATATAGCCGCCGCCGATGATCGCAAGGCGCTCTGGAAGCTCGGTTCTCTCGATCCAGTTCTCCGCATCGATGAAATCAATGCCGTCCAAGCCCTCAATCGCGGGGATCAAGCTACGCGTCCCGGTATCAATCACGATCTCTCCGGCCGTCACCGCCCCGTGGCCGATGCGCACGCGGAATCCGTTTTCGTCACGGCCTTCGACGCGAGCGTGGCCCCTCAGCAAGCAGGGGTTTTCAGAATTCTCGAAGCCTTGTTCGAGGCTTCTGCGCAAGTCGACCACGATGTCCTTCGCGCGCTTGAGCACAGCCGGAAAATCGACCTCGATGGTCGAGATCTTCAACCCGAACTCGGCGCCGCGCCGCGCCAGATGTGCCACACGACCCGAAGCGATCGCAGCTTTTGTAGGGATGCAGCCGAAGTTCACACACGAGCCGCCGAGGTGTTTTCGCTCCGCGAGCCCCATGCGCCGGCCCGCGTTGGCGAGACCATAAGCCAGCGGGATGCCGGCCTGACCGCCGCCGATCACCAACACGTCGTACTTGGCGTTTCTCGCCATAACTGTTTTCTCCCGGGAACGCAAAGATTGCCACTGCTGTTCTTCATAAAGCGCTCACATAGACAGAATTGCCGCGGTTTTGGTCTGACGCTGAAGCTCCTGTTCACTTCTACTCACGTCCAGCGCGCGCTCGAACGCGGCTCTAACAACCTCGTAGGGCCGCGCTCCGCGAATGACTTCTGCTTCTCCGAGCGGTTCATCGATCCGGCTAACCATTATAGTCGGTACCGCCGTGATGCCGAGTTCTGCCGCTTTACGCTCATCGTGAAGAACACGTTCGCGGTAGGTCCCTTGCTCCAGCGCTGCCCGCAATTCCTTGCGATCCAAGCCAATCGCAGTTCCAATCTCTATGAGAACATCTATACTGTCGAGGTCATGGCCATCCTCAAAGAAAGCTTTGAACAGAGCCTGATGCGCCTCTTCAAATCGGCCCTCCTCCCGAGCAAATTCCGCTAACTCCAGGGCCCTGCGGCTGCGCGGCTGGACCGGGGGAAGCCGTAGCGTCATCCCCTGTTGCCGCGCCATTGGGTAGACGGCTCGATTCCAAACGGAATGCAGATACTCGCCATCGGGATCAAGCGTTGGAACTGGCGCCGGTCTGAGTTCGAAAGCACGCCACTCTAGATCGACTGCCTCGCCATACTCCTGACGAATGCGTTCGAGTAAGGGCTCTGCCAAATAACAGAAAGGGCAGACGTAATCACTCCAGACGGTTATCCGAACTTTCCGTGCCATTGCTTATGCTCCACTGAGTGGGCGCCTAATGTGTGGTGACCATGATGTTTGTGCACCAGCGCGTGACCTCGGCCACGAGCAATCAGCCAGCGGTTAACGGGAAAAGCGGCAATCCCAGCGAGATTAAGCGAGACGATGAGGCTGCCCCAGAACAGCGGCTCAGTGAGCCCGGCATCCATCGCGCCGGGGATGACGAGCATCACAGCGTTGTCAACGATCTCCATGATCGTGATGGAGAGCGTATCCGACGCCAAGGCGAGCGAGAGAGCCGCGCTGAATCCCAGGCCCGCACGCAGCAGCGGCAGCAATGTCAAGAGGTAACCAAACGCGTAAGCGAGCACAGCCGCGACCGTGACCGACGCCATGTTATCCCATCCCAACGAGCTGGCGATCACCATGCCGAGCAGCTCGCCGATCGAACAGCCAGTAAGACAATGAACGGTAGCGCTTAGCGCGAGACGATTCACGAAAAATTGATTCGTGCTTTGCGATGCGTGATCCATCGCTACCGGGCCGCCTTATCATCGGTTCAAAGTTCGGGGAGCGGGTAGCCGGCGGCCAGGAGCCGTCGCGCCATCCGATTGCCCATTGTGCCCAACCCGATAAACCCAACACGTCTCTCTTTGATTGTCGTCACCGCGATTCCTCCGTAGATGGTCCAGCCCCTCCGTTTTCTTGTTATGTGAAGGGAGCAACAGCTATGCCAGCAGGGGAAAAAAATTGTCGAACTTAACAAAAGACTCGCTTCAGATGCGCCAACCATTCCATCTTACTGTTTCGTAAAAGCGGCTGGATCAACGAAAGAAAAATCGGGAGTTTGCCTAGCTGAAAAGCAGCCAAATTACGCGACGATCAAATCAAGTCAGCGCGCTTACTGCTCGCGAGAACCCGCAAATTTACTATAGCTCGCGGAACACATTGAAAAGATGCGGGCCCACTCTCGCTGTCGCCCGCAGCGCACCGTCCTCGACCATAATCGCGGCCTTTAATCCTTTAAGATCTTCCATCATTTATTTTTCAAATGCCTACTCCCAATTGCCCTTGAAAAGCGGCGTGAGGGGATGGAGCGACCGTTCCATCTTCAAGTCGTTGAAGATTTCCGCCGTGGCTTCCGTTTCGTGCTCCGGGTTGAGCTGTAGGCCGAGCTCCGCGAAGACGTCCTGCCTGGCGCCGACGAGCAGGATTTCAGCGCCCTCATAATCCAGAAAGTCCGGCGGCTCTGCGGGGATGAAGCGGCGCCCGGCAAACCGCCCTTGCAGTTCCTCGGGGAAGCGGGCTCGGTGCGACTCATCCAGGCCGACGCCGGGCGGCGAGGGCGCTTCGGGATTTTTGACAACGACGATGTAGCTGCCCTCCTTGACGATGTTGAGCGCCCGTTGCACCTCGCCGGGCTCCTCCGGCAGCTCGAGAACGTATGCCAGATGGGTATGGCCGCTATGTCGCACGATCGCATATATTCCCTCGCCGGCGGGGGAAGCTGTGAAAAAATTGTATAAAAACGTTTATGCATAGCTATATAACTATGATATAGTTGTCTCCCGATTTCTGATTAAGGGAGACGCTTTGGATGGGATACCTAACCAAGATTCAAGTCGTCGAACGGGCAAACGGGCAGCGACAGTTCTATCTGATTTGCCCGGCTCCTCTGGCT
>VBKY01000443.1 GCA_005879255.1 Deltaproteobacteria bacterium
TTCAACTCGGTGGGAAACCGGCAAGTCGATGCTGGTATGCATCGATAAGATCACCTGTGGGCGCATGTACCAGCGGATTGAACCGAGATGGAAAGCGAAGATAGCTCAGCTTAAGTCCTCAATCGCACAACTGGAAGTGCGCCAAGTGGCAAACACGGATACCGATGAGAAGGAGCGCGCAACCAAACAGGTCCAAAGCCTTAAAGGCCGACTGGCATGGATGGAAAGCACGATCATCGAGATCATCATCAGCGAAGCACAAAAGGAGATTCAGGACTTCCAGAAGTGGGGCATCGACATCATACCACATCGTGTGGTGATGAAGACCGGCTTCCAAACTGCGGACGGGAAGCGAGTGAAGGTCGATGATGCTTTCAAAGACCCGCAGCATCAGTTTCGTATTGCGATCGTCTGTGCCATGTGGTTGACCGGGTTCGACGTCGAGTGTCTGTCTACTCTTTATATCGACAAGCCGATGAAAGCTCATACGCTCATGCAAGCGATCGCACGGGCCAATCGAGTTTATCCAGGTAAGGAGTGTGGCGTCATTGTCGACTACAACGGCGTGCTCACGAGTCTACGCAAGGCGCTCGCCGAGTATGCGCTTGGCGATGAGGACGATGGCGATGACGGCAGCGAAATTGTCGAGCCCATTGAAGATTTAGTTAGGTCTCTCGTCCAGGCAATTGAAGCGGCTGAGGATCATTTGAGGCAGTTGGGATTTGAGCCTTCACGGTTGCTTGGCGCCAAAGGATTCGCGAGGATCGAGGCGCTCCGTGATGCTGTTGACGCGCTCTATGTTTCCGATGAGGGCAAACGGCGCTACGAAATCATGGCGCGGCAAGTATTCGCTCGGTTTAAGGCTTTGTTGATGGAGCGCAGTTCGTACGCGTACGCAGGACGGCACGACGATATCGAGGCGATCTACAAAAAACTCGAAGAAAAGCGCGACAACGCCGACGTCACGGAAGTGCTGAAGGAATTGCATAAGATCGTCAATGAAGCGATCCGCACGCAGCAGCCCGGTGAAGACCACGCTGAAGGACTCACCGTTGACCTGAGCCAAATTGATTTCGAGAAACTGCGAGATGAGTTCGCTAAGAAAGTTAGACGCAAGCACGCCGCGCTGCAGGATATTCGCGATGTGGTCGAAACGAAATTGCAACAAATGCTCGGCCGTAACCCGCTGATGATGGATTACTACCGGCGCTATTTGGAAATAGTTGCTGACTATAACAGGGAGAAGGATCGAGTCACGGTCGAGCAAACCTTTGCCGAGCTAGTGAAACTTGCGAATAGCCTCGATGCCGAGCAGCGGCGGGCGACTGAAGAAGGTTTGAGCGATGATGAATATGTACTTTTCCAATTGTTGTTCAAAGACAGTATGACCAAAGGGGAGCGGGAAAAGCTCAAGCAGGCAAGTAGGTCACTGTTGGTTTCTCTCAGGGAATTGCTCCAGCGCATGCCCGCTTGGACACAAAACTCACAGACGCAGGCTGAAGTGAAGGTTCTGGTTCTGGATAACTTATGGCAAAGCCTGCCGCGTCCACCCTTCACCGAGCAAGAAACTCAACAGTTAGCCGATCGTGTTTATGACTACGTGTGGCAGCGTAGCGCGAGTGGGATATCTTGGGGTGCGGAAGCCGGTGCGTGAGGAACGACTGTCACTTCGCCTCAAACGGAATTCCCGTCTTCTTCGATTCACTAATTGAACGTTGCCCGCCGGTTTGGTTTTAGTCGGCCATCCCTGTTATATTTGCAGGGCAGACTCTTGAGAACCTCACCATGGCTCTATCTGAAAAGACAACGGTAATAGAGGATCTCTTGCGGGAGAAACGCGAAGAGATTCTTCGAATCGCGGAGAAACATGGGGCGCGAAATGTCCGGATATTCGGATCGGTGGCGCATGGCGAAGCAACCGAGGCCAGCGACATCGATCTCCTCGTGGATACGGCAGAACAGACGAGCCCGTGGTTTCCCGCCGGGCTTGCCGCGGAGCTCGAAGAGCTTCTCGGCCAGCGAGTGGATGTGGTAACTTCGAACGGCCTTTATTGGTTGCTCCGTCGGCGCATTTTAAAGGAAGCCAGACCCTTGTGAAAAAAGATCCGCGCGTCTACCTCGCCCATATTCTGGAGTGCGCGCAAAAAATCGAGCGCTACACTAAGGGCGGCGAGAAGGAATTTCACAACGATACGATGCTTCAGGATGCTGTGATCCGCAATTTTGAGATCATTGGTGAAGCGGCGAAACGAGTGCCTGAGGCGTACCGCAGAGCGCATTCTCAGATCCCCTGGCGTCTGATGGCCGGTTTCCGAGACGTTCTGATCCACGCTTATGAAGGCATTGATCTGAAACGTGTATGGTGGATCGTGCGGCATGATTTGCCGGTGGTTAAGGAAGCGGTTGAGAAACTCTTGCCGCCGCTGGAAGAACTCGAAAAAGAGTTGGCAGAGCTGGAAACCGACAAAGAGAAATCCAAAAAATGACAGTCGAATCGGGGAATCGGCTCCGGCTTAGGAGGTTATCCAGCATGAAGCTAAAAAATTCGATTGCATCGGAAAAATTAGACACCAAGGAACAGAAAAAAACCGACGGCGCGACTGACAGTTGACGTACCGCGATTTAAAGAAACCGTTTGATCAAAGGGACACCGGGGTCCTCTTCCCTTTTCAAAAAAGCTCATCGTTTCACCTCAAACGGTATTCCCGTCTTTCTCGATATATCCAGCAAGTCATCCAGCACCGGTTTTAGCAGCGGAATTCCTTCCTTGCTTCTAATCCCTTCAGCTTCTCTTTCCGGGTCGCCGGGGATCAGCGGGCCGTGGGTGCCGGGGGCGGGTTTGGTTTTTCGGAAGACGTGGATCCAGTCGTCGATCTGTTTTTTGAACTCGGCTTTGTCGATGAAGCCGTCGATCTGCATGGCGCCGAAGAAATGGCCGATGCCTTTGCCGACGCTGCGCTCCGGTATTTCCTGTCGCAGAGCGAACGGCGGCGCGAACGGTCCCCAGTTGGCGCCGCTCAAGACGCAACACAAGATGTCGACCATCGACGCAAGCCCGTAGCCTTTGTGGCCGCCCATTTCTCTTTCGGAGCCTAGGGGCAACTGCGCGCCACCATCGATCATATCCTGCGGATTGGTCGTGTCGCGACCGTCTTTGTCGATAATCCAGCCTTTGGGAACCGGTGCTTTCATTCGCAGCGCAATTTCTATTTTTCCGTAGGCAACCGCGCTGGTGGCCATGTCGATCACGATCGGCGGTTCTTTGTCGCCGGGAAAGGCGATCGCAATCGGATTAGTGCCGAGCATTCGTTCCGCGCCCCAGAGCGGCGCGACGAGCTTGGTCGAATTGGTCATTGCCCAACCAATCAGATCTCTTTCGAGCGCCTTCAATGGATAATAACCGGCGATGCCGAAATGATTCGTATTACACACGCTGACCCAACCGGAGCCGTATTTTTCGGCTTTGTCCATGGCGATCTCATTCGCTTTGGGCCCAACCACGAGGCCTAGTCCGTTATCGCCATCGACGGTTGCAACGCTCGCCTTTTCGCGAATGATTTTGATCTTTGGTTTGGGATTGATTCTGCCCAACTCGAGCATTTCGAAATAGGTGTGCAGGCGCGCGACGCCGTGGGAGTCGATGCCGCGCAGGTCGCTTCGGGCCAAGACGTCGGCCGCCTGGCGCGCGTCTGGTTCGGAAACGCCAAAATGCATGAATACCTGCACAGAAAAATTGCGCAGATAGGCGTCGGGAAAAATTTGCACGACTGCAGCATCGGTTATTTGGCTCATTTCGGCCCAAACTAACTACGGACGTGCGCGCCTGTCAATGTGTAGTAATAGCTTAGTCTCTTTAGGGTCAATTCCCCGCAGCTTGCTGGTTAGTGGTTGGCTCAATAGTGTTTGTCATTCCCGCATGCTTTTAGCGGGAATCCAGGCGAATTTCGGAACTGGTAAACCCCTGATTAAAACATACGGGGGTGACGCTTTTGGGAGCAAATTCTGATCGCTATGTTCTGATAACCCGCACCATGGTGACGGGTTAGTTCATTTTCTACGAATGCGCGTGTAGGGGCAGACCCCTGTGTCTGCCCTCTCGAACGGGCGACCACGGGGGATCGCCCCTACAAATTCATGCGAAGAACCATTAGCCAATGCCTCAATTGTCCCTGTTAGGCAGTAGAAACTGTATTAGCAAGGTTTGCTG
>VBKY01000432.1 GCA_005879255.1 Deltaproteobacteria bacterium
ATCGATGTAAAAAGTGGACCATGAAAATGCTCAGGAGGGCGAGCGTGTCAACCTTTTCGATTTTCCCGCGCCGCTGCTCCATGAAAAGGACGGCGGCCGCTATATTGGCACGGGACATTTGGTCATCACCAAGGATCCCGATTCCGATTGGGTCAACGTCGGCACTTATCGACTCATGTTACAGGATAGAAATAGCGCCGGGATTTACATCGGTCCAGGGAAGCACGGCTACCTTCGCAAACAAAAATATTTCGAGAACGATCGGCCGATGCCGGTCAACATCGTGCTCGGCAGCGATCCGTTAATTTGGTTTGCTGCCTCTTGCCCCGTGCCCGCCGGAATGAGTGAGTTCAATTTCGCGGGCGGCCTCAGAGAGTCACCTGTTGAAGTGATTCGCAGCGACATCACCGGCCTCCCCTATCCCGCCGACGCGGAAATCGTTCTCGAGGGCGAAATCAGGCCGGGCGAGGTGAAAGAAGAAGGTCCCTTCGGCGAGTGGCCCGGCTACTACGCGAGTCCAAAAAGCCTGGAACCCTTCATTCGTGTAAAACGCATTCTCCATCGAAACGATCCGATCGTTTCTTGCGCTAATCCGGCCCGTCCGCCGCACACGCTGACGTTGCTGCGATCCATTACGCGCTCGGCACATGTGTGGGAAGAACTGGAAAAAGCCGGCGTCCCGGAAGTTCGCGGTGTCTGGTCCCATAAACCCGGGCCGAGACAGTTCACCGTCGTCGCCATCAAGCAGCGCTACCCCGGTCACGTGAAGCAGGCGGGAATAGTAGCTTCGCAATGTTTTTCCGGCGGTTATCAGAACCGTTTCACCATCGTCGTCGACGATGACATCGATCCGACGCGCATCGACGATGTCGTGTGGGCGCTGTCGACGCGCTGCGATCCGGAAAACGACATCGACATTCAGCGACGCTCCTGGTCTAGTTCCCTAGACCCGATGATTCATCCCGATTCAAGAGTGTTGATGAACTCGCGTGCGGTCGTCGATGCCTGCCGGCCCTATGAATGGATGGCCAGGTTTCCGGAAGTCGCCGAGACCAGTCCAGAACTTAGACGAAATGTTCTGGAAAAATATGGCCGCTCGTTTTTCGGCCTGCGGTGAGGTATGGGGTGGCCTTTGCGTAACCGCTTAGCCGTTCAAAAGTTCAACGTTCAATGTTCAATGTCCCCGGTCCCCACCTTGAACTTTGAACCTGGAACCTTGAACAGAGAGGGGCTAGAAAGAGTCTTCTAGGATCTCGCGCAAAGCATGTCCTGAGTTTAGTCGAAGGGGGGCGCAAAGAACGCTAAGGTACCCGACTTGATGGGACAATGGATCTTTGAACTTTTTGCCGCGTGAAGATATCATCCCCACCGCAAACGTGCGGACGCCATGCCATTGAAATCGAACCTATAAAGAGCTTAGGAGGAAATAATCATGGCGGAGAAGTTCAAAGAGCTGATCAGAGCATACCGCGACGGTAAAATTACGCGGCGGGAATTCATGCGCAAAGCGCTCGCGATCACGGGCAGTTTGGTTGCAGCCGACAGCTTGCTCGAACACGTCGCGTGCACCAGCGCCTATGCCGGCGAAGTCGATCCCGGCGATCCGGCGATTTCGACGAACGATGCAGATTTTCCCGGTAAAGCCGGGACGGTCTTTGGCTATCTCGCTCGTCCCTCGGCCGCTGGAAAATTTCCCGCGCTGATTGTTATCCACGCCAACCAGGGAATAAACGATTACGCTCGCGACGTGGCACGCCGTTTTGCCAAGCAAGGCTACGTCGCGCTCGCCGTCGATTATCTCTCGCGCCAGGGCGGCAGCAAGAAAGCCAACCCAAAAGGTGAAGGCTTGACTACGATTCGCGAGCTCGCCCCGTGGCAGGCGGTGGCCGAAGACACCGACGCTGGTTTTATCTACCTGGGCAAGTTGCCTCACGTTCGCGCCGATCGGCTCGGGCTGATCGGTTTCTGCTGGGGCGGCGAGATGACCTTCTCCTCAGCTACGGAAGTGCGCGGGCTCAAGGCGGTGGTGGTTTTCTACGGCCGCAGTCCTAAGCCCCTCGAACGGATCAAGAACATCGAAGCGCCCGTGCTCGCGCACTACGGCGAAAAAGATCCGGGCGTCAATCAAGACATACCTTCAACCGAAGAAGCGATGAAACAATACGCCAAGTTGTACACGTACAAGATTTACCCTGGCGCGTTTCATGGATTTCACACCAACTCGTCGGATCGATATCATCCCGAAGCGGCCAAAGAGGCCTGGGCAAAAACGCTCGAGTTCTTCAAGAAAAATTTGCAAAGCTAATCATGTCGATCTATCAACTCGGCGACGATGTGCCGCGCGTTGCAGGTTCCGCTTATGTCGCTGACGGAACGACCGTAATCGGCAAAGTTATTTTGGGCGAACATGTCAGCGTGTGGCCCGGCGCGGTCATTCGCGGCGACAACGATTGGATCAAGATCGGCGACGGCAGCAATATCCAGGACAACGCCGTGCTTCACACAGACCCGGGCTTCCCGCTGAACGTCGGCACAAACGTGACGATTGGGCACCAAGCCATGCTACACGGCTGCACCATCGGCAACGGCACGCTGATCGGCATCCAGGCCGTTGTCATGAACGGCGCCGTTATCGGAAAGGATTGTTTGATCGGTGCCTGCGCGCTCGTGCCCGAAGGCAAAGTTTTTCCGGATCGCAGGCTCATCGTTGGCGCCCCCGCGAAAGTCGTGCGTGAACTCACCGACGAAGACGTCGAAAAAATGCATCGAGCCGCGCCGGGGTACGTGCAGCGCCAGGAAATGTATAAAGAAAAGCTTAAACGAATTACCTAAGTTGTGACGAATATCGCCTTGGTGTTGCCGAATCCAGGCAAGCGAGCCGGGCTTTGATATTGGCGCGTATCATTAGATTCGCCTTTTCCCCCACCAATTAGGATTTTCGCCCTCAGCGTAAGATTTTTCCTTCTTCCCGCTTTCCGTGGGCTAAATTTCTCTCGTAATTTCCGCGACTTGGTAGTGGCCCGTAAATTGCGCATTAGTAGTAATCATGCGCAGGAATAAAATCATGAAGTGCGGGTATCTGGTATTTGCACTGGCTGTTATCCTCGAAGCGACTTCAGCCCAGGCGTTCGAAATGAAAGACCCGCAGCGCGAGGATCGCCGCCCGCGCGTCGAGCTCGAAGTTGTCCCAACACCGCCGCAGCAAGATTTCGAACAATACGTTCAAGAGCTCGCGGCCTCGGCGCAACGAGAAGCGAAAGAATCAAATTCAAAACGCGAAGCGGATGCTTTGAAAGAAAAACAATTGAAGACCCTGAATCCGATGGTTCTTTTCCGTTGGTAGGAAATATGCCGGCTCGTTTCTTCACTTGTGTCCTGGCCCAGAATTTTGCCACATAATCCCGTCGTCATTCAGTCCGAAAATCTCCCCTTCCCCTCTTTTCTAAAGAGGGGTTAGAACCGCGCAGAGAAAAATCCCCCTTTGAAAAAAGGGAGACAAGGGGATTTGAGTTCAGCTGTCTCAGAAGTCTGTTTAAGAAGTCTAAACGATGTCGCCAGCTGAAGGGCGATGCCGCGCTCGAAATCGTCAATTTGAGCAGAAGCGCAATCTCGGCGAGTAAACCGGCGATCAACTTCAAATTCACCCAATACTGTCTCACGCGCGAGCCGCCTTCACTTCAAAAAGATCTTGCCCAACTCCCTCTTCTTTTCTTCAAATGCTTTTGCTTCCAGAACTTCCATCTGCACGTACTGAATTTTCTCCGCCCCTGGAAGCGGCGGATAGATCCCTTTACGATTGGCGAACTCGCCGCTCTGGGCGAGGATTTTCATGCTCTCGTCGTCGAGGTAATAATCGATGAACGCTTTGCCGGCGTTGGGGTGCGGCGCTTTGTTATTGAGCACGACGAAGTGGCTATCGCCAAGCATTTTTTCGACCCGAACGTAATCGAGCGGCGCGCCGCCCTGAGCGGCACTGTAAGCGAACTTGACGAAGGTCAGGGCAATCGGAATTTCACCAGTGGCGACGCGTTCCGACGCCGGCAGCATGGATTCGACAAGAATTGGTTTCATAGCGGCCAGATCGCGGATGAACTTCTCCGTTTTTTCTTTCGCCATGATTTTGTGCAGACTACTGAGCCATTGGATAGTCGTCACGTGAAGTGTCGGATCGGGCATCACCAGCATGCCCTTGTATCTTGGTTGCACAATATCTTCGACGGTCTTTGGAGCGTCTTCAGGTTTGACGAGGCCCTTGTGGTAAACGACGCCGACGATGCCATAACGAGTGATCGGGCCGAAGCGGGAATCGATTTGCTCCTTGGGGTATTTTCTCGC
>VBKY01000184.1:0-43499 GCA_005879255.1 Deltaproteobacteria bacterium
TGGTGACCTATGTGCCATGGATCAGTCTGGGAGTGGTTAATCTTTTTCGTTGGTAATTGGATCGCGTTCCGCGCCAAGATTAACAGATAAATGCGTCGCCGCTGCCTTGATATTGCGCGGACTCATCGGCTAAATTTATCAGCCACAATTACGCATTCATTATGGAGGAACGGTGAAGATCATCAGCGAATCGGTCATCAAGAGCAATACGGGAAAAACTTTCGTAGTCAAAAAAGGCCAGGTCATTCGAGTGATCGGCGAGTCGACGGCCGATTACGTCGTGTTTAATCTACACAACGTCAATGAGCGCTTCGATCAAGCGCGCACCAAAGTGGACCAAGGAAAAATTTACGTAACCACAGGCGACGTGCTCATTTCCAAATACAATAATGTCATGCAGACTATCGTAAAAGACACCTACCGAGGCACCCATGACATGGAGAAAGGCATGTGCAGCACTTCCTTCTACAAGAAATGGGGCAAGCGGATTTTCGAAATTTATGGCGGCGTGTGGAAAAGACTTGGACGGCGGCGCGGCGCCGCGCCTAAGCATGGCTGCTGGGAAAATCTCGCCAAGGCTCTGAAACCCCATGGCGTCGCCAAAGACGACGTGCCGAGCCCGCTCAATATTTTTCAGACCATGGTAATCAATGCCAAGACCGGCAGCATGCGCTATTCGATGACACGGCCGCGGCCGGGTGGCGACGTCATGGATCTCCGCTCGGAGATGGACTGCCTGGTCGGCATCAGCGCGTGTCCGGAAGGCGGACGGGGCAAGGACTTACGGGTGGTGATCTACAAAAACTAAAGTTCCAATCGTTCCAAACGTTTCAATAGTTCCAGAGGTTTAAGAAACGACTGGAACATTTGGAACTACTGGAACCGTTGGAACGGTCTTTATTTGTACAGCTTGTCGATATATCCGCTCGACTCGAGCTCTTTCAAAAAACTTACGTCGGTGAAGTCGGACGGTTTGGCTTGCGCCGCTTTAGGATTTTTAATTTTTAGTTGGTCCAGAAAAATTTGGATACCCGGCTCCGTTGGATAGGGCACGCGGCGCGTCAGCTTGACGACGATTTCGTTGTACGCCTCTTCGATGGGTTTTTCATCTTTGATGGCAAGATACTTTTGTAGAATCTTTTGTGCGCCTTTCGGATTCGTCAGATTGTAGTGGATGGCCTCGACGTACGCGCGCATGAAACGACGGATCGTGTCCGGTTTCTTCTTGATGTAGTCGCGCGTGACGGCGACGCCGTTTTGCTGCCATTCGACATCGAGCTTGGTGAAGTCGAGCAGCGCGCGCAGGCCGATCTCTTTGGCCTTGAGAGTTTCCGGCGCTTGCAGCAGGGTCGCCTGAAGAGCGTTGGTCTGCATTGCCGCCAGGCGGGCGGGGATCGAGCCGGCCTGGACGTAGGTCACGTCGCTCTCTTTGACGCCGAGTTTGTCCAGCACAGTGACCGCCGCGGCGTTGTCGGCGCTACCAATTCTGCTCACGCCGAACTTCTTGCCTTTCAAGTCCTCCACTCTCTTGATTTGATCCGTGACAAAAAGGACATAGGGAAAACGATTGATCGAGCCGGCAACCAGCACCGTGCCGGAGCCCGCCAGGTTGCTGGTGATGACGGCGGAGGCTCCGGTGTGCACGATCGGTGTTTCTCCAGCCACCAACGCGGTGACCGCGAGCGGCGCGCCAACGAGAAGTACCAATTCGACATCGAGCCCATGCTTCGCGTAATAGCCCATATCCTTAGCGGTCCAAACGTTTAGCTGAGTCGGAGCGATCACTGTGTAGGCGACGCGGAGCTTTTCCATCGGCGTTTGCGCCGCGACGAATGAATGCGACAGCGCAACTAGGAGAACGACGACGAATGAAATTGACGTCCGAAACGATCGGTTCATGTTTCTCCTCCGTGATTCCAGTTTGCGCGCAAGCTGTGCTTCGCTTCAGTATTTGCCTGTGATCGACTGATCATCTTTTCCCGGTTCATACGGGCGCGTATCGCGCGCGAGGTCGATCTTCTTCAGCACCTCGTCGGGCGCCTGGGCCTCTTTCGGAAAGTCGTAGGGCGGCAGCGGCTTGGTGGCGTCGAAGATCAGCTTGGTCTCCATCGGTCCTTTCTCCAAGCGGTTGTAACCGTATGCAGTAGGATTCAAGTGCGAGCCGATGATGTTGGGAATGATGACCAGATCGCGATCGGCTTGAAATCGCATGGCCAGCGCCCAGAGCACTTGGGTTTCATTGAATACATCAACATCGTCATCGACGACGATCACATGCTTAATATTAGGATCGGTGACAAGTGCCCCGAGCGCCGCCTGTTTTGGCTCGCCTTCGGCCCTTTTTTTCACCGAGATGTAACAGTGCGAACGGGCGGCGCCGGAGATCGGCATGTTGACGGCGGTCGTGCTCGGCACAACTTCTTGGATGCGCTTGAGCAAACTGCCGAGCCGTGGCGCGGCGCCGATGATGTTGTGTTCAAAATGCGCGCTGTGGATGCATTGATAGATCGGATTTTTCCGCATGGTGATCGCGGTGATTTCAATATAGGGCTGTTCGCCTTCTTTATAATAGTAATGCGGCCATTCGCCGAACGGACCTTCATAGTGACGCTTGTGCGGCGGCACGATGCCCTCGATGACGATCTCGCAGCGGGCCGGCACCATGAGACTTACCGTTTCTGCCTTCACGACCTCCAAGGGCTCGCCCAAGAAGGCGCCGGCGATTTCCATTTCCGAACCGATGCCGGCCTGTTTGCTGACGGCGGCCATATTCAGTGCCGGGTGATGCCCGAGGGCGAGAGCTACTTCCATCGGCTCGTTGTGATCTTCATATTCGGCACGGACGTAGTTGCCATGGTTGGCGGGATTGATCATCAGTCCGAGCTGCCGCTTGCCTTGCTTTTGGTGGCGGTAGATGCCGACGTTTACGGCGCTGGTGCCGCGCTCTTTACAGATCAGAGCGGCGGCATTGATGTAGGCGCCGGCATCGCCTTCGTTAATTGTCAGGACGGGTAGGAGATCGAGATCGGCATCATCGCCTTTGAGGATCACTTCTTTGCACGGCGCGTCTTTGGCGGCGATTTCCTTTGCCGGAACCGGATGGTGCTCGCGGTGAGCCAGGTCTTTTACCATCTGTGGCACAGACGGCGAGCCCAATGATAAGGCCAGCCGCTCGTAGGTTGCGCCGAGATTCATAACCAGGGGAATCTTCGAGCCTTTGATATTTTTAAAAAAGACCAGGGGGAATTTGTTCTCCCGTTCAAACTTCTCGACGATGGCGCTGGCCTCATAGCGCGGGTCGACTTCTTTATCGACGACAACAACGTCTTTCGGGCGCTTCTCCAGCAATTCGTCCAAATAGCTGCGCAGATCCTTGGCCATTTTTACTTACCTCCCTTGGGTTACTGCTCGGGCTTGCTCGGTGAGTCCTGGGTAACTGTATTCCTAATTACTCACAGTTGAAATCATCTGGCAACAACCGCAACGCCGTTGCTTTCAGGCCCGGTTGCTTGACAGTTCTGAACGTTTTCTTAACAGTGGGTCTAGGTTCGAGACCATGCGCAAATTGCCGATTCGATGGGGCATCAGTTTACCCAATCGCGGGGCGCTGTTTGGGCTCACCAATATCGATAAGTTGATCGAAACAGCTGTCGTAGCGGAAAACTCAGGTGTATTCGAATCGGTTTGGTTCGGCGACAGCTTGATTCACAAACCTCGTCTAGAAGCGATCACTATGCTCGCGGCGGTGGCGACGCATACCAAAAGAGTACGCTTGGGCACGATTTGCATGGCGTCGTTCCCCGTGCGCCATCCGGTTTTGCTTGCCATTCAATGGGCTTCGCTCGATCAGATATCCAAGGGGAGAGCGCTGCTCGGCGTTTGCATCGGCGGCGCGCACGAGGGTGAATTACGTGCATTCGGTGTCAAGCGCGAGGAGCGCGTCGGGCGCATGAAAGAAGGCATCGAGTTCTTGCGCCGGATCTGGGGTGACGAAGAAGTCATGCACCGCGGCAAATATTACACGCTCGAAGGCTACAACATCGTTCCGAAACCGGTGCAAAAGCCGCCACCGATCTGGATCGCCGTAAGTCCGGAGCGAGAGCAAGCAGGTGACAAAGTCGTCGATCAGGCGATGCGGCGCGTCGGCGCACTGGCGGACGGTTACATCACGCTGGGCGTGACCGCAGAAGAATTTCACAAGCGCTGGCAGGTCATCGAACAAGCGGCCGCTGAGGTTGGCAAGGACTTGTCAAATTTTGAGTGCGCCATTCACGGCATGGTCAATATCAATAATGACAAACAGGCAGCCTATGGCCAATCCAAAGACTATTTTAATCATTACTACGGCCCGAATTATCCGCCCGAAAATTTGATCAAAATCTGGCTTGCCCATGGTCCGCCGAGCGACTGCGCGCGCCTGATTCAAGAGTGGATCGACATGGGCATCACGACGCCGGTGCTGCGTTTCACTGCTAAGGATCAGCTGGGGCAGGTCAAGAGATTTATCGAGGAAGTGCTGCCTTTACTACGGTTGAAGTGACGGCGCGATGGTTGATAAAGATACCAGGGTGATGGAGTGTTGGGTCGGAATTCCGGAACCCATGACTCCAATATTCCATCACTCCACTTGAATTTTTGAGGTTCTCCCATGTTTGAAGATCTAAGAGGATTTTTGGCGCACCTGGAAAATCAAAAGCAGCTGCTCCGGGTCAAGGAGCAAGTCGACGTCAAGTACGAGATCGCCGCGGGTATGCGCAAGACTTCGGACATCGAAGGCCCTGCGCTGCTATTTGAAAACATCAATGGTTACCCCGGCTGGCGCGTGTTGGGCGGTTTGTTCGCCACCCGGAAGCTTGTCGCTCTCGGACTCGGCGTGCCGTCGGAGCAAATGCTCGAACGGTATTTGACCTTGGAAGATACACGCATCGCGCCGGAAGTCGTCACAACAGCTCCATGCAAAGAAATCAAATGGACCGGGGATCAAGTCGATCTGAGCAAATTACCCATCGTCACTCACGCGAGTAAAGATTGCGGGCCCTACGTTACGATCGGCGTGCAAGTGGGCAAAGACCCCCAGACACGCATCCGCAATCTGTCGATTCACAGAATGCTTGTGCTCGGAAAAGACAAGTTGTCGCTCTGGGCGCCCGCCGATCACCATTTAGGACGGATGATCTTGATGGCCGAGGAGAAGAAAAAAGGTTTGGAAGTCGCTACCGCCATCGGTGTCGATCCCGCCATCGTCGTCGGCTCACAAGCTAGAGTTCCATTCGGCATCGACGAATTTCACGTCGCCGGCGGCCTGCGTGGCGCGCCGGTGAAACTAACCAAATGCGAAACTATTGACGTCGAGGTGCCGGCGTTTTCCGAAGTGGTGATCGAAGGTGTAACGATCCCCGGCGAGCGAGTAGCTGACGGCCCGTACGGTGAGTATCCCGGCTGTTATAGTGAAGCCAAGCAGGCACCGGTGCTCAAAGTGACGGCGATTACGATGCGCAAAGATCCGATCTATCAAACTGCGCTCACCGGCATGCCCGTTACGGAAAACCACACGCTGATCGAGTACGGCAATGCCGCGGTGGTGTATCGCGAAGTGAAAAAAATCGTGCCGGAAGTGCGCGGCGTCAACATGACTCCCGGCGGCACGTTTCGCCACCATGTCGTGGTTTCGATCAAGAAGCGCGCAGAGAATGAAGGGCGCAACGTGATTTTGGCGCTGCTCTCAATGGGCATCGGTCTCAAGCAAGTGATCGTCGTCGACGACGATATCGATCCTTTCGATCCGATGCAGGTGGATTGGGCGATGGCGACGCGCTTCCAGGCCGATAAGGATGCGATCATCATTCCTCGGATCGCCTGTTCGACGCTCGACCCTTCTTGTCCCGAGAACCGTGTTACCGCCGGCTTGGGAATCGACGCCACCGCGCCGATGAAAGATCACTGGCGCTTCGAGAAGGTGGAAATACCCGGTGTCGATAAAGTGAAATACATTTAGGAATCGAAAAAAAACATCACTCGCGCAAAGACGCAAAGCACGCCAAGTTCGGAGAAATATAATTCATTACTTTGCGCCTTTGCGTCTTGGCGCGAGAAATTCTTGAAGTGCCGCACAGCACATGAAAAACTTCGATTATCTCGAACCGACCACGGTAGCCGAGGCCTGCGCACTACTCAAACAGCATGGCAGCGAAGCGAAAGTCTTCGCCGGCGGATCGCACCTGACGATCCTAATGAAGCAAGGGCTTTATGAGCCCAAGTCTTTGGTCAACATCAAAAAGATTACAGAGCTCAAGGGCATCAAGTATGACGCGAAAGAAGGTTTGACCATCGGCGCTCTGGTGACACACCGCGAGCTGGAAACCTCGGCGCTGGTGAAAGAGAAATTTCCAGTGGTCTGCGAAGCTGAGAGAGAAGTCGCCAACATCCGCGTGCGCAATATGGGTACCGTCGGCGGCAATCTCGCCTCCGGAGAACCGCTAACCGATTTATCGCAGATCTTCATCTCGCTGGACGGCAAAGCGAAGATCGCCGGTCCGAACGACCAGCGCATAATTCCGGTGGAAGAACTTTTCGTCGATTTTTATACGACGAGTCTGGCCGAAGACGAGATCCTAACTCATGTCGTGCTGCCGCCGCTGCCGGCGCGATCGGGTATCGAATACATCCGCTTTTCCAGCAGTTCTGTGGTTGACAAGCCCTCGGCAGGCGTGGCGGTGCGCCTTACGTTGGAAACCAGCGGTGAAACGATTCGAACCGCGCGTGTCGTGCTCGGCTGCGTCGGCGCGACGCCCGTGCGCGCGCGCCAAGCCGAAGCGCTGATCACAGGCAAAAAGTTAACACCGGAGTTGGCGGAAAAAGTTGGTGCCGCTGCATCGCAAGAATGCAGCCCGACGAGCGACCTGCGTGGCTCGGAGCAATACAAGCGCGCGATCGTCGGTACGCTAGTGAAGCGCGCGGCGGAGAAAGCGTATGAGCAAGCGGGTATTCGATAGTCCGAGACCCCTTATACCTTTCCCCTTGATGGGGAAAGGTAAGGATAGGGGTGCAATGAAAATCAAAAACACCCCTACCTCAATCCTTCCCCGTCGAGGGGAAGGAAACAGGAGCAGAAGAGCGGTTGGGTTTAGGTGAATCAGTTGGAACTTTGCACCGTTTTGAGCGCCGAAGAAATAGAATGAAGAAAACGATTTCACTAATTGTTAACGGTTTCCAACGCAGCGCCGAGGTCGAGGCGCGGACGACGTTGCTCGACATGGTGCGCGAGCAGTTTGGCCTGACCGGCGCGAAGCTCGGCTGCGATATCCAAGTTTGCGGCGCGTGCACGTTGTTGCTGAACGGCAAACCGGTGAGCGCTTGCTCCGTGCTTGCGGTGGATGCCGACGGTGGAGATATATTGACCGTCGAAGGTCTCAGCAAAAATGGCGCGCTGCATCCGTTACAAGAGGCGTTTATGGAGTTCGGCGCCCTGCAGTGCGGCTACTGCACGTCCGGATTTCTGCTGACAGCGAAAGCGCTACTCGATGAATGTCCTCGGCCGTCGGAGCAGCAGATTACAGATTACCTAGCGGGAAATTTTTGCCGCTGCGGGTGTTATCAAGAGATCATGCAGGCGGTGAAGAACGTGGCGGAAAAATCGTGATCGTGTCTCGTGCTCGTGATCGGACCAACACGAACCACGAACACGATCACGTAAGTTAAATAACAAACGCAAGTAGGATACGGAACACTTTTATGGAACTAGCAGATATCGGAAAAACGTTTCGCCGATTGGACTATGAAACAAAAGTCACCGGCACGGCGCAGTATCTTGCTGACATGAACGTTCCGGGAATGTGCCACGGCAAGATTCTCCGCAGCCCATATCCGCACGCGCGCATCAAGAGTATCGATACGTTCAAAGCCGTGAAAGTCGCCGGCGTCGTGGCCGTGTTGACACGCGATGACATCATCCACGACGAAGGCATCGAGCCGTACTACGGGCCGGTATTCAAAGACCAAACCATCGTCGCGGTGGAAAAAGTACGCCATGTTGGCGACCCGGTCGCGGCAGTGGCAGCACTGACGATCGACGCCGCCGAGGAAGCGCTGCGTTTGATCGAAATTGAGTACGAAGAGCTGCCCGCAGTTTTGGATGTTCACGAATCGCTAAAACCGGGTGCAAAATTGGTCCACGACGCTATCAAGGTTCCAATGTCGGGCTTCGCCGATCTTGCAGAGCTTAAACCAATCGACGGCACCAATATCTGCACTCACTTTAGACTCAACCGCGGTGACATCGACAAAGGCTTCGCCGAAGCCGACCATATTTTCGAAGATACCTTCACACTGCCGGCGACACAGCATTGTTTTCTTGAGACCCACGCGTGCATCGCCTCCGTCGATCCGGGCGGGCGCATCACGGTTTGGGCGACGACACAGAATCCGTTCGTCGTGCGCACCCAGCTCGCCAATATTTTCAAGGTCCCGGTTTCTAAAGTACGTGTCATCGTGCCGTATCTCGGCGGCGGCTACGGCGGCAAAGTTTATCCCAAGGTCGAGCCGATCACCGTAGCGTTAGCGCAAAAAGCCGGGCGGCCGGTGCGCGTAGTGCTGTCGCGCGAAGAAGTGTTTTACACGATTACCAAACACGCCGCCGTCATTCGTATGAAGACCGCCGTAAAAAACGACGGCACTCTGGTGGCGCGCGAGTGCGAGATTCATCTCGACACCGGCGCCTACGCCGAGATCGGCCCGCGGGTGGCAAAGAAATCAGGTTACACCGCGGCGGGGCCGTATCGGATTGCCAATCTCAAAATCGATTCCTATTCCGTTTACACCAATAAACCGCCCGCCGGCGCTTTCCGCGGCTTTGGTGTGTCGCAATCAGCTTGGGCCGTCGAGTCGCAGATGGACATCATCGCGGCGGCGCTCAAGATGGATCCGCTCGAACTCAGGAAAAAGAACGGCTACGACGAGGGCGATAAATTTGTCACGGAAGAGACGCTGCGGAGCATTGGGTTTAAGCAATGCCTCGACGAAGTTGCCAGGTCGATTGCGTGGAACGATAAATCGTTCAACGGTTCAACGGTTCAAGGTTCAATTGGATCGAACCTTCGGCGCGGCAAGGGTTTGGCCTGCATGATCAAAGCGACGATCACGCCGTCTATCTCTTGCGCGGTGGTGAAACTCAACGAGGACGCGAGTCTATCCATATATACGGGCACGGTGGAGATGGGGCAGGGCTCGGAGACTGTGTTGGCGCAGATCGCCGGGAAAGAGCTCGGGATTCCGCTGCAGACGATTCAAGTTCTCGGCGTCGATACCGACGTTGTCCCCTACGACCTAACGACATCATCGAGCCGTTCGACTTTTCACATGGGCAAAGCTGTGCAACTGGCGGCACAGGACATCATGCGCCAGCTCAAGCAGATCGTCGCCAATGAATACGGTGTCCCGCAGGACAAAATCCGTTTTGCCGAGGGCAAAATTCTCCTGCCGGAAACCGCACTCGATTATGCCGAGGTGATGTTCAAGCGCTTCGGAATGCAAGGCGGCACGCTAGTCGGCGAGGGGCAGGTCAAAACTTCCACCAAAGACGAATTCGGTGAAAAAACCACTTCGGCATTCTGGTTCGTCGCCGCCGGCGCCGCCGAGGTTGAAGTCGACATGGATACCGGGAAGTTCAAACTGATAAGGTACGCCACCGCTGTGGACGTCGGCAAAGCGCTTAATCCGCTGGGCTGCCGCCAGCAACTGTCAGGCGCGGCGATCACCGGCATGGGTCAAGCGATGTTTGAGGAGATCGCCTACGACAACGGCCAGCTCATCAATCCGAATCTCATCGATTACGTTTTGCCTTCGCTGGGCGATATGCCTTCAGTCATCGATCCCATTGCCATCGAGATCGCGCACAAAGACGGCCCGTTCGGAGCGAAAGGCATCGGTGAAAGCGCGCTGATTCCCGTTGCGCCGGCCATCGCCAACGCGATCTATGACGCGGTGGGTGTGCGCATCAAAGATCTTCCGATTAAGGCGGAAAAGATTTATCTTCGGTTGCAACAAGGGAAGTCGTAGATCGTCAAAACACTAGCGGCGATGAAGCTTGATTTTCGGCGAATATGTTTGCTTGCTTCCGTGATTCTCATGGCCACGAGTTCGCTCGCTTGCTATAATGAAGCGCTCGAACGTCAAGCGGAGCAAATCCGGCAGCAAGAAATGGAAATTGCCCGCCAGCGCAAAGAACTGGAAGCGCTCGCCGCCG
Organism: Deltaproteobacteria bacterium; assembly: GCA_005879255.1. The sequence goes on from VBKY01000184.1 coordinate 10,241, forward strand.
GCCAACAAGTTCAAGACGAGAGGCAAAGGGATTGCGTTCGTGCCTTCCGCGAATATTTTGACAAGGCACAATTGTCGACAAATCGCGACGATGCGATTTCGCTCTATCGTCAGGGATTGGCAATCTGCCCCGATGATGATGTTGCGCATTATGAATTAGGCAGAGCTCTCGCCGGCTCCGGACAGCTAGCCGAAGCTGAGAAAGAGTTCGAAGCGGCACTTAAGGTCAACGCCAACTTCACTGACGCGAGAAGACAACTCGAAGCCATCAGAAAAAACCGCTAATCCTTCGCATTGCAGTATCTAATCGTTAGACCGGAGGTTAAATCATGAGAACGCTAGTTGCCGCGTCGTTCTCGCTGCTAGTGTGTGCCTTGGCCGCGCATGCCCTGGATGAAACAAAGCTCGTCGACCTAACGTATTCGTTCAGCGAAGACACGCATCACTGGCCAACCGCCAAACCTTTCCATCTCGAAAAGGTCGCCGAGGGCCGAACGCCCGCTGGATATTGGTATTCCTCATATGACTACAGTGGCTCGGAGCATGTCGGGACCCATTTGGATGCACCGTTTCACTTCGCTGAAGGCAAATGGACGACCGAGCGGATTCCGCTTGCTCGGACAATCGGTCCCGGCGTTGTCGTCGATATTCGACGCAAGACGGAGAAGAACCCCGATTATGTTTTGCAAGTGGAGGACATCCGCGCCTGGGAAAAGAGTCACGGCAGGGTGCCAACGGGCGCGATTGTATTGACGCACACAGGTTGGGGAAAGTTTTGGGGCGATCGCAAGCGTTATTTTGGCACCGAGGAGCCCGGCAACGTCACGGATCTTCACTTCCCCGGATTATCGAAGGACGCCGCTGAATTTCTCGTCAAACAACGCCGCGTCAAGGCTGTCGGGATCGACACGCCGAGTATCGATCACGGCCCGTCAAAAGACTTCGTGGCTCACCAAGTTTTCTGTGAAGCTAACGTGCCGATCTTTGAAAACGTCGCGGCTTTGGAGCGTGTTCCATCGAAAGGCGCCACCATCTTCGCGCTGCCAATGAAAATCAAAGGAGGCAGCGGCGCGCCTCTGAGAATTTTCGCCTTGCTGCCGTAAAAAATGCCGGTTGGCGATAACCTTTTCCGTTCTCGTAAGACAGCGCTGCTCGAGCCTTTCCAGATTTTGCTTTCACTCAACAAAAACAATATAGTCTGCCGCGCTAAAGAGGGGGGAACTGTATGACCTGGTCGAAAGTACATCTTGTAGTCCTGCCGATAGTTTGCTGGTTTTTGTTTGTCATCGGTATTACCGCGACCGCTCCCGCTGCCGAGATTCAGATGCAAGTTCAGGCGGTGCCACCAACCCAGAGCGCATTGTCGCCCACAGGCCAGTTACTGACGATCGAAGATGCGGTGCGAATCGGTTTGGATAATCATCCGCGGATCAAGTCTGCGAACGAGCGAATCGGTTCTCAGCAAGCGGTTTTGGGGCAGCAAATGTCAGCGTATTATCCGACGGTTAGTCTCAGCAACCAATACCGAACCAGTCAAAGCAGCTCCAACGGGGGTAACGATCACGCAGCGGACACTTTCTCTAGCCAGGCCGGTTTCAACATGACTCTCTATAACTTCGGTAAACGTGAAGGCAACGTCCAGGCCGCGCGGGAAACGCTGGACGCGACGAAGCAGGACTATGAGACGACCTCCCAAGATATCGTTCTCGCAATCAAACAGGCGTACTATGTTTACTTGGCTTCTCAAGCGCTCGTCAAAGTTCGGCAGGAAACGGTTCGCAGTCGTGAGTTGCTGGTGCGTCAAGCACAGGGATTCTACGACGTGGGTACGCGAGCGAGAATAGACGTCGCGCGAGCGGAAGCCAATCTTTATTCCGCACAGGCCGATCTCATCGCGGCCGAGAATGGGGTAAAGATCGCATGGGTAACGCTGAGAAACGCGATGGGCTCGCCACGGCTTCCGGAACAACCGGTCGCGGAGGATTCACCGGAAGTGCAGTTTTCGATGAATCTCGCGGGTGCGAGAAACGTCGCGTTCGATGCGCGCACCGAATTAAAGAGCTTTGACGCGCAACGAAAGGCGGCCGATCAGCTCATCGCTACCGCGCGACGGGGTCATCTGCCGGACCTCATTTTCGACGCAAGCTATGGCCGAAGGCATGTGAGCGATCAAAAGGGCCTCAATACATTTCCTCTGCAACCGACATGGTCCGTTCAATTGAGCTTCAATATTCCAATTTTCGACGGTTTTCGCACAACCAACCGAGTCGAGGAAACTCTGCACAACTATTACAACGTTAAAGCGCAGGAAGAGGACCGCCGGCAGCAGATTGCGCTGGAGGTCGAGCAGAGTTACCTTAGGGTCGTGGAAACTCAGGAGCGGATAAGAGCCACCGAATCGGCAGCCAGGGCCGCCAAAGAAAACCTCGATTTGGCCCAGGGACGCTATCAGGTCGGCGTCGGGTCGATTATTGAAGTCACCGATGCGGAGACGCTTTACACCGACGCACAAACGACATATATACGGACAATTTACGACTACAAGATCGCCGACGCTCAGCTGGCGAGAGCGATGGGAGATACCCGAGTTGGAGTCTTGAAACCAGGATCAATCAAATAGACACGGGAAACTCCGAGAAAGGGGCTAGCAAGGGGTCCTAGGATATGAAGCGTTCTCATTGGATCATCGCATTCGTCATCGTGGTCGGCGGCTTCGCCGGTTTCCAACAATTTCAATCATGGTCGCTCAACAAACCACACGAAGGGTCCCAAGCCAAGTCGGAGGAAGGCTCCGAACGCGCCGAGCGAGGAAGTCAACCCGCCGGCGGTCAGGGACAGGGGCGCGGCGCGGGGCGGTCGCGCGGCGGCGAGACGGTGCCGGTCCTGGTCGCAACTGCGGTCCAGAAAAGCGTTCCGCTACAAATCCGGGCGGTTGGGAATGTTGAAGCCTATACAACCGTTTCGGTAAAGAGCCAAGTTACCGGCGTGCTCTTGCAGGCTCATTTCAAGGAAGGCCAAGACGTCAAGAAAGGCCAATTACTTTTCACCGTCGATCCGCGTCCCCTGGAATCGGCGTTAAAACAGGCTGAAGCGAATATGGCGCGCGACACTGCCCAGCTAAACAATTTGCGTGAACAAGTTAAGCGGTATGCAGGGTTAGTCCAGAAGGAGTACGTGTCTCGAGAGCAGTACGATCAGATAAAGGCTAACGCAGATGCCGCCGAGTCGGTGGTGGATGCCGATAGAGCGGCCGTCGAGAACGCCAAAGTTCAGCTAAGCTATTGTTACATCTATTCTCCGGTAAATGGGCGGGTTGGCAGTCTGTTGATCAACGAAGGAAACTTGATCCGGCTTAATGACGGCGCCGCTCTGGTGGTCATCAATCAAATTAACCCAATCAATGTGACCTTCGCCGTGCCCGAACAGTATTTGGCCGATCTCAAACGACATATGGCCGAGGGAAGGTTAAAAGTCGACGCGAGGTTCCAATCGGATGAAGGCCGGCCAGAACAAGGCGGTTTAGCCTTTGTTGATAACGCCGTTGATCGGTCCACCGGCACGATTAAATTGAAAGCCGAGTTCGGCAACCAGGAAAGGCGGCTGTGGCCCGGTCAGTTTGTCAATGTAGCGCTGACGTTGGCGACACAAGGGGATGCCGTGGTCATTCCCTCGGAAGCGGTCCAAGTCGGCCAGGAAGGCCAGCATGTTTTCGTCGTCAAAGAAGACAAGCGGGTTGAAGTTAGGCCGGTGACGATTGGCAGCACGAACGAAGGCGAAGCGATCATCGCCAAGGGCCTTGCCGCCGGCGAACAGGTCGTGCGTGAAGGCCAGTTTTTGCTCGGCCCGGGGTCCCGCGTGGAGGTGAAAGATCCAACTAAGTTGACCGGGGAAACAAAGGGGGAAGCGAAAAGGAGCGGTCGCACTGAGGGAGGCAAACGAGGTAACGTTAAAGCGGACGAAAAAAAGGGTGAATCATGAACATCTCGGGGCTTTTCATACGTCGGCCGGTGACGACGACGCTAGTAATGGTGGGGATTCTGATTTTCGGCATCATGGGCTACAAGTCCCTCCCGGTCAGCGACCTCCCCACGGTGGATTTTCCGACCATAACCGTCAACGCAAATCTGCCGGGCGCCAGCGCTGAAACGATGGCGTCGGGGGTGGCGACGCCGCTCGAGAAAAATTTCGCGACCATTGCCGGCCTCGATTCCATGAGCTCGACCAGCAGTTTGGGGCGGACTCAAATCACCTTGCAGTTTAGTTTGAGCCGAAACGTCGATGCCGCAGCCCAAGATGTTCAGGCAATGATCGCACGTACGGCCCGCGATCTGCCGCCGAGTATGCCGAATCCGCCGTCATACCGAAAGGTTAATCCGGCGAACAATTCCATTCTGTTGCTGGCATTGACGTCACCGACCCTGCCTTTGTCAACCATCGATGAATTCGCCCAGACGATTTTGGCACAGCGCATCTCGATGGTAAGCGGCGTTGCGCAAGTCGATGTCAACGGCTCGCAAAAATACGCAGTCCGCATTCAGCTGGACCCCAACCAGTTAGCTGCTCGGCAGGTTGGCATCGACGATGTGGTAAGTGCAATCCAACGCGGCAATGTGGATTTGCCTGTGGGAACGTTGAACGCCCCCAACCGGGCTTACACGTTGGTGTCAGACGCCCAGCTCACCAACGCGGAAGCTTATCGCCCGATGGTCGTCAGCTATCGCAACGGCGCGCCGGTGCGCATACAGGATATCGGCACAGCGATAGATAGCGTGGAAAACACCAGAGTCGGAGCCTGGTTCAAGGACAAAAGGGCGGTCATCCTGGGAGTACAGCGGCAACCGGGCGCCAACGTCGTCGAAGTCGTCGATGCCGTCAAAGATATCCTCCCGGGACTGCGCGCGCAGATTCCTCAGTCCATTAAGTTGGAGCTGTTCTTTGACCGCACGCAGTCGATTCGGGAATCGGTGCATGACGTCCAGCTCACTCTCATCGGCACGATCGGGTTGGTTATCCTCGTCATTTTTCTATTCTTGCGCAATGTGTCGGCGACTATCATTCCGAGCTTGGCGCTGCCCATGTCCATCGTCGGCACCTTTGCCGTCATGTACCTGCTCGATTATAGCCTCGACAACCTGTCGCTTATGGCGCTGACTCTCGCCGTTGGCTTCGTCGTCGACGACGCCATTGTCGTGTTGGAGAACATCGTCCGCCATATGGAACAGGGCGAAAAACCCTACGACGCGGCGGTCAAGGGTGCGCAGGAAATCGGCTTCACAATTGTCTCGATGACGATTTCATTGGTGGCGGCGTTCATTCCCGTGCTGTTCATGAGCGGCATGTTGGGGCGGATCTTGCGCGAGTTCGCGGTCACCATCTGTGTATCGATCCTTGTGTCGGGCTTTATTTCGTTGAGCCTCACCCCGATGCTTTGCAGCCGCTATCTCCGTCCGCCCCACGACCAAAAGCATGGAGCCCTTTACAATTTTCTTGGCCGTTGTTTGGATTTGATGAATAAAGGATACGAAGTAAGCCTGGCCTGGGTGATGCGACACCATGCGACGACGATGGTGCTCTCAGGCGTTGTCCTGGTCGCCACCGTGTACATGTTTGGCTTGGTGCCCAAAGGATTTATTCCCAGCGAAGATACCGGGCAGGTCCTGATCAATACCGAGAGCGCGCAAGGCGTCGCTTACGAACAAATGGTGCAGTACCAGCAACAGTTGGCCGCCATTGTCGCCAGGGATCCCAATGTAGAGTCATTTTTCTCCAGTATTGGTAGCGGCGGAATAGGGTTAACCGGCAACACGGGCCGTATCTTTATGAAGCTCAAGTCGCGCTCAGAACGGCCCGTGGTTTGTTCTGCATCATCGTGGATAAAATCCTGTCGCCCTCTCAGTGCCGACGAGTTGATCCGCGATTTGCGACCCAAGTTAGCGCGGGTGCCGGGGATTCGTGTTTCTTTGCAAAACCCGCCGGTAATTCGCGTCGGCGGCAGGCTAAGCCGAAGTCTGTATCAATTTACTTTGCAAAGCCCCGACGCCCAGGAACTCTACCGGCAGGCGTATCTATTTGAAGAAAAATTGCGAGCGCTTCCCGACTTCAGAGATGTCGGCAGTGATTTGCAGATCAATAATCCTCAACTGCAGGTCGTGATTGACCGAGACAAGATGGCGACGATGGGGATCACGGCTCAAGGCATTTCGCCGCGGCAAGTCGAAGAGGCGTTCCAGAACGCCTATGCGACGCGACAAATCTCGACCATCAATACGCCCAACAACCAATACCAGGTGATCTTGGAATTGGACCCGAAATTTCAAAACGATCCGTCGGCGCTGTCTATGCTCTATATTCGCTCCACAACTGGCCAAAATTCGACGGCTCAGCCGATGGTCCCACTGGGCGCGCTGGCGAGTCTCAAGTATACCGCCGGGCCGCTAACAGTGAATCACTCAGGGCAGCTTCCTTCGGTAACGATGTCTTTTAATCTGCGGGAGGGAGTTTCATTGGGAAATGCGGTGGAGACGATAAACAAATTGGCTCGTGACACGCTTCCGGCTTCCATCACCACGAATTTCCAAGGCACGGCCCAGGAGTTTCAATCCTCCATCAAAAGCCTATGGGTACTCCTGATTCTGGCGGTGTTCGTCGTCTATCTCGTTCTCGGCATACTCTACGAGAGCTTTATTCATCCGCTGACAATTCTTTCGGGTTTGCCTTCCGCCGGTCTGGGCGCGCTGATCGCGCTGTATTATTTCAGTATGGATCTGAGCATTTATGCCTTCGTCGGTTTAATCATGCTCATCGGTATCGTCAAGAAAAATGCCATCATGATGATCGATTTCGCGCTTGAGGGGCAACGCAACGAAGGCAAGAACCCCGCGCAAGCAATCTATGAAGGTGCCTTGGTGCGCTTCCGGCCGATCATGATGACGACCATGGCGGCGATTTTCGGCGCTATTCCGATCGCCATCGGCTTGGGTGCGGGGGCCGAAGCGCGCCAGCCGTTGGGAATTGCCGTAGTCGGCGGTCTGCTTATTTCTCAGATTCTCACGCTGTACATTACGCCGGTGGTCTATTTGTATTTAGAAAAGTGTCAGGAGTTCATGATTACGTTGCCGGCGAGACTGCGCGGCGCAGCCAAGGGCGAGAAGGCTACGCCCGGACAGGCGCTCGCGCCGAAGCTTGGAATGGAGAGCTCCGCTCCGCACAAGGCCCCTTAAGCGCTCAGTCCGAAAATATTTTCGCATGTGCTGCGTCGGGCTACCGTTGCGAGCTTAACGGTAGCCCGAAGTTTTTCATAAAACTAAAAAATTCTCCGCGTTCAAGACCGGGTTCGTTACATTGCGTACCACCGCGATCTAAACAATAATTCGGCCTGTGGTTTTGTATGAGGCGTTTTTCTTGGCTGATAGCAGTGGTCTTCCTTACCGCACTGATGGCGACCGGTTATTGGTTTCTGAATATGAATCCTCAAGCACTGCCCAATTGGCGCAGCAGCAACGATGCAATCGCTGTAACAATCACGCCGGTACGGCGCCGCTCAGCACCGCTGACAGTGCGGTTCACGGGCGAGCTCAGTCCAGTCAGGGAAGCCACCATCATCTCCCGTTTGGCGGGCAAAGTTACCGACGTGCGTTTCAACATCGGCGACTCTGTGCCGGCCGGGGCCATTGTTGCAAATATTCATTCAGGCTCGGTAGCTGAGCGCATGACCGAAGTCCAAGCCGCGATCGTTGCCGCGCGGAAGGATGTTGGGCTAAAGGCGGAGATCGTGGCCGAGGCGGAGAAGCAACTAACAAAAAGCCGAGAATTGCACCAGCAGGATCTCATCGCCCGGCGCGACGTCGCGCAAGCCGAAACGGTAATGGAAACAGCGCGGGCACAGGCGGAACTCGCGCGCGCGAATCTCGCTCAGCAGGAAGCGATGCTTGAGCAGTTACACACGTTGCAAGGTTTGGCCCGACTCTTGGCCCCAATCGGCGGCGTGGTCACCGGCCGATGGGCGGAGCCCGGCGCGACGATTGCTGCATCCGCACCGATCCTCACCATTGCCAATCTCCAAACGCTAAAAATGATCGCCAAAATGTCCGGCGTTCATGGGAGCGATGTCCGCAAGGGGTTGAAAGCTGGAATTTCAAGCCTTGAAGCGGCTGGAGCGATTTCACAGGGGACTGTAGTCCGTGTGGATTCATTGAAAGCCGGTGAGGGGTCGATCTCGGAAATCGAGATTCATGTTGATAATACCCAAGGAATTTTCCGCCAGGGCATGACGGCTACGGCGGTGATTTCCTTAGAACAGTGGGCAAAGATTTTGTTGATTCCTCGATCAGCAGTGGTATCAGCACGCGACCAGGATTATGTTTACAAGCTTGCCGGCAATCGCGCGGTGAGACAGGAAATCGGGCTGGGTAACCAAAGGGGCGAGGAAATCGAGATCAAAACCGGACTCAAAGACGGCGACGCAGTGATCACCGATCAATTAAGTTTATTGAAGGCGGGCAGCCTGGTTCGCGTGTCCGCTGCGAAAGCACCCCCGTCGATTGGCAAGTAACAAGGTTACTGGATCTCCTTCCGGTGTGTTTGCCGGGCCGCTTACCAACGGAAAGGATTGAGCACTTTGCTGGCGTTATCTATGTCTTGGCGAAGTTGATCGAGCACCCCTTTTGGCTCGTCATCCTGATTCGCCGACGGTTTTTTCGGCTCTGCCGGTTTTGCTCCCAGCGCGGCCGGTTGAGCTGGCACCGGTCCCTTGACGAGAACTCTCGACGGCGAGTCTTTGCCGCCGTCGTCTTTGCTATCCGACTTTATTGATTCTCGGGACGAGTCTGGCTTGTCTTGAGCCGGAACTTCCGCGGGGCTCAAGAAAAGCGGTCCCTTTTCTTTGGCAAGTTTTGGTTCGAGTTCGACACTTTTAGCTTGTGATTTCTGCTGCGCTGCCGCGGCCTTCATTTCTTCCGCAGTGGGCGGTTTTTCAAACCGGGCCGATTCTACTCCTTGGGCTTTGAGTTTCTGGTCAATGCTACTCAGAATGCCACTGGTTTGAACATCTTGCGGCGCTTGACTCTGCTGGGCTGCTGCTTTGGCCAGTCTTTCCTGCGTGGCGGCGATATCTTTAAAAGCCTCTGCGGGTTCGGGTGGCGGCGGCATTTCGCCGCCGTTTGTGCCACCCTTTTTCAAGTTAGCATCAATGGAACCGAGCAGCGCCGCGGTGTCCGTGTTGGACTGCGGCTTGGGGGTTTCCTCTTCCTTGGGCAAGTCTACAGGCGGTGGCTTTAGCGTGGCTTGGCTGGCCGCAACATCGATCCCCTTCTGTTTGAGTGAGTCGTCAAGCTGGGTGACTAAACTGCTCGATTTGGCACCGCTATTTGGCGCTGTTTCTTTAGATGTTTTTGTCCCAAAGGGCCATAGCGCCGACATTATGCCGCCGGATTCTTGTTTTTGTGCTTGATTTTTCTTCGACACTAGCGCAAGAGCGCTCTCGCTCTTCTTCTCGTCCTTTTTGCCGTCGTCCGAAGAGGAAGAAAACGGGTTTAACTTATCCGCGACCCGGCGCAAAAGTCCTTTCTCGTCTCCCGGCTCTTCATGAACTACGTCGGTTTTCGCAACCAGATTAAGGTCCCTCAACTTCGCCAGTGCCGGATCTTCATTGACTTCAGGCGGCGCGACCGTGGTCGGTCGGCGGTCGCGCATGAGCAGCAACGCCAAAGGGTCGCGTTTTTCTTTTTCAATCGTCGCTAATTGAGACTGCGCTTCCGCGGCAAATTTGCTTTGCGGATAATATTGGATCAAAGCCTCGTAGGCGAGGGCCGCTCTCACGCCATTCTTTTCGTTTCTATAGCTCTCGCCCAAATAGAAGAGGCTCTTCACGGCCGTCGGCGTATCTTTATATTTGCGCACAATTTCTTCGAATCGGTCGCGCGCGGCGGGATATTTCTCCTGCTGGTAATAGAAATGGGCGACGTTGAATTCATGCTCAGCCAGATAATCGAGGCATTTTGCGAGTTTCTCTTTCGCCTCCGCTGCCTGCGGCGAATTTGGATATTTGGATACCACGGTTTCAAAATAGCCTTTGGCAATTTCGGTGTTTTTCTGATCGCGATCCGCGCTGGTAAATTGATCAAAATGAGCCTGTCCCAAGCGTAGAGTCACAAAGGGAATGTTTTCGTTGGTTGGATGCATCGATTGGAATTCTTTGAAGGCGGTGATGGCATCGGGAAACTGCTGGTTTAAGTAGTAAGCGTCGGCGACTTTTAATTCGACTTGGGTGATCATCGGGCTGAAAGGATGATCGGTTCGGATCTTGGAAAAATTATCTATCGCGCGCACATACTTCTTGTCATTGAAAGCGCGCATGCCCTCGTCGTAAAGCGCTTCGGCAGTGGGATCAGCGTTCAGCGAGCTGCTCGACCAAGGAAGTGACGGCAGCGACGGCAGTGATGGAAAAGAACAGGCGGAACAGCATGTTAGTAGCGCGGACAACGCAATAATAGATCTCATTATCACCTATCTCACCTGGGGGGTTATTTCGGTCGATAATATACGTCGACCTAGCACCGAGTCAAGTTTTTTTGATGGCTAAAAATTGACAACGACGGACGAAACTGACGACTCGCGATTCCGGCTGCTCGCCCCAACTAGTCATCGATTTGTGGGGTGGCGGCTTGATTCCGCGCCCTTTTCCCCCAGAACCTCGGATCCGTCCCGAGCTTAACGAAGGAGCGAAGGGAGCAGTGTAAATCTGGGAGAACTTCCGTGCAGTCTGACGCTGGACGGTCACTTGGGAAAGCTCCTCACTCAGAATTTATTTTCGGCAACACGCGCAATTTAAACTGTGTCTGATTCGAGCGAAAGACGAACGGCCACACAGGAGGAAAAACAACGTACGCCGTGGTTTCCAGGAAGGAGTAAACCAAATCACCCGGCGGCCCCTTATCATCGTGAATGGTCACGACATATTCTCCCGGCGCGATGTCCGGGATTTTGAACTGAAGAAACTTATCTTCAATCCAAACCAACTCCTCGCCGGGAATGTCACTTCGTTGCGGATCCGCCGCGGTGAGTTTGAGCTGGGGCCAGTCCATTACCTTGCCGGCGATCTCAACACGCGGCCAGCCCACCAAGTATTCCATCGAAATGCTAACGACATTTCCGGGCGATCCCTCTGTTGGACTCACGCTGACGACGCGAGGTGCGCAAGAAGATGACGTCGTGACTGACAGACAGGCGACGAAGATCAAGCGGTACATCTTCTTCAATCGGTGGACAAAGCATTTCATGCACGGTTCTCCAAACTCGTTAATGGCACAAAAGAATAGTTTATCCAAAGGCCCGCAGATCAACTAAACGATTATCCGGGCATATTAAGGCACATGCTGTATCTTTGGTCTACCTGAGTCTCCAAGTTCCAAAGGTCGCCAAAATTAGCCACAAATTCCCAAATGATAGGACCGAAGTCGTAGAAAACGCTTCAATAACTTGCATAGCCCAGGAAAAATCATACTACTCGCGTATTGATGGGAACGGCATTATTCAAGTACAACCGTCAAGACAATGGGGGCGACGCGCCCTGTGGGTTTGTTTTAGAATCTGCCGAAAAAGAAGACAAAAGAATAGAAGAAATCAGGAGAACAAGGGAGGCAAAATGAACAAGAGGTTTTGGGCGTTGAGTGTGCTAGCTGTTTTCCTTTTAGCTGCGGGAACAGTGAGAGCCCAGAGCGTCGATGATAGGATCAAGTCGCTCGAGCAAGAGCTTCTGCTGTTAAAAGAACAGCAGATCGACATGAAGAAAGAGGCGACAGCGGCGGCACAGGCAATGCCGAGCTTCAGTTACCGTCCGGGTAACGGACTGAACATGGAGGCGGCGGACAAATCGTGGGGCGTGCGGTTTACCGTTGAGACACACTTCCGTTACAACTTTGAGTCCGGACGCGATCAAGTAGGGCGCAGTAACGGTGAGTTGATGGGGCGGCGGTTTCGGCCTGGGGTACTTTACTGCATCAATAATTGTCTGTGGGAAATCGAGGCGACGCTTGACCTCGACGGTTGGGGCACAGGTAACGGCAAGAACTCGACCAACACCTCCACTAGTTCGATTTTACAACGTGGCGCGGTGAACTTTCATGCAGAGAACCTAAACCCGTGGTTGCCGACTGTGCAGTTTGGTATGGAAGTGCAGAACGCAGGCGGCGGCAGCTTAGCCAGGCAGGGTTCGGGCACCGTCGGCGCCCAGGCGGAATATGACCTTCTAACTCGCGGCAATGGATTCAACACCGGGCGCGCTGGCTCAGGCATCGTGCTCAATTGGGATGACCGGTCTCTTACCGACATTGGCATTCCTGGAAGAATCGGCAAGTTCCAGATTGGTATGTCGAGCATCGGCGAAGGTGACGATGGTCTGCAGAGCTTTACGGACCGGAAGGATTTCAATACTTATCTGAGCATTCAGCCGTTCTCGGAAGTCAAGAACAAATGGATCAGCGGTTTGACCTTTGAGTACGGTGCGTGGTTCTGTAACGTGGATCTTCGTGCGATACAAAACGGATGTGGCTCCTTCCAGATACAAGATCATGGTGACGGTGGGCGCCAGAACTTGATCTCCTCGGGTAACTTTGGCGATGGTCTCGTAGTGGCACATGGTCCCGGCGTTGTCTGGAGTGTTGGACCATACACCTTGCGGGCAATGGGGAGCTTCGAAGGTGGCGAGGATCGCGGTGGCACGAAAGGTAACAAGAGATCAGCTGGCTGGTTGATCGGCCACGATCTCTATCTCTGGAGCCCGAAAGGATTCTTGACCGGTTCTGCCACTACCCCGAACTCGATCCTTGTTGGTACGCATTTTGAGCGCGCCGCCGTGAGGATTGGATGTAACGGCTCGACAGGGATTCCGTGCTCCCAGACGGGAATCGGCGGGTCTATCACCCAATTCCATCGTAATCGCATCCTGCTGCGCGAATGGGATCTGTGGTACGTGATAGCCCCGCGTATGAACGTGGGCATCAACGTGTTGTGGTACGACGCGGCTAATCTGCGTACTGGCGCAAACCAAGCGGCGCATAACTTGGGCATTTGCGACACGCCGCATGTGACACCTGCGACGGGTTGTCGAAATGGCATCGGCGGTGACTGGGTGGATGTAATGCTCAACTGGAGATATACGTTCTAGTTCGGAAGACAGTTGGATCAGAAAAAAAGGGGAGTCAGAAATGACTCCCCTTTTTTATTATTTATTAACATTCGCGGTGGAATCTTGAAAAAACCCAGCCGGCACCCAACCTTCTAGATACGCAAACGCAGCCGGTGCACTTTCATAGCGCGCGCATTATTGCGTTGCTAATTCCTTCTTGCTAAAAATCAGAGCTATTACTACCTCGGAGCTGGTGACCAGGTCGCGGTGAAGTATATTCACTGGTGAGGAAAACCATGGCAAACACAATTAAGATCTCTCGATGGTCATCACTGAGTTCAGCCATGTTGCTGATCAGCCTGTCGATTGCCTGTACTCATTATGTTCCTCGATTCGGCATCGGTGGGCGATATGAAGAAGGGAGGGAACAGTTTCTGCGTGGACGGGGAGGCGATATGGACACCGCTATCGTCGCTCTGGAGTCTGTCGTGAGCCAAGACCCAACCTACAAATACAGCCTCACCTATCTCGGCCGCGCATACTACCTGAAAGGACGATACCAAGACGCGTTTGCGGTGCTGCAGCGTGCCGTGGCGGTCCATAAGGACGACGAGCAGGCCTGGATGGCGCTCGGTCTCGCGCAATTGCGCTTAGGTCAGAACGACACCGGGATAGAGTCGTTAAAGGGCGGCATCACGCTGGCCAGCAGAGTCATGGTCGACGGCTATCACAATTATATCTATTGGGATACCCGGGGATTGATACGTGCGTCTATGAGGCGTTCAGCTTTTTTGCTGACCAAAGGCGCGGAGGAAAAAGACAATATTATTCAAAATACCGATCGGCTGCTCGCGCTGATTGACGACGAAGAAAACTTCCAGAGAAACACACGCATTCAGAATACCAGACCACTCTACGGGGGCTAAGAACTAACTGAAATTGTTTGTTGACCTATCGTAGCTGCCGGCGCGACTGACAAAACGCCGTTAGCTAAATTCTCCAAACCTTGCTGCGTCGAGCTATTACCAGATCTCTTAGACCGTCATTCCCGAATGCGCTTATCGGGAATCCAGGCGAGACCGGAACTGGTAGACCCCCGATTTAAAAGATTCGGGGGTGATGCTTTGGAAAAAAATCTCATCCCGCTGTTCCAATATTCCAGCTTGCTGCGGGGTAGTTCATTTGAATGAGTTTACGGCTGGCTACTCTTACCCTCGCTGTCGCGGGCGCGGTCTCTGGATTCGTCGCGTCGAGCCAAATCACCCTCTTCTTCCATTCGAATGGCTATCCACTCACCGTCTGTAAGCAGCTTTTGCCAATCGAATTCTCGGCCAGAAATCATGGTGAGATCACCTTGAATCTTAGTTCTTATCTCACGCGCGGGATCCCAGAATTGGCCGAAAGAAAACCGATGAGCTTCCGTGACCCATTCAAGCCAGTCGTTAATGCCCCGCATTCCACCCTCGATCTCCTTTAAACCGGTCTGGCGGTCGCCGCTGCGGGCTAACGTCAGGCCGAGGTAAAGACGGCCGATATCTTCATCTTTGTTCGCGGAAAGTGCCTTTTCGAGAGTCTGGCGGGCCTGTGGTAACTTGCCCGTCGCGTATTCGGATCTGCCGACGTAAGTCCAAATGCCTTGTTTCAGGGCAGTTCCGTACTTGTATTCCGGATCTTTTTGAGCAGCGCTCTGAAAATAACCAAGCGCAGCTTCGTTGTTGCCCGTGAGAAGCGCGTGCCTGCCAGCGGCAACCTCGCTGCCAACATGTAAGCTCGTGCAAGCGGAAAGAGTAACAAGCAATGAGAACAACGCCGCTAGAGTGTTGGATTTCATGACTCCCTCCAGTTTTCCTGGCGAAAGCATAATCACCGCGGGCCGGAAATTCAATATGCTAATCTTGCACACGATCAGATCAGAATATCGCCAAGAGTCGCAAGAAAGTAGCCGATACTGACGTAGGCGTTAAGATCGAAAAAGGCGCGATTGACACGCGATAAGTCGTTGGGTGTGACGATGCGGTGTTCCCAAAACAACACAAGCGCGACCGCGAGAAACCCGAGCCAATAAATCAGGCCCATTGCTGCGCTGCGTCCGACCAGCGCGAGAAACGCGATCGTACATAGATGAAAGATCGTCGAGAGGTGTAACGCGGCGGCAACGCCGAAACGGACAGGTATCGAGTAGAGCCCATGGGCGCGGTCGAATTCGCTGTCTTGCAAAGAGTAAATGACGTCGAAGCCGGCCAGCCAGAAAACCACTGCTAGACCTAGATAAAAAGGGACCCACAACTCTGCCAGATTAATCGGCATCTGGGCGACAGCCAACCAGGCGCCGATCGGTGCTATGGCGAGCGCGAGACCGAGGAATAAATGAGAAGCCCAAGTAAAACGTTTCGTTAGGGAATAGAAGAACACGATGGCGAGGGCCACGGGCGATAAGACAAAGCAGATCCAATTAAGCTGGTACGCCGCAAATATAAAAACCAATGCGGCAATCGCGGTGAGCGCGACCGCTTCCGAGACTCTCACTTTGCCCGCTGGTAGCTCCCAACTACGGGTGCGCGGATTGAGCGCATCGAATTTTTTGTCGACTAAGCGGTTGAAACCCATCGCGGCCGTGCGGGCGCCAACCATGGCAATGAGAATCCACAGAAGCGCTCGAAGCGTTACCGGATGTTTGGGCCAGGCTAGAGCCACCGAGGACATTGCAAATGGAAGCGCGAACACGGTGTGGGAAAATCGAACGAGGCGGCCGTAGTCGGCGATTTTGGATTTTAGATTTTGGATTCTTCGACTTCGCTGCCTTCGACTTCGCTCAGGACAGGTTTTCGACTGAGCGGGCGGTTGAACATTCATATTCCGAGTTTGTCCCAAATCGAATCGATGTATTTCTTTGTCTTATCATCCATCACGATGGCGTCGGGCCATTCGCGGTCAAACCCTTCGCTCCGCCATTTACGGGTCGCGTCGATGCCGACTTTGGAGCCATATCCCAAGCGCGGCGCGGCGTGATCGAGCACGTCTACCGGGCCCTCGACGAATACCGTGTCGCGTTTGGGATCGATGTGATTGCCGACGACCCAGGTTACTTCGGCAAGGTCTTGGACGTTGACGTCGTGATCAACGACGATCAAAGTCTTGGTAAACATCATCTGGCCCAAACCCCACAGCGCATGCATCACTTTGCGCGCCTGGGCGGGATATTCTTTTTTGATCGATATAATTGCGAGATTGTGAAATACGCCGTAAATCGGCAGATTCATATCGACGATTTCGGGCAAAGTCACGCGCACTAACGGCAGAAATAATCTTTCGGTCGCTTTGCCCAGATAGACGTCTTCCATGGGCGGGCGGCCGACGATCGTTGCCGGATAGATCGGATTTTTTCTATGCGTCACGCAGGTGACGTGAAACACCGGGTAATCGTCGGCAAGGGAATAAAAACCGGTGTGATCGCCAAACGGCCCCTCGCGGCGCAGCGGTTCCGACGGATCGACGTAGCCTTCGATGACGATATCCGAGTTGGCCGGCACCTCGACGTCTACGGTGACGCCTTTGACCAGCTCGATGCCTTTCTTGCGTAGAAAACCGGTAAAAAGAATTTCATCGATCTGATCCGGCAACGGGGCCGTGGCAGCATAGATCATCGCCGGATCGCCGCCCAAACAGGCGGCCAGCTCAAATCGGCCGGCTTTTTGCTGGCGAAATTGGCGCGCGCCGACCTTGTGGAGATGCCAGTGCATGCCGGTGGTGCGCTGATCGAATACCTGCATGCGGTAAAGACCGACGTTTCTCGTGCCTTTTACCGGATCTTTTGAGAAGACCATCGGCAGCGTGATGAACGGTCCTGCGTCGCCGGGCCAACAAGTAAGGACAGGCAGGACGTTAAGGTCCGGGTCTCTGTGGATGACTTCCCGGCATGCCCCATCGTTTACAACTTTCGGCGGAATTCCTGCTAGCTTGATCAGCTCGGCGAGGAGATGGAATTTATCTTTGAACGATTTTGGCGGCTTCGTTTGTATAAGCTTCCCGATGTCGCGGGCAAGATCTTCGATGTCGTTAACCCCTAGCGCCAGCGCCATGCGCTTCCTCGAACCGAAAGCATTAATCAGAACCGGAATTTGCCGACCGACGACGTTCTCAAACAGTAGCGCCGGGCCGCCGCTTTTCATCACTCGATCGGCAATTTCGGTGATCTCTAATTCGGCCTTGACGGGATAGGCTACGCGTTTGAGCTCGCCGGTGCGCTCTAAAACTTGAATGAATTCTGACAGGCTGTTATATGCCACAAGATTAATAGTTGAATATGTTTTTTAATCGTAGCGCCGAGGGGAAGTCAAGGATGGAAGCCGAACCGGTATCACCGTCCGCCAGCAAAAGGCTCGGCACTTAAGAACTGGCGGAAAAAGCGCTCGGACATTCCCTCAGCGCAACGCAAGTTTCTAATTACTGGCTGCGACAAGGGTGGGATTTCATAAGACGCAACCCGCCAAATGGTTCTCTCTGCTGGGCAAGAAATGGCTGATTACCTGGAACGTGGTCGAGGTCGAGGACTCGGACGATTTTTTATATCTATCAGCAGTGGTCGCCGCTGCTGATAGTCATCGCCAGTTTCTTTTTGGCAATGCCTTGGTAGCTGGTGGAATACTGGACGACGCAATTCAAAAGTTCCGAGAAGTTATTCGTTTCAAACCGCAGTCGAAGATGCCTACGTGGGCTTGGTGCGCGCGGTCGCTGCGGCCGGGCGTGCGGACGAAGCTATGAAAGTATATCAGAAAGCTTTAGGGCTTCTTAAGGCAAAGAACATTCAGGCCAAACTGCAGGTGCAGGGCTTTCTGGAAGCCATACACGATAGTTGCTTGCGTGCTTGATCAGCGACGCGCGTTAGCCTTGGCGGACATTCATGAGCCGAAATTCGACAACGCGATTGCAACACAAGAGCAAACTTCTCTCGGACAATATCCCCCGCCCCATTATATCTAGATTCATGGGCAACGTCTGTCGATGGTTGCCTCCTGTTGCGATCGCTTCGGTTACGTTCTGGCTCTTCTCGCCTTCTCTCCGGAACGAGTTCGTTGACTGGGACGACTACTCCAATCTGGTCAACAACCCGCACTACCGCGGTCTAGGCTGGAGCCAGCTACGCTGGATGTTTACCACGTTTCACTTGGGCCCTTACCAGCCGTTAAGCTGGGTGACTTTTGGGCTTGATTACTTAATTTGGGGAATTAACCCGGTCGGTTATCACCTGACGAATCTTATTTTGCACACCGCCAATGCAGTTTTCTTTTATTTTGTTTCCCGCCGGCTCTTAGCCCGGGCGTTCTCCATGTCGGACGACCAAGGATCGTGGCGGCTTAACGTGGGCGCGGCGTTTGCTGCTGTAACATTCGCGATTCATCCTCTGCGCGTCGAGTCTGTGGCGTGGGCGACCGAGCGACGCGACGTTCTATCCGGGTTCTTTTACATCTGGACGGTCTATTGTTATTTGCGGGCCGTTTTGGTTTC
Organism: Deltaproteobacteria bacterium; assembly: GCA_005879255.1. Next base: position 28,868 of record VBKY01000184.1, read on the forward strand.
TGAACCGAGCGGACAGCGGCACTGGCTTGGAATCGCTGTTGCCGCCTACGCCTTGTCGTTGCTTTCAAAAGCTACGTCCATGACGCTCCCAGCGATATTGCTCCTCTTGGACATCTTTCCTCTGCGAAGACTCCCGGCCCGGCCGTGGATTTGGTTTAATTCACAATTTCGAAACGTATTGTATGAGAAACTTCCCTTTCTGGTATTGGCTATTGTATTCGCCGGCGTGGCGTTGCTCGGGCAACGTGCCGCAGGAGCGCTCCAACAGTACGAGGCTATCCTGCGTGTCGCTCAAGCACTTTACGGTCTGAACTTTTATCTCTGGAAGACCCTGATCCCGATACATCTGTCCCCTCTTTATGAATTGCCGATTGATTCTTCGCGATGGACGTGGGTGTTTGTTCTAGGCGTGGCCGGTGTCATTGTCGTGGTTATAGCTCTCTACTTTCTCAGTCGGAGCTGGCCGGCTCTGCTCGCATGTTGGCTGTATTATGCCGTAGTCCTATTTCCGGTATCAGGTATCGTTCCAATCGGACCTCAGCTCGTGGCGGATCGCTACAGCTATCTCCCTTGCTTGAGTTGGGCACTACTTGCCGGTGGAGGGATTTTGTCAATTTGGTCGGTACCTGCGGATAAGAAGCGAAGCAATCTAAAAGCAGAGTTGGTATGCGCGTTGGCGGTCGTGGTCCTATTCATCTTGGGATTTTTGACCTGGAAACAAACCGGAGTCTGGCGAAACTCACGAACTCTTTGGAAATATGTGCTTGCCGTCGAACCGAATTCAAGCATAGCGCACGATGCCTTGGGCAAGCTGGCTGAGGCGGAAGGTAAGAATGATCAAGCACTCACTTTATACAGCCGCGCGGTTGCCATAAACCCAGGAAATGCCGGGGCCAATTTTAATCTCGCGCGGCTGCTAGCTCGTAACGGTCAACTGCAAGATGCGATTTCGCATTATCGCACAGCCCTACTGATTGACCCTGATGATGCGCCGGCACACAATAATTTAGGTCTGTTGCTTGCGGCGCAAGGGGAATCCACGGAAGCGCTAGAACATTTTTACCGAGCCGTTGCGATTGATCCGGGCTATGGGTTGGCTTTTTTTAATCTCGGCAGGGTGTTCTCAAGCCAGGGTCAGGACGAAAAAGCCGTGCAAAATTATCGTCAAGCGCTCAAATTAAATCCTGATCGGATCGAGGTTCATCTCGGGTTAGGCAATGCCCTGGAAAAACAGGGCCATTTAGAAGAGGCTAAAGAACATTTCGAAGCCGCGGTAAAACTCAAGCCCGATTTTGCTGACGCTCACGTAGCGTTGGCGCGATCGCTCACAGCGCTGGGCGATAAGGATGAAGCTAAGAAACATTATCAAGAAGCTATTCGACTCTTGAAATTACAGACGAAAGTTCCGCCATCACGCTAGTAATGGTGAATGAAAATCAACAATCGGGGAAGAACGGGGAAGGAATCTTTTGAACAGAGCCGCGAGAGAATTGCTCCGGTCTTCGCAGGAGTAGTTACCTGCGCAACATTTCTGCCAGTTATGGAATCAGTTTGTTGAGCGGGACGATTATGAGAATCTAATTAGCCATGCGCACTATCGCGGCCTTGGCTGGAGCTGGCTACATCGAATATAAAGCCTGTCTGAGTTTTGCAGAGGCATGACTAAACAGAAATTCTAACGGACAGCACTACCTTCGGAGCGCGGCTGTAAAAGCCGTAGAGCTTCCTGGTATTCTTGAAGCGCTTCTTTCTGCTTTCCTTGACGCGCAAGAGCTCGCGCCAAGTTCTCATGAATTTCAGCGACCTCTGGTTGAATGCGAAGAGCCCGTCTAAAGTTTTGAACCGCATCATCGAGACGATCCTGCTGAGCAAATACTTTGCCCAGGTTGAAGTAAGCCTTCGCATAACCCGGATTGACGCGCGCGGCTTCAGCGAACTGCTGCGCCGCCTCGTCTGTGCTGCCTCGACGCGCCAGCAAAAGACCTAAATTATTGTGAATGTCGGGATCAGCGGGATTGATCTGCAGCGCAGTTCGATATTGCGCTAGTGCCTCTTCGATATCTCCTCGCTTGGCCAACGCCCTCGCTAGATTATAGTGCGTCATGGCAGATTTCGGATCTATCCTTAGGCCTTCGTGAAAATGTTCAACGGCTTCATCCAGCGCCCCGTTGTCGGCCAGGATATTGCCCAAGGTGTTGTGAGCGCTGACAAACGCAGGTTCGATTTGCAGCGCATGTCTCAGGTGAACGATCGCCTCTTCGGGCGCACCCGTTTGCGCGAGGAAATTTCCCAGATTTGTGTACGCTTCCACGGATGCAGGATCAATTTGGGTGGCTTTGCGAAATTCATTGATCGCTTCTTCCAACGCGCCACGCTTCGCAAGAACTAAACCCAAGTTGTTGTGGGCAAAGCTTGATCTTTGATCAAGCGCTAACGCGTATCGCCATAGCTCCTCTGAGTTATGCCAGATCTGCGTTTGTTTCCATGTCAACACACCAAGGCCCATGAGAAGTACACCCGCCAGTCCGTTCACTAAAAGAAAAACCTGTGCGCTCATCTCGCCAGCCGCCCGTCGTTTCCAGAAGTGGAACACGCCTGCACCGGCCAGCAGTGCCCAGCTGAGGCACGAGAAATAACTATAGCGATCACCGACGAGCTGCGGGCCGTAGGTGATCACTCCTAGCGACGGTAACAAAATCACTGCGTAATAAACCCATGCGGCTAACCCGGCAGGCCAAAAACGCCGCACTACGCCAAGGCCGATACTCACGGCGAGGACGATAACTCCGCTTAAGAGAAACGGCCAATCCCATGGATTAAAAGGAATCGGCCGTTCGTACAGTGGGGACAACCCCCACGGAGCTATGGTCTTCTGTAGATAGAACGCCAAACCATAGAAGCTTTGCATCAATCTCGGAAACCAACCAATGCTTGCTACTGGCGCCACTGCTCCCGTCGATTGTTTGGCCAACACGGCGACAATCGCAATCGGGACAGCGAACAAAAGGAACGGTACTTTCTCCCACAAGATCTGACGCGAGTCTGGCTGAAACCATGTTCTCGGAGTAATCTTCAATCGCTTGAGAGGGTAGACGTCGAGAACCAGGAGCGCCAAGGGAAGAGGAACCGTAAGCGCCTTAGAAAGGATAGATAGCGCGTACGAAATCCAGGCACCGCCCATCCAAACCCACCGGTACAAACCGGTTTCCGTAATCGCCGCAGCCCTAAGATAGCAGAGTAAGGTCAACATGAAAAAAAGACCCGCGACGAGATTGTCTTCACCAGATTCCCAAGCAACCGGTTCAACTCGCAGAGGATGAAGCGCAAAGAACAAAGCGGCGAAGCCGGCCGCGACTCGCAACGGCAGTTTCAATTCGTCTGTTGTTGACATCGCCAAGCGAAGTAGCCGCAGAGCGACAAAGTAAAACAACACTGCGTTGGCACAATGGAAAAAAAGACTAGTCAGGTGATAACCGAACGGCTCCATTCCCCAGATGAGATAGTCGATTCCCATGGTTATCCAGGCGATCGGCCTATAGACACTCATATGAAAAGTGGTGAACATCCAGCGAAGTTGCTCCCAGCCCAAACCTCTATAATTCGGATTGTCGAGGAGAACCGCCTCGTCGTCCCAATTGACAAATCCGTTTTGTAGCGAGGGAAGAAAGGCGACAAAAGTTAATACAACTATGGAAAGAGGCAGTAGGAACCGAATTAAACAGTCCGCATTGGATTCTGCGGCACCACGAATCGGTACTCGCGCGGGTTGGCTTTGAAGCCTCGCTTTTCTTCGCTTTGATTTCACTAAAAATTCACGTCAAAGCTAAGCTGGATGAAAATTCGTACGGCGAGCAAAAATATGGGCGAACAAGATGGACCACGCTGGTGTGAGAGTCCTACTTCAGCATCCTGGGAGGGTATTAGAGAAAGGTCGGCAACAGTTGGTCAATAGGCGAACCCTGCCGCCCGTATTTCCGCCTCCATTTCATCGCGCGCTTTTTTCAATTCTTCACGGCTCAATTGGGACGTGCTGACAATTTGCTGAACAGCTCCGAGCTTACCTTTGTAAAACAGCTCATCCGGCCTGGGCCCCCCGTCGAGGCTCTCCGGCTCATAGAAGAAATTATCCATGAGAGCCGCGTCCACGTTCCACTGCAAGTCGAAATCGGCGAAATTCTCTCCGGAATGATATCCGTAGTCATCGAACTCTTCATCCGTTTCAGCGCGAGCGCCCTTTTTGCGCATCGCCGCCTTATAAATAGGTGTGCCGACCATTGGAATATAAGAACAGAGATCCACCTTGTGCCGCAGCCGCCGGGGAGTCTCAATGAGATGCTTGCGCAAGAACAGCCGGGTTTGTTCAAGGCTTTCACGGGTTTCACCAGGCAAGCCGATAATGAATGACAGCTTGCAGCGAATGCCTACCTCATCGCACCACTGGAGCACTTGAGCATTCTGTTCGACAGTTGTTTCTTTGTGCACGTTATCCAATATTTTTTGAGAGCCCGATTCGGCACCAATTAGCACCTCACGAAGCCCGTGATCGTGCATAAATTGCAGGTAATCTCGACCACCGTGTTTCGTGATGATGTCCACCCGACAAAAACAACGCCAGAGAAGCCCAAACTCTTTAAGGTGACTGCATATCTCCTTCATCCGGCGCGGATTTATAGGCAAAATATCGTCATAGAATTGGATGGCGCCAAACCCGAGTTCCCTGATCTGTTGGAATTCCTCGATCAATCTTGGCATGGGCGTGTTCCGAACGGCGCGAGACCAGAGATTGGGAGAATCGCAAAAGTCGCATCGCTTCGGACAACCGCGTGACGTAAACATAGTTGTTGCACGGTGCGCGTTTTCTTTCTCGTCTGCCAAAAAATAATGGTAATGGTGCGCGTAGGAGCGATTAGGAATCGGGATTAGTCCCAAGTCGTCGATGAAAGGCTCTTCGATAATACCCCGCTGATATTTTCGCAATGCAGCCCCATCCCCATTGGTTGAATCGGCAACCTCTTGGTCGGAAAGGCACTCCAGAGCCCCACCGGTTTGAATATGCGAAATCGCCTTGAGAACCGCCTGCTCGCCTTCGCGCCGGACCACCAAAGGATAATATTTCCTGCTGTTGCGTGGATAGTTGGTTGCATGGGGTCCACCGAGGACTGCAGGCACCCCGCGCCACTGGAACTCTCTCCCAAGCTTCCTTATCTCTCTTCCCTGAGGAGAGGTTCCCGACACCATATAGACGTCAAAACCATGGGGTATATCTTGTGGCTTAAAGTTGTGTTCGGACATGTCAATGAACGAAACGTCATGCCCGGATTGCTCTAATACGGACCACAGCCACCAGAGTCCCAACGGCGGAAAAACCATGGGATCTTCAAGAAAAGTTGATTGAGGAAAAATCAGACAGACGCGCATTTGTTTTTTATCTTTGCTCAATCCGCAACTGAGGTGGACGCAGTCAATAACGATCAAACGTTTCTAACACTTATACGGGAAAGGCCGCAATCTTCAAAGCAGCTCATCCGGTGGGATTCGCGGACTATACACAGATTATTGTTCGGTTTTCAGTCCTGCTTGGCATTGGTTAGTGTCTTGACGATGCTCACTGGCCGAGCGCGGACTTCATCGTAGATTCGACTCAAGTATTCCCCTAGAATTCCCAACCCGATCAACTGAATTCCGCCCACAAAAACGATCACGATTATCGTCGGAGCCCACTCGATCGACACTTCGGGATGGATGAGACGCAAGATAACGAACATTGCCGCGATAAAAAGCGCAGAGAAAAAGGCAACGACTCCCAGAAGAGTCAGAAACTTTAAGGGAACTGTCGAAAATGCGAACACGGCATCGAGGGCTTGTTTGAACAGTCGGGAAAAAGACTGCTTGGGGTGTCCTGCAGGTCGTTTACCGCGCGGCAGGTCAATGCCAATCTGGGTGAATCCCACCCAGGTCCGAAGCCCTGCAAAATAGCGCGTCCGCTCAGTCATTTTGCGCAGAGCACGGACGACGTCCTGTCGCATGATACCGAAGTTGCCGGCATTGCGAGTTAGGGGAACGGTAGAAATCCGGCTGATCAGAAAATAAAAAAGGCGTGAACCGATATCCTTGAGAAATGATTTGTGTTTGCTTTCTCGAACTGCGTAGACAACATCATAGCCTTCGAGGGCCTTTCTATATAAGTCCGCGATGTGTTCCGGTTTATCTTCAAAGTCGCTATCCATCGTGACGACCCACTCACCAGTTGCGAATTCCAATCCCGTAGCAATCGCCATTGCATTTCCGAAGTTTCTGGTTAGCTCAATAATCCTGAGGTGCGAGTCAGAATTCGCCAGACTCAATAGTTGCTGCAGAGTCCCATCGACACTACCGTCGTCAACAAAAATGATGTCGTAATCCTTGACCAGGCGATCCAACGAAGAACGGAGCGCACGATAAAGGGGAATCACCAACTCTCTTTCGTTATATATTGGCAGGACAACTGATAGGTCCATTTGTCTGTTTGTCTCGCAGTGTGGCGTCGGGTATGAAACGCTAAACCAACTCGTTGCCTACGCACTGAACCAGTTCAATCCCAAACTGTTGGGCGGCGTTGCCGCCCAACATGCGCGCAACGCAGGATTCCTCTACATTTGCCTGGCTGAGAATCTCGATGGCGTCCCAGGCGCTGGTGGTATCGTCGTGCGGATAGCGCGAGCCCCAGACGACCTTCGCACTGTAGCGTTCGGGCAACTTCCGAATCCCTCGCTCATCAGCGTCAAATCCCAGCATGACGCTGCCGGCCTGCCACATCGCTTCAGCATCCGTGCGGACCGGATAGCAGTGCTGAAGAGCAATGACTCGTGTCGAGGACTCAAATTTTTCTAGGACCTCTTCCATCCACGTAGCCTTGCCATGCGCAACCACGACTTTCACGGTCGGATGACGGTTCATCACGCCGTAGCCGAGCAGCGTTGAGGCAACGAACAAATAGTTGTCCAACCAGTACGCAACGATCGGCGAGAGCGAGTGGCCAAGAGGCGTCCCTGTGACCGTGAATGCACCACTTCCCCCTCCAGTGAAAGGTCCGCCGCCCGCGTTCCCTCGTAGTTGCACCTGCGTAAGCCGATCCTTCATCTTTTCAATAAATGGCCCGTGGGAGGTCCATTCCGGGTTGTTCAACCCAGGTGTCGCATGGACAGCGGCCACCAAGGTTAGATTGGCGAGTTCCGTCCAGAGCGGTTCGTAATAGGGATGGTTGAGATACCGTCCCTCGACAAACATTGGGCGGATGAACGCACCACGAAAGCAGGAGATCTTCGCGATCCGTCGCAGCTCCTCGACGGCGAATTCAATATTCTGCAGTGGTAGCACCGCGGCGGCGAAGAGCCGTTTCGGAGCGGCCTTGCAGAAGTTGGCGATCCAGTCGTTGTAAGCCCGTGCCAACGCGTATGCGACCTCAGGGTCTTTGACCAGAGGAAAACCCTCGGCGAACCACGTGGGGTAGAGGAAAGCCTGGTCAACACCCATGGCGTTCATGTCGCGAAGGCGAAGCTCAGGATTCCATGCTCCCTCATTCATCGCATGGCGCGTGTGGGGGTCTAGGTCACCGATAGAATCCCAGGTCATTCCGGGCCGCCAGATCGCGTGGCGGGGAACATTGACGTTATCCGTATCTCGGAAAACCGCGCCGTTGATCTTGAGATAGGAGCCGAACTTTCCCTCTTCCCGCCACAGGGCGGACTTACCAAGTGGACGGTATTCAGGGTCGAGATACTTCTCCCACAGCTCTCGAGGCTCGATAACATGGGTGTCCGAGTCAAAAACCGCAAAGCGCTTCCTTGGCGTCATTGTGTTTCTTCGTCAATGGGACAGATACGCAGGATATGTGTATTATGCGCGCACTGAGATCCTGACCGGCGGCGGTTCCAAGCCATTGATACTTGACCCGTGTCTAGCGTACAAGCGCGGACTCCGGCTTGAGGGCTTCCAAGATCTCTTCGGCAGTGGGCCACCAGTCAGGCCGCTGAATCTCACAGATGCGCTCCCGGATGACGGTTTTAGGAGGCTTGATCTTGTATAAGCGGCGGGCGTTTTCTCCCAGCATCTTCCCTTGCAGAGAGATGGCCAGCCCACATTTCTGCATGGTTTCAATTGCCTGCCAGGCGTCGTTCCCATCGTGGTGGTAGATGTCTGAAGACCAAGCGGCGATGTCGCCATAGTACTCTGGCATGCGCGAAGCGAAGGCCTCATCTCCCTCGAAGCCGTTAAAGCAATGCTGGAAGAAAGACTCACTGGGTAACTGCTTCAGAGGTGGCATGCGCCGATCGTTGCGGTGCAACCGATAAGCCTTGTCACATTCGTCCAAAACTAAATTGAGCCACGTGCAGTCGGACTCAAATACGGCCGCCGCGAGCTTAGGATGTCGTTCGAAAAATCCTGACATTAATACAACAGTGACCCAGATCGAGGCTTCAGCCATAAACGCCTGCATATTCCCTAAGAACGTATGCGGCAGCCCCGACGTTCGAATGGTTCGATCAATGAGCTCAGCCGCGGAATATTGTTCGCTGTAGCCTGGCGGTTTGTGCGCGCCACCGGCAGGAAAGGGATGCATGCCATACACCATGCCCGTCTCTTCGAAGGCATTCCAAAGAGGTTCGTACTTGGGCTGCATCGGGTAGTTACCCATGGCGTCCATAGGGCGAATCAAGCCGACGCGGCAGCCCTTGGCCGCTACGCGATACACCTCGGCCACGGCGAAGCGCACGTCCTGAATCGGGAGCAGGGCGGCGAAATAAAGTCGGTCGGGGTCCTCGAGGGAGTACTCATAGGCCCATTCATTGTACGCCTTGCAAAAGGCGCGCGCGCCCAAGGCGTTCTGAAGCCATGGATAAGTATCAATGTTCGTTGGGATGATCATTACCTGATCAATGCCTTGGATATCCATGTCGCGCAGGCGGGCCTTGGGCTCATACGAGCCGGTATGATTTAGATACGCGGACTGCTCCTTGGTGAGAGCGGTTTTGGGATTGAGGTTGCGGACATGGAGCGCCCGCTGGATGTCATGCGTGACGCCGGGTCCGGCCACGGTGGTGGCCCGAATGCTGCCGGGAGTACCGCTGTTCGGTACGCCATCAACGCCGAGGCCAGATTTGCCGTTGACAAGCAACTGCTTGGTTTTAGGTTCCCACCAGTACGTGGATTTGAGCGCTTCTAGCTCGTCCTTGGTAAGATGTTCGTGAGCTCGCTCCCATATCTTGGGTGGTTCCGTAATGTGGGCGTCGCAGTCAAAGGTCGCGAAGCCCTTGCACATGGGCGCAAACTTCTGAACAGGCATACTTGTACTTATTCTCCTAAGCTGCTCCAGGATGTTTCGCTAGTCATTACAAGTAGTCCTGGTGTGAGTGAGTATCCCCGAAGCGCGCCGGGATCACGTGGTTGAGGAAAAGTTCGATCTTTTTCCTATGCCCCATTCAACTGGCAAATTCAACCGATTTAGACGTTGCCTAGGGCAATGTTCGTAGTCACCTAGGACGAAGCACGCTGAACCGGCGAATCGCACTATAATTGCTGGTGTGAATTTTCTAGTCCGGGATAATTGCAGTGAGTTTCACTCGGAAAGTGTTACTCCGGTAGTGGATCCGAATGGAACGCTGCTGTGCACTAGTCTATCAAATCGAGTGGACCGAACGCATTGATCAATAGTGGAGTATTTTTGCCGGCAACGTTCTTAAACAGCAGCACCGGACCGTCGCCTTTCGTTATTCGGTCAGCGATCTCGGTGATCTCCAATTCCACCTTGACGGGATGCGATACGCGCTTGAGCGCGCACGCGTTCCAAAACTTGAATGGATTCTGACAGGCTGTTATATCGCATGTGCTTCCCGACAAAATCTCAATGACGAGCAACATCCCGGGAAAATTGCAGAAGTCAAACAAGCTTCGCGGCATCGTGCTCAGCAAAAGCACCGCCCGTTGGTTTGTCCCTGTGACCATTTTCGCAGCCACATGCACCGCTTTTCTGCCGATATTGTGGAACGATTTTGTTGAGTGGGACGATTACGAGAATTTAATTAGCAATCAGAATTTTCGCGGGTTGGGATGGAACCAGCTCGGTTGGATGTTTACGACTTTTCACATGGGGCCATACCAACCGCTGAGTTGGTTTACACTAGGGCTTGACTACTCCATCTGGGGAATGGATCCCGTCGGCTATCACATCACCAATGTTCTTCTCCACTCGGCAAATGCGGTTGCCTTATATTTCGTGAGCCGGCGGTTGCTGACGCTGGCATTATCGGACTCGGATGGGGAAGACTCTTGGCAGGTCATTTTGAGCGCCGCATTTGCGGCTCTCTGTTTCGCTCTCCATCCGCTGCGGGTCGAATCGGTGGCATGGGCGACAGAGCGCCGCGATGTGCTCTCTGGTTTGTTCTATCTTTGGACGATCCATTGTTATCTGCGGGCACGATCGAGGTCTAATGATAACGTTGCAGCACGGCACTGGATGACTGCGGCGTTCATTTTGTATCTTTTTACATTACTATCAAAAGCCACCGCGATAACGTTTCCCGTGGTAATGGTCTTACTCGATATCTGTCCGTTAAAAAGATTAACTTGGAACTTAGGAACGTGGTTTGTGCCGGAAGCGCGCAACGTATGGCGAGAAAAAATTCGGTTCATTGCTGTCGCCGTCGTGTTTGCGTCGATCGCGGTATTGGGTCAACAGCAAGTGTCTGCGGTCAAATCCCTCGGTAGCTATGGCATCGAGCAGCGAATGGCCCAAGTATTTTTTGGTGCCAGCTTTTATTTGTGGAAAACTCTCGTACCGGTCGGATTATCTCCGCTTTACGAAATACCTGCAAATTTCAGTTTGTGGGATTCGACAGTTTTGATCGCAGGCTTGGCAACAGTGGCCGTTTCGGTGTGGTTGTTTTTGATTAGACACCGCTGGCCCGCAGGTCTGGTTTGTTGGTTGTATTACTTGGCGGTGTTGGCTCCGGTCTTGGGAGTGGTTCCAACCGGTCCGCAGCTGGTGGCGGACAGGTACAGTTATCTATCGTGCATGAGTTTGGCGGTGCTGGCAGGCGGAGCTTTGTTATTCTTTCTACGAGGATCACATCAAATGCCCATTGGTTTACCGCCTGTTACAGCGATAGGCGCCACTGCTGTAGCGATTATAATTGGGCTAGCGTGCTTGACTTGGCGGCAAACCGCTTACTGGCGCAATACCGAGACGCTCTGGACGCGAGCACTTGAGATCGACCCAAATTCGGGGTTTGCGCACTATAACTTGGCGAGATACATCGCCCGAAGCGGAAGGTATGATGAGGCGATGCGCCACTACCGCGAGGCTCTCACGATCCGACCCGACGATGCCGATAGCCACAACAATCTTGGCCTACTGCTCGCCACGAATGGCGAGCTTGAAAAAGCCGTCAAACACTTTGACGCGGCCATTCGAGTTGATCCTCGTTACGCCAAAGCGCACTTCAATTTGGGCCGAGTGTTTGTTCGACAGGGACGTGTGGATGAAGCTATTGAAAGTTTCCAGCGGGCTTTACAATTGCAACCTGGCGTCGCTGAGATTCACGAAAATCTCGGACGGGCGCTGGCTTTGCAAGGCCAGAAAGCACAGGCAGCAGAGCACTTCAAAGCGGCGCTGCGAATTTTAAAATCACAGCAGCCAACACAGCAATCAACCACGGAAAGCTCCAGATAATTCATCGTCCGGTTTTGTCGTTTAACGCATGTTATCGGATTCATGCATTGTCGAAAAGCGTCGACACGCGTAAACCGAAGATCGAGAGTCTAAGCGCGGCGCTAAATTGGGCGGGTAGGGATCGGCAAGAATGAAAAAAAGCGCGCGGCAGTTCGAAAAAACGACGGCGGCGGGAAAACAGTCAAGGTCGGCGATTGCGTCGAAGCACGACACGACTTGTGAGTCCGATTTGTTTTGGATCGCCGCAATATTGGTCATCGCGTTCGTCTTGCGCCTTTTCTACCTCGTCCAAATCCAATCCATTCCGCTCTTTGATCATCTTGCGGGCGACGGCCGGACCTACGATGAATGGGCGCAGCGGATCGCCGCGGGGGATTGGTTGGGGCAGGGAGTGTTTTATCAGGCGCCGCTCTATCCCTACTTTCTCGGCGTCTTGCAGATTTTTTTCGGGCATAACCTTTGGCTCATTCGTTTCGTGCAGATCATTCTAGGCTCGCTATCCTGCGCGCTGATTTACCTTGTCGGGCGAAAAATATTTTCGCGGGTAGCTGGAATCGCCGCCGGCCTAATCCTCGCATGTTACGCACCAGCGATCTTTTTCGACGCGCTGATCGAAAAGAGTATTCTCGATCTGTTTTTGCTGAGCCTGTTATTGTGTCTGCTAATTGGCGCGATGGAGCGCCGGCATTGGACTCAGTGGCTCGCTGCGGGCGCTACCTTGGGCTTACTCGGACTGTCCCGTGAAAACGCCCTTATCTTAGCTGCTGTCGTGCCGGTTTGGCTAGCCATTAATTTCTCTGATCAAAGCATCCAGGCACGGGCGCGTTGGGCGGCGCTTTTTTTCGGTGGGCTGCTCTTGGTGCTCGTTCCAGTCGGCATTAGAAATCTTGCAGTAGGCGGCGAATTCAAGTTAACCACATCGCAATTCGGCGCGAATTTTTTTATCGGAAATAATCCCGTAGCCGACGGAACCTACGGGTCCGTGCACAAAATAATCGGCGAGCCCCAGCTGGAAGGCAATGACGCCGCTCGTTTAGCGGAGCGGGCGTTCGGACGGCGTCTGAGCTCAGGCGAAGTTTCCGATTACTGGTTGAAAAAATCGTGGGGCTATATTCGCATCGAGCCGGCAAACTGGTTTCGACTGCTAGGCAAAAAATGGTTGATGGTGTGGAATGCCCGTGAGGTCGAAGACTCTGACGATTTTTATATCTACCGGCAGTGGTCATGGTTGCTCATGCTTCTGAGCTGGATCAATCATTTCGGTGTCTTGGCTCCGCTGGCGGCCACGGGCGCGTGGCTCACCCGTAACCAGTGGCGGCGTTTTTGGTTGCTTTACGCCATGATCATTTCCTTTGCCCTGAGCGTGGCGGTGTTTTACGTATTCGCGCGCTATCGATTCCCGCTGGTGCCGCTGCTCGCGCTCTTTGCCGGCGCGGCGCTGGCGGAGTTGTCGACTTCCTACCGGAACCGAGCGTGGCGATCACTGCTTGGCGTTTCGTTTGTTGCCATAATTAGTGCGGCAGTCGTCAATTGGCCGCTCTATGACTTTAGCGGCCCCGGCGCCGCCGGTTACAACAACTTGTCCAATGCCTATTACAAGGAAGGCAAAGTCAATGAAGCGATAAACGCAGCTCGCAAAGCGCTCGAACTAGAGCCCGATCTCGGTGTAGCGCACTACAACCTGGGAAATCTTTACGCCGGGCAAGGCCAATTCGATTTGGCTAAGAAATATTTTGAAGCGGCAATCCGGCTCTATCCCAATTACGCCGAAGTACACAGTAATTTTGGACAGCTCATTGCCGAGCGCGGCGACATCGAGACCGGCATTCGGTATTTCCGCAAGGCCATCGAGCTCAATCCTTCGATCAGCCGAGCGCACCTAAATCTCGGCGTCGCTTTGGCGAAGCAGGGTCGGCTCGACGAAGCGATTGGACCTTTTCAACAAGCTGCGCAGTTAAAGCCGGATGCTCCCGAGGGGAGTTACTATCTAGGCAGTGTCTACGCTGCGCAGAATCGTTTCGCCGATGCTGCGGAATCTTTTTATCAAGCACTACGCATTCAACCCGACTTCGTTCCCGCGCACCAGGGTCTTGCGCAGTTGCTGGTGTTACAAGGCAAAAAAGACGAAGCGATGCAACATTATCAAGAAGCTCTTCGGCTCATGAAGCAGAGCCAGGCGGGCGCCGGCGGAAGATGACCAAATTCTTTTTTAGTGGAGCGATTCGAATAATGACGATGCGACTCGCAGAGTTACGTCGGACGGCGGCTTGACTAGCTTGATAAACGGAATCGGATCGTCCGCCATTGTCAGCGGTTCTATTCTTGTTGGCGGTGTGGCCGTTAGACCCTCGACCCAATGAAATTTTAATATTGCCTCGTTGCCCTTGAGGTCGAAAAGCTCCAATCGATTGAAGTCCGCCTTCACCTTGCCTTCGCCTGCGAAAAACCACGTCAATGGCTGGTTTACCTTCATCAGATGTATCGGCCCGATCCGCTGTTCGATCGTCACTAAGCCTGGTATCGACTGCAAACGTTGGATCGATGCCGGGTGAAATGCCACGACGGCGCCGATGTTGTAAAGGCGCAAGTAATTTCGCAGCTCTTCGTCGGAGAGAGTTTGAACCTCCTTTTTGAACAATCTACCGGAGTGAAACTCGGCAAAATGGTGACGATCGTTGTAGAGATTAATCGGTCCACCGATCAGCTGACGGCCGGTCAGATACGGCAGCAACGAAGAAAGATAAACTCCGTCATAGACGAAACCGGTTTCGTCGCCGGACTCTTCAAACAGCACTCTTCCGGCGAGTGACGCATCGCGCTCGACCCACTGAGCGATCCGGTTCAGCCCCGGATTGGTCCGAGAACGCAGTTGCAGCTTGCCGGTCGATTCAGTTTGAAAAAGATTGATCACGAACGCGAGTAGGG
>VBKY01000184.1:43572-69995 GCA_005879255.1 Deltaproteobacteria bacterium
AAGAGATCGTACGGGACTTTGAAGCGCAGGGGCTGCCATGAGCTTGTAAACGGCATCAGGGCGCCGAAATAGGTGATGACGAATAGAATTGCCAAAGCGCTTGCGAGAGTGATGCCGAGATGGCGTTTGTCACTCTGAATCAATTTCCCGGTTCCGAGCGCGCCGAGAATCAAAAGCACGACGCGAAATCCTTTCTCCAGATAAGACGAACGAAAAGTCCAGTATCCCTTCGGTCCGAGGTAATCCTTGAGGAAAGTCAACGGATCAGAGCTGGCGAACAGCGGTAGCTGACCGACGATTTGCTCGGATATGTCATCCCCACGGTGGGAGATTGCGGGAATGAGCCACGGAGAGTTGCAAAGCAAGGAAAGTAGCGCTGCTAGGATGACACTCGCCAGCAGACGGACTGTCAATAAACGCGGCTCAATGATGAGCAAAGCCATGACCGGCGGCAGTAACATGACCAGACTTTGAACGTGGAGCGGTAGAATGGATACTGCGAACATGAGCAAGCCAATATGAACAGGTCCAAATGGCGGCGCCTGTTTAGCGATCCGATAGAAAAGTGAGACTCCCAAAATGCTTAGATAGGATGCTGCGGGAAAACCGATCATGCCGTAGAAAAACATCTCTCTGGGCAATGAGTTCCACCAGTAGAGCGTTCCCAATAAAGCCGCCGTTGCCGACGTGAAGTCGCGCGAATCGTCGTCGAAGAAAAAATTTCGCGCCGCACAGTACATGATCCAAGGTATGCTCGCCATCGCCACAAACGCGCAGACTTTGAACCATTGGACCGGTGACAGGAGGACGGCTGACAGAGCGAGGGACAAAAATTCAAAGAACTTGATGCTTAGATCTTGAATCGTGTTCGACGGATAACCGGCCATGAAAAAAGGGTTATACCCCCACAAAGAATGATCCTGGCGCCAAAACGCTTCGAGGGATTTCAAATGATGAAAGTGGAGGCCCCAATCCTGGTCAACAATTGGCTGGCTGTCGAACAAGCCAACGATCGGCGAAAACAGCGAGGCCAAGCCCAAGGAATGAAGCACAAAGACGCTCGATACTAAGATGACCGCAGGCTTGCCGACCCATCGATGAGTTCGCACCTGACCTTGAGGTCGCAAATGCTCCACTGAGCTTTGGGGTTTTGTCTTACGCCTTGGATTTTTCCGTGCCATGCGGATGAATTGAGTTTGAGGTCTCAAACGAGACAATCTATCAGCGAGCATGCATATCAACTTTGAAAGGCACATGGTCCATGCGAAAAGGATTCACCGGATGATAGATCGCGAGCCAGACTTCGACGATTATATAAACCAGAAAGAGCGCGATCAGCGCCGCCATCAAGCAGCGTATAAGATTGGCTAGAAGGCGGGAGTGATCGGCCCCTTCCATGCCGGCGTTAAATGCCAGCAAGAGGGGAAAAAATGATGGAAAGAGCAGGCGGCCTTGAAAGACGCTCCATACGTCAGAGCTCCAGCCTACCGTGACGATCAACAAGAAGTTAAGCAGGAAAGTCAACAAAAGAACCCCTTCATAATCGAGCCGATTACGAGCGTGCGCGCTTTGCGCGGTTTCAGCCCAAGCACGGATGCCGAGAGCCGCCATTGCGATTCGATTCGCTCCGACCAGCATCAACAGGGTAGGGCAGAGCGCGGCGAGATAAATCATCGATCCGAGGTGATTAAAGGGCGATACAAGATTGCTGCGGAAGGTCGACTCGGGGATCAAAGAATACCAGAAAGAGCCGTAGAGCATCAGAGGGTAGGAATGGACGGTGGAAGCGGAGATGACCGGGTCGCGCACCAACTTTAGCAGATTGAAATCGAGCAATGAGGAGATTCCGAGCCACGTCGGTTGTTGTTCGCTCGTCCAATTCCAAAAATCGAGATTGCTGACCGTCGGATTGCCAAAGAGAATAAAATTTTCCACGTATTTGTAGCAGCCGAGGAGGCCAGCGGTGAGGACAAACAAAGCAAGCCGTGAGAGAAGCTGCGAGCTGGGCAAGGTTCGTCGATGGCCAATCAACCAGATGAATAAGATTAAAGGGATTACGAACACCATGATGACGGCCTTGGCTAACAGTCCCAATCCCAGGCAAATCCCAAGCGAAAAACAATTGGCCAACGACGGAGACAGCTGGATGCGCCAGCTTTGATAAAAGATCAGGATTGACAACAAAATCGCCAGTGTGTCGTTGGAAATAAATAAGCTAAACAAGACAAATTGAGGTTGAAACGCGGCCAACGCAAGACACCAGGGCCGAATCTTTTCATGTATCCAAGGCAGCTGGCGCAGCAAATGGGCGATCAGCAGAAATGTGGCAATCGAAAAGAGGAGCGATAGTCCATGAACCGCCGTAACGCCGCCCAGGCGCAGCAATGGCGCGGCGAGAAAGTAATACAGCGGTGGATGGTACGCTTGATTGAATTGGTCGGAGTGCGCGGGAATCCAGTAGCGGGCGACATAGTCGATCACCAGCAGATGATTATCGTTATTGAAAAAACCCATGTACGCGAACACGATAATGCGCACGATGACACCCGCCGCCAGCACGAGCATGAATGCGCGACAGTTGAAAGAGACGGGCAATGGGCCGGCTGCCGACCGATCGGGAGCGGAAGCGGGTTTTGATCGATCGCGGCGGCGCGGGGTCGTCCGAGGTTTTTTCCTGGCTGCCATATTAGACCCGTTTCATCGCCTGCAAGCTCATAGCACCGCATTGCTGGAAAGCAGGGCTTGTCTTTGATTACTTGACGGTCGATGCATCAGCTACCGGAGGTGATTCAGGCGTGTTTTCACGATGTAAAGTCGCCACAGAGAGAAACGGTTCCTGATAAATATTGCGGATCTGTTTGATAGCAGCGTCGGGGTAGTCTCTTTGAATTAATTCTGCGAGCTGCCGGTCCGAGCTTCTAAAAATAACCTTTGTCGGTCCGCGGGTCGTCAAATTGTTTGTTTCCATCATGGCGCGCTCGACAAAATAAATATCTTTCGGGTTGGTGAAATTGCTCAACACCGTTTGACTCGGGTCGTAGCGGCCGGAAAAATTAATCACTGCCAGTTTTCTCGCCGCCGGAGGTAAAATCAGCGGTGGATTCGCGTTGACGTATTTCTCTCCGGGTCTTGGATCAACATTGCTAGGATCGAGTATATCCCGGCCAACCAAGATAACCGGCAGGTGATCCCGAGCTATTTCCAAACCGATAAGGCGCGGCTCGTAGGCCATGACTCGCATGGCGGCGGCGTTGTGCGGTTCCAGGCCAAAATAGAAGTAGAGATTCAAGACGATTATCAGCATTAATACCGGCCAGGTTACAGCCCCGAAGTACTTTGATATCTGGCGTTCGGCAAATTTGGATTCCGCCTTGTCGATCAGGAACTGCGCGCCAATACCCGCGATCAAAAACGCAGGAATCATCACCGCCGCCGTTCGATAGACATACGGGGGGCCTTCCTGGCTGACCGAAAATACGCCCGTGGCAAAATTCAGCACAAGTGTGCAAGCGATCAATCTGGCCGAAAAAGTATTGACGGCCTTAAATAGAATCACCAAGCCAACAATGAAAAGTAAGCCGGTCAGAGGATCCATCATCGGTAGCCCGGGAAAGTTGTCTCGAGCGTAGGCGCCGCCGATAACAAAAAACATGAGAGCGTGTCGCCAAATGTTGTCCAGGATCGCCGGAACTGGGTTTTGACTGTTGAAGACATCGAGCTCCGCGGTTCTTACCCAGAAAGCGCGCGGCTCAAAGAGGTAATAGCAGAGCAGCGGGTAGGCAGCCATTGCTGCTCCGGTTGCGAAGGCAATCCCATGCTTAAAGATCGAGCGGCCGCGTGTCATCGCGCACTCCACGGCCAAAAAAAATAACAAGGACAGCAGGCAGACTCGGGACGCCAAATAGCTATAGAGACATAGGCCGGCGGTTAAGCCGGCGGCATAGGCGTAGAGCGGCCGGCCACGCTGCATTGCGAACAGCAGTAGCCAGATCGCCAGGGAAAACGCCATGATCATAAACGAAGCATCCCAGCCGTATCGGCTGAGCCGAACCGGCCAGTGAGCGAACGTGAAAAGAAGCGTCGTTAGAAGAGCGATGCGTCGGCTGAAGAGAAGCTGACCGATCAGGAAGACGGCGCCACAGGCGATGACTCCGGGTATTACTGAAAAGAGCTTCATGCTCCAATAGCTAACGCCGAACAGTTTTTCGATCAGCAGATTGAAATATAAGTAGAGATTGGCGGTTTCCACCCAGCCTTCCATAATTAGCGGCGTGTGGCCGAAGAGGTCGAAAGGTCGATGGAGGAGCCCAAGACTATTGTTGAGAGTAAATATTTCGTCTGGGTAGGGACCGAGCGGAAGCTCGGCGATTCTAAACAGGCGTATGACGCTAGCCGCTCCCAGGACAAGTAATAAGCGCGGGAAAGAAAACGACGTCGATGTCAAAGGAAATGCTTCGACCCTATCCCACCAAAAGTAATATGCCCAGATGGCTATTCCGAAAAGCCACGGCAGCGGCGTCCAGAAGGAGTGTAAATTCGCCAGGATCAAAAGGCAGATTATGGCGCTTAACGTAATGAGTCCGACGAGTCTCTGTAGGGTTCGCGCGCGCTCTATTTTTCTAGCAGGACTTGTCGGGCGTGGATTGCGGGCCCTTGCTGGTTTTTTCTCTGCCACAGCTTTTCTTCACCCAGATCGATCAGTGGATCCAACACGTAATCTGGTAGGACATTTCTGGTCGGGTGGCTTTAGGAGATAGATTGTCGTGCGTCGCACAGCTGGAGAATAACAAAAGCTATCACATCCAGTATCTCAGTCCGTGAGCAGAGTTCCCATCCAGCTGACAAGGAGGCCGACGGCCAAAAATACCAGCGTCATCGGGTTGCGCTGTTCGATGCGGTGAACTTGCGGCAAAATGTCGGCGGTGGCGATGGCCAGAAACGTTCCGGCCGATATGCCGATGGCAACCGCGATATTTTCTGCAGAAAGGGCGCGAAAAAAAAGATAAGAGACAAGCGCGCCGATGGGTGTGGTCAGCGAGAAAAGTAAGCTCAGCAGACCGACCTGACGCCGGGGCCAACCGGCGGCAAGCAAAATCGAAGAGATCGAAATGCTGTCGGGCATTTTGTGAATAATCACAGCGAGCAAGACGACGGGGCCGAGTTCCGGCAGGAGCAAGCCTGCGCCGAGCGCAATGCCATCGAGCAGACTGTGAAGCGATATGCCGAGAAAGGCCGGGATCCCCATTTGATGAAAATCGCAATCGAGCTCTTCGCAAGCGTGAACGAAAACGAATCGCTCCATGACAAAAATCAGCAGAAAGCCGGCCAAGATCGGCCAACCAATCGTGCCGGTGAGCACCCGGCCGATTTCCGGTAGCATGTGAAAGAAAACCGCGCCTAACAACACGCCCGCGCTGAAGCTCAGCAAAAGGGCTAACGCTCGCTGCGAAAGTTTGCGCAGGAGCGGCAAAAACCCACCGACCAGAGAAATGAAAATGACTGTCGGTAAATAAATTCCTAATGCGGCCATATAGTTTCAATGAGGCCCGAAGCTAACATAGGCCTAGAAGTGTGGCAAACTTGACGCGAAATCGGATAAGCACAAACAGAGAATTACTGGAGAACAGCCGTGCTTCTCAGTTCAAAGTTCAGGCTTCACTATTCAACGTAACTCCCAGGTGGTTTGACTTTGAACCTTAAACCTTGAACTTTGAACGGTATTTCTGGTCTTAGTATACGTAGTGTAGCCTGACTCGTCCGAGACCCAGACTGTCCTCGGCATTTTTGATCCGCTCGCTGGTGCCAAGGTCCTGCCAAAAACCTTCGAAGCAAAATCCATAGAGAGCTTCGCCTGCCAGCAGCATTTTCGGATAAGTCTCCTTGGTCGTGCTGAATTTTTGCCGCGCTCCGCTGGCATTCATGTAGTCGAAAACCTTGGGCTCCAAAATCTGTACGCCGGTAAACATCAGCTTGCGAATCGGCCCAGACGGGCCAATCGGCGCTTTGCTCTGCAGGAAGCGACAGATTTTTCCGCTCTCGTCCACGTCCATCGAGCCGTATTGATCGGCATTTTCGTCGGGACGAAGGACCAGAGTTGTTGCGGCGCTCACTTTTTTATGAAAAGCGATGGCTTCAGCAAGATTCAAATCGATGAGCGCGTCCGTATTGATAACGATGAAAGCGCCGTCGTGCAGGAAGGGTTTGGCTTTGAGAAGCCCGCCGCCGGTATCCAACAACTCCGGTTCGTCGGAGTAAGTAATCTCTACTCCAAGCTTGCTGCCGTCACCGAGATACTTTTCGATTTGATCGCCGAATTGATGCAAATTGATGATGATCTCGCGAATCCCATAGTGGCGCAGCAACATTAGCGGATACTCGATCATCGGCCGGCCGCCAACGGGTACGAGGGCCTTGGGTAGGTTGTCGGTGAGTGGGCGTAAGCGGGTTCCCTGGCCGGCGGCGAGCACCATCGCCTTCATGTCATTGCCTCAAAATGTTCCTCGAGCAGCGGCAGGACATCCCTCGCTTGCGCGACCTGCGCGAGGTTGCGTTTCAGGCGTCGCACGGTCGGCGGAACGAATTTCATGTAGCCCGACTTTCCCTTCACTTGGTCGAGATAATAAAAGCGACCAACGACCTTTAGGTCTCTTTGAATCGCCGATAGGCGATAGATTTCGAAAAATTCATCCGCGTGGATTGTGCCACCTTCGAGATCGGACTTCTGGTCGATGTAATAACGGACCATGTGGACTTCTAGAGGCGGCTTAATGATGCTGTCGGTGACGCGATCATTGAGCAGCGACGCGAGATCGTATTGCGGCGGTGCCAGCAAGGCATCTTGGAAATCGATAACGCGCACCGCTTCGTCATGAATCATCAAATTCCAGCTATGATAATCGCGATGGTTCAAGCAGGCAGTTTGGCGGTCCAATATTTCGGCGATTTTCGCGAAGGTTTTTCTCAACTCATCGATGGCTGTGGCCTCGACTTGCGCGCCGGGACGCTTCTCCAAGCCGTACTCGATAAAATGTTCGAACTCCCAATTGTAAAGCTTGAAGTCGAAACGCTGCTGGAAGGCGATACAAGACTCGTCTCGTCGTTTGTTACCGCGAACCTGCAAGTTTAAAAGCTCATCGATGGCCTTTTGGTACCAAGCGATGATCTCGGGCTCCGGCAGTCCTTGGACGCGATCCCATAGCGCGGTGTCGCCCAAGTCTTCGAGCAAGAGAATGCCTTCACGTTCCCATTGGCCGTAGAGCTTGGGAACCTTCACCCCGATGTTGCTGAGAAAGCGATGTACGTTCAAGAACGGCAATTCGCTGGGGCCTTCTTTAAAAATTGCCAATTCCTCGCTGGAGAGCGGCAACCCGGTTCCGCCCGGAAGCTCCATCACGACGACGGATTTGGGCGCGCCCGGTCCGCTAAGGTGAGCGCGATAGTAGCGCCGGCTCGATGCATCACCGGCGAGCGGTGCGAGCGAATCCAGCGTTACACCGGCACCAAACAGGGCGTGGATCTTGTCGGCGATGCGCTGAGAGATCTGCTCGATCACCTTCGGCCTTTGCTTGGGCTGGTTGACGATTTGACTGGATGGAAGCGCGATCCGTTCGTCATGGCTCGCCGGCGACCGCCGGCGCGCTAGACCTCTCAGGAACCACCGAAGCCGATGGTGACTTTACCGGCTTCGACGATGACGGGAACATTGCGGCGGCCATTGGCATGTTGCAACATTCGTGCAAGACCTTGCTCGTCTTCCAATACGTTGACGTACTCGAACGGAATTTTGCGGCGGGCATAAGCCTCCCGGGCGCCCGAGGTGTAGGGTCAGAGGTCTTTTCCAAAGATAAGAACTTTTTCGTCCATTTTTTAACGAACCGTCTTTAACAGCAAAAATAAGCGGGCGTCAGCTAAATTGCAAGTGAACCGACCCCTATGTTACTTTCGTCAAAATTCTCTTCACGTCATTCGAGGATGGAGCCTAATCTGTGTCGATCCGCATCGCCATTGCTCAGATCAATCCGAAGCTTGGAGATCTCCAGGCCAACCTTGCCCTTTATGAAGAAAGAATTCGCCAAGGCATCAAAGAGCGAGCCCAGTTCCTGCTTTTTCCCGAGCTAAGCCTCACCGGTTACTATCTCCGTGACACGGTTCCCAGTGTCGCGCTGACGATGAAGTCAGCGGAAATAACCAAGCTCAAACAGCTTAGCCGCGAGCTGTGCTTCGTTGCCGGACTGGTCGAAGAGAGCGCAGACCACCGGTTTTTCAACGCTGCGGTCTATTTCGAAGACGGTGAAGTCCGCCATGTGCACCGCAAAGTCTATCTGCCGACCTACGGCATGTTTGACGAGCAGCGCTATTTCGCCGCCGGCGACCGCATTCGGGCGTTTGATTCAAAATTCGGCCGCCTGGCGCTCTTGATCTGCGAAGATCTATGGCACCCATCGACGATCAATGTCGCGGCGTTGGATGGCGCGCTCGCGGTGCTGTGCCCGTCAGCGAGCCCGTTGCGCGGCGTCGTTGACGCGCAGGTGCAGGACGACAACGCGCGTTACTGGGAGATGATCAACGCGACGTATGCCGAGACCTACAGCCTGTTCATGATCTACGGCAACCGCTGTGGCTTCGAAGACGGCGTTGGCTTTTGGGGCGGCTCGGAGATCGTCGATCCGTTCGGCCAGCGTCTCGCCAAGGCGAGGTACTATGAGGAAGATTTTATTGTCACCGATCTTGCGTTGGAATCGGTCCGCCGTAAACGAACCATTTCGCCGCTGCTGCGTGATGAAGACATCGATCTGACGATCAATGAATTGATGAGAATTCGCGAGCGGCCGGCAGAGTCGAAAGTCGTTCAAAAGTTCAAGGGTCCAAAGGTTGAACGAGTGGTGAAAGCCAAGACAAGAAAGCGCCGGCCGCCAGCCGTCAGCCGAAAGCTTCGATGAGTCAAATTCCCACCAACACGGCCCTTCTGCGTGAAATTTTGACGGGATTTATTCGCAACGAAGTACAGAAGACCGGGTTGACGCGAGTCATCGTCGGTTTATCCGGCGGCGTGGATTCCGCGCTGAGCGCCATGCTCGCAGCCGAAGCCCTTGGCCCGAAAAACGTTTTGGCGATTTTGATGCCTTACAAAAGCTCCCATTCCGATAGCCTGGCGCACGCTGAAATGGTCGTACAGAAGAGCGCCATCGAATCTTTATTGGTCGACATTTCGCCGCAAATCGATGCCTATTTTGAGCACTTCCCGGACGCCGATTCCCGGCGTCGCGGCAACAAGATGGCGCGCGAGCGCATGACGATTCTGTACGATCATTCGGCGCGCTGGAACGGTCTGGTTCTGGGGACGAGCAATAAGACAGAATTGTTGCTCGGCTATGGGACGCTCTACGGCGACATGGCTTCCGCGATCAATCCCCTCGGCGATCTCTATAAGACCCAGGTCTGGGCCTTGGCCGAAGCGATCGGCGTACCCGATGTGATCGTGAGCAAAGTGCCATCGGCAGATCTTTGGCTGGGACAAACTGATGAAGGAGAACTAGGATTCACATACCTTGATGTAGACAAACTGCTCTACCTGATGGTTGATCAACGCTATACCAAGCCGGAGCTGTGCGCTGCCGGTTTTCCCGAACGATTTGTCGAAGACGTCGCCATGCGCATCATGATGTCGCAATTCAAGCGGCGCCTGCCGGTGATCGCCAAGGTCTCGCAAAGAACCATCGACCGTGACTTTCGCTACTCGAGAGATTGGGGGAAGTGAGGAATGAGGATCGAGGATAGAAGATAGAGAATGGAAGGCAGAGATCGAGGCTAGCGCGATCCTCCATCTTCCATCCTCGATCCTCGAAACGGATTCATGCCCGCTGGCATCCTTTACGTCGTTGCGACTCCGATCGGCAACCTCGAAGACATTACGCTACGCGCGATTCGGGTTCTCAAGGAAGTCAGTCTGATCGCCGCCGAAGACACGCGGCACACACAGATTCTGCTCAGCCGCTACGATATTCACACGCCGCTCACCAGCTATCACGAGCACAACGAACGGACTAAAGCGCAGCCGCTCGTTGAACGGATAGTCCGCGGCGAGAGCATCGCACTGCTTTCCGATGCCGGCACTCCGGCGATCTCCGACCCCGGTTATCGTCTCGTCGTCGAAGCGGTTCGCGCCGGCGTTCGGATTGTTCCACTTCCCGGGCCGTCGGCAGTAGCGGCGGTCTTGAGCGCCAGCGGTTTGCCTACGGATCGTTTCGTTTTCGAGGGCTTTCTCCCGGCCAAGAAGCAAGAAAGACGAGCGAAGCTGCAAGCGCTTCGGAACGAGACCAGAACGGTCATTCTTTACGAGGCGCCACACCGTGTGAAAGAATCGCTGGTCGATATGCAGCTGATTCTAGGCGACCGCGAAATCGTCATCGGCCGCGAGGTCAGCAAAGTTCACGAAGAGTTCTTGCGCGGCATGATCGGGGAGATCCTTGTTCAGGTTGCCGATCGAGAAGTAAAGGGCGAAATCACAATCGTCGTGCGTGGCTCTAGCGAGGGCGTGCAAGTTGCCGAGGAAGAACTCAAGGCGGCGATCAGTCAACTCGCAGCGGGTGGGATGGGCGTTAAACCCATCTCGGAATTTCTCAGTCAACGATATCAACTTTCGAAGCGAAAGATTTATCAAATGGCTTTACAGATGAAGGGCTCGACGGGACGCTGATTAGGGCATTCCCTAGTGCTTGATCGTAAAGCTGCGAAAAGCATGCTGCGGAGTTTCCCAACTGACATCGACATGGCTCACGCGAGCGCCGGACGGGCCGTGGCGACACCACGCGATCAATTCCTCGAGCTTCGCCCTGGCGCCTTCGGCGATGGCCTCCACAGAGCCATCGAGACAATTCATGACCCATCCCGTGAGCCCGAGGCTTTGCGCTTCTTGGAGCGCCGAAGCGCGAAAATAAACGCCTTGGACTCGGCCGCCAATTTTCAAATGGACGCGGGCGGTTTCGGAAGCACTGTCCATACTTATTCCCTATTTGATCTAGCCCACGTGTGCCTACCCCGCAAGCCCGGTATTAACGTCCACAGCAGACAGCAAAAGATTTGACAAGCGAGGTGCGACTTTTGTAGGCTGGCGCCGTTTTCGGAAGGGTCTGGTTACCGAAGAGCGTGCCGAGAGAGTGGTTCCCCCATGAGACCCGTTTGCGGCCTTGCCCTTTGGCTAAGTCGATCCCGACACAGTGAGCATTCGTTGGTCCAACAAGGAGGGCCGAGATGGGAGCAAAGCTATACGTTGGCAACCTTTCCTACAATGTGACGGAGGAGAGGCTCCAGCAGCATTTCGCGCAGCATGGTTCGGTGGTCAGCGCGCGGATCATCACGGACAAGTTCAGCGGCCGGTCGAAGGGTTTCGGCTTCGTCGAAATGAGCTCCGACCAAGAAGCCGAGAAGGCGACCAATGCGCTGAACGGCACGGACTTCGAGGGCAGGAATATCGTGGTCAGCGAAGCGCGCCCCCAGGCACCGCGCTCGCCACGGCCGGGAGGCGGGGGTGGTTACGGCAGCGGCCGACCGCCACGGCGCGACCGTTATTGATTACCGCGTAAGCAATTGCAAAAAGTCCTCTTCACTGAGGACTCGGACTCCGAGTTCCTGGGCTTTTTTTAATTTGGAGCCGGGACCGGCGCCCGCCACGACGTAGGTCGTACCGCGGCTCACATTCGAGGTGACCCGCCCGCCCAGCGCTTCGATTCGTTTCTGCGCCTCCGGGCGCGACATGCTCTCCAGCCCGCCAGTGAGAACGAAACTCGCGCCACTCAACGTGCCACTTTTCTTCGGCTCGGTTTTGAACTGCAGTCCCGCTTCAAGAAGTTTTTCGATCACTTGACGATTCGCATTTTGGGCGAAAAAGTGCGCGATGGTCTTGGCTACTTCGGGGCCGATCTCCCGCACTTCCATTAAATCCTCTTCGGATGCATGCTCGATCTTTTTCAAGTCGCCAAAATGGTCAGCCAGCAGTTTGGCCGTCGCTTCGCCGACATGACGAATTCCCAACGCTGTCAAGCAGCGCGCCAGCGTCGAGCGTTTGCTTCGCGACAAAGCATCGAGCAGATTCTGCGCCGACTTCTCGGCCATTCGCTCTAGGCCGGCCAGCTGCGGCTTCGTCAGCTTGTAAAGGTCGGCCACGTCGTGGACCAGGCCGCGCTCGACCAGCTGGTCGATCAATTTTTCACCCAGCCCTTCAATATCCAGGGCGCCGCGCGAGCCGAAGAATTTCAGACTTTCTTTAAGCTTTGCCGGACAGGAAATGCCGATGCAGCGGTAGGCGGCTTCACCTTCTTCGCGGAAGACCTCCGAGCCGCAAACCGGACAGCGCTCGGGCATGACGAATTTCTTTTCCTCTCCGGTGCGTTTCTCTTCGATAACTTTGACAACGTACGGAATGACATCGCCGGCGCGCTCAACGAGTACAGTGTCGCCGATGTGGATATCTTTGCGGGCGATCTCGTCCATATTGTGCAGCGACGCGCTTTTGACGATCACGCCGCCGATCGGTACCGGGACCAAGCTCGCCACCGGGGTTAGCGTGCCGGTGCGGCCGACGTTGGGCTGAATGTCGAGAATGCGTGTAGTGGCCTGGCGCGGCTTAAACTTGTAGGCAATCGCCCAACGCGGCGAGCGGGCGATCTGGCCCAGGCGTTGTTGGAGCTGGGTGCTGTTAACTTTCACGACCAGCCCGTCGATCTCGTAGGGAAGCTCGTCGCGCCGGGCTTCCATTTCGTCGCGGTAGTGAAAAACTTCCGCGAGCCCACGGCACACCCGGCCGAGCGGCACGGGCTTCAATCCCCACTGCTGAATCGCCTCGCGAAACTCCCAGTGGCTGGCGAAGCTCACGCCTTCGACGATACCGGCGCCGTGGCAAAAAATATCCAAAGGCCGTTTGGCGGTTGTCGTGGAGTCTAGCTGTTTCAATGATCCGGCTGCAGCATTGCGTGGGTTAGCAAAAACCGGTTGACCTTCTTCTTCGCGCTCGCGGTTCATTTTTTGAAACGCATCGAGCGGCAGAAACACCTCGCCGCGAACTTCGAGGCGTTGCGGCATAAC
This sequence comes from Deltaproteobacteria bacterium, assembly GCA_005879255.1. The sequence continues at coordinate 56,653 of VBKY01000184.1, forward strand.
GCGCCCGGCGGCGCGCAACGCAAGCGGAATCGAGCGAATAGTCTTTAGATTTAGCGTGATGTTTTCACCATTGACCCCGTCCCCACGAGTCGAGCCAACGATGAATTTGCCGTCCACGTACACGAGTTCCACTGCCAGGCCGTCGATCTTAGGCTCGACGGCGTACTCCAGAGCATCGCGGTGCTTGAGAAATCGCTGAATTCTTTCCTCAAACTCCTCGAGTTCTTCCGGGCCGGTGGCGTTGTTTAGCGACAGCATCGCCATGGTATGCTGGACGGTGGAAAATTTCTCCAGGGGCGGCGCGCCGACCTTTTGCGTCGGTGAGTCCGGCGTCGCCAGTTCGGGATGCTCTTTTTCCAGCGCCACCAGCCGGCTAAATAGCCGGTCGTATTCGGCGTCGCTGATCAGCGGATTGTCGAGAACATGATACTGGTAGTTGTGTTTGTCGATCTCTCGACGCAATTCGAGGATGTCATTCTCGGCGGGGTCGCGGGGTGTTTTGGCCATAGCGTTTAAGCGTTTGAAAGGTGTAAAATAGCAGCCCTAAGCAGCCTCGAAAAAAAAAAGTTACCACAGTTGACTAGGCGAATGAAGCTAACCACCAAGCTACGTTGACCCCCTACAGCCGTTATGTTAACCATCCAATTAATGCGTATGCGCTCGATTCGGACGGTGGTTTTTGTTGCTATTTTGTCGGGGTGCGCCACCGCCGTACCCGAGCTAAAACCAGTCTCTGATGAACTAGTCTGGATTCCGGAACCGCCCTTTCGCAATCACCAAAAGATCGAAATTCCCGCCGAGGCGCAAGCCTACAGTCATTTTCTCAAGGCGCAAATGCTGCTCGGCGACGGCGAGTTCGAAGCGGCGCTCAAAGAATTTGAAGCCGCGGCACAGGCCAGCCCGAGCGAGGCGTTTTTGCGTTTTCGCTTGGCGGCGCTGTACCTGCGCAAGGGCGATCTCAAGAAAGCCTTGGAGGAGGCGGAAGCCGCGGCCAAGCTGGACCCAAAGACCGTCGACCATCACCTGCTTCTGGCCGGCCTGTATTCGTCCTTGGGTGACAATCAAAAGGGACTCAGTGAGTACAATGAAGTGCTTGCACTCGACCCAAATAATCAGGAAGCGCTGCTCTATCTCGGTGCCTTGTACCTGCAAATGGAAGATTATGCGCAGGCGACGCAACGGTTAGAACAGCTTTTGAAGAGCGCCCCGGATTCGGCCCTTGGTCACTACTATCTTGGTCGCGTGCGTGCCCGCAGCAAGCTCTACCTTGCCGCTGAGCAGAGCTACCGCAAGGCGCTGGAGCTCAATTCCAAGTCCGAAGCCGTGTTGCTGGATTTGGCCCTGGTTTACGAGCTCCAGGGAAAAACCGAGGATGCGATCCAAACCTACCAGCGTTTGCTGCAGGTGAACGCGCAGAACGTTTGGGCACGCAAACGCCTAGGCGAGCTCTACGTCGGCCAAAACAAGCTCGACGAAGCCTTGCGCCAGTTTGAATCTCTCGAAGGCGCCGAGACCGACCCGCGCGAGACCCGGATCAAGATCGGGCTGATATCCTTTGAAAAGGGCGATTTTGAACGGGCGGCAACGGAGTTTAATCTGGTCTTGGCGGGCGACCCGGACAATGATCGCGCGCGTTACTATCTCGGCGCGACCTACGTTGAGCTAAGGGCCGACGATAAGGCGCTGGAAGCCTTCGAGCGCGTACCGGAGAAGAGCGAGCTATTTATCGATGCTCGCGTTCAAGCCGCGTATCTTTATGATCGCAAAGAGCAAATCCCAAAGGCCATCGAGGTTTTGCAACCGGCCTTGAAAAAGCGCAACGACCGAAAAGAAATTTACGCGTTTCTAAGCGCGCTTTATCGCAAGACCAAGGAGTATCCCAAAGCGATCCAGTCGATGGAACGGGTCGTCGTGCTCGATCCCAAGAGCGATGAGGCACATTTTCAACTGGGCGCGCTCTACGATGAGAACAAAAATAGAGACAAATCGATTGCCAGCATGAAGAAAGCGATCGAGCTCAACCCGAAAAATGCCGCCGCGCTCAATTATCTCGGCTACACCTGGGCCGAGATGGGCGTGCAACTGGAGGAAGCCGAAGACTTGATTCAGCGCGCGCTCAAAATTCAACCCAACGATGGGTTCTATATCGATAGCTTGGGCTGGGTTTACTATCAGAAGGGCGATTATCCCAAGGCCGTGGAGCAGCTCGAGCGCGCGGTTGAGATCACGGTCGATGATCCGACGATTATCGAACACTTGGGTGACGCTTACGAAAAGGCCGGCAAGCCCGATAGCGCATTAATGCGCTATCGCGACGCGTTGAAACGGACCAAAGAAAACGACCAGATCAAACGCATCCGCGACAAAATCCAGCGCCTGGAGAAAAAAGTTTGACCCCGTCCCTCAAGCGGCCATTGGCCGTCTCCTTTCAGTCATTCAAATTTACTATTCTGGCGGCAGTCGTATTCGGACTGACCGGTTGCGCGACGGTCTCGCCGCCGCAGCCTCAGCTTCCCGCGCCAAAGTGGGAGTCGAGCGAAATGATCAAGTCGCTCACCCAGCGACGCGAGCAGTTTCGCTCGCTGCGCGCGCTTGCACAGGTCGACTATGCCGGCCCGGACGGGAAACAGGGCTTTCAAGAAGCGGTGGTCATCCAACGGCCGGATCGCTTACGCCTGGAGACCCTGAGCTACCTCGGTGCGATTCTCATTGTCACCGCCAACGACAAAGAAATCATCGGTTATCACCCGCGCGAGGGAGTCTTCGTGCGCGGCCGGCGCTCCAAGGAAAATTTACTGCGCTACACGAAGATACCATTGGAGCTTGACGAGATTACCTCCCTCTTGACCGGATTGCCCCCAGTGGATGCATCCGCGCTGTGGACGCAGGAAGGAAACACGCTGGTCTTTTCGCCGAATGGGCGCAAAAAGGACGCAGTTGCGTTTGAGTCACCACAGCCGGTGCCGACCAAATGGGAACGCTTCAATGTTAACGGTGTCCTGGAATTGAGTGCGCGGTTCTCCGACTACGTTTCTACTCCAGCGGGTCTGTTTCCGTCGAGAATTTACGTCGAGGCTCCCCTGCAGAAAAAGAAAGTCGAGATTCGCTATCAGGAGCCCGAGATCAACGGCAAAATTCCCCTCGAGCTTTTCACTCAGCAAAAACCCGCCCACGCTCAGGAAGTGCCGATCGAGGCGATCGGCAGTTGAGCGATGTTCTGGAGAACTTGGCGATTCGTTTTAGCTCTCCTGTTGCTCATCGGCTGCGGCGATAAGACCGAAGTAAAAGTACCCGACGCGCCCCCGGCGGCGGAACAAGTTTCTGGCAAGCCGGTGACCGGAGATTGGCTGGTCATTCACAGTCTCAGCGATCCCGAGCAACTCAATCCTCTGACCAGCAGCGACGCTTCATCTGCCGAGGTAAACCAGTACATTTTTGAGAGTCTTCTTAGCCGAGAGCCGCGCACTTTGGAGTTCAAACCTTATATCGCAGAGGCTCGGCCGGAAATCTCTAACGACAAGCTCTCGTACACTTTTAAAATTAGGCGGGATGTTCGTTTTCAGGACGGGCGGCCAGTGACCGGAGAGGACGTCTTGTTCAGCCTCAAGGTGATCAAGTGCCCGCTGGTAAACGCGCCGTTTCTCAGAGTCTACTTCAATTCCGTGGTCGATGCTCAGTTATTGGACCCCTATACCATCCGATTTGTTACCAAAGAACGGTACTTCCTTAACGAAAGCGTTCTAGGACAAGAAATCAAGATCTTGCCGCGTCATTATTACGATCCTGACAATTTGCTCAAAAATGTGTCAGTCCGAGATCTTTTAAAGGATCCGCAGTTGAATGAGAATGTCAAAAAGTTCGCCGACAACTTCAACAAGAACTACAACCGAAATCCCATGGGTAGCGGGCCGTACAAATTTCATCGCTGGAAAACCGGGCAAGAGATCGAGCTGACTCGCGATCCGAATTATTGGGGGACGGGAAAACCAGGAATCGACCAGGCCTATGTGGATCGTTTAAAGTTCCGAGTCGTCAATAATATGGATGCGGCGTTGGTCAGGTTAAAGAGCGGCAGTCTTGACTACATGGAAGTCCTGCAACCCGTGCAGCACGTCAGAGGCACCAATAGCGAAAGATTCAACCGAGAATTTAAGAAGTATGAATACTATGCCCCGACCTATAGCTATATCGGCTGGAATAACAATCATCCGATCTTTCGTGATAAGCGGGTCCGACAAGCGATGACTTATTTGACTGACCGAAAGCAAATTGTCAAAAGCGTGCTTTTTGGTCTTGGCGAAGTCGTCGACAGCCACATCTATTTTTTTCGGCCGGAATACGACAAGACCCTGCAAAGTTACCCCTTCGACCCCCAGAAAGCACTGGCTTTGCTCAACGAAGCGGGTTGGAAAGACACGGATGGCGACGGCGTGCTCGACAAGGTCATCGACGGCAAGAAAGTTCCGCTGCGCTTTGAAATCAAGGTCAATAGCGGCAACGCCGTCCGAAAAAGTGTCGCGCTGGTACTGTTGGACGAGCTAAAGAAACATGGCATTGCCGCGAGTGTTCGAGAGCTGGACTGGACCATTTTTCTCAATGACGTTAAGAACCATCAATTCGATGCTGTCGTGTTGGGCTGGCAGATGTCGACGACCGAGCCAGATGCGTATCAGGTATGGCATTCGTCTCAAGCAGCGAACAAGGGTTCGAACGCAATCAGTTACAAGAACGCTCGCGTGGACGAGATACTAGAGACTTACCGGCGCGAGTTCGACGCGCAGAAGCGAATCCAGATGTACAAAGAATTCCAGGAGATTATACACGACGAACAGCCCTACACGTTTCTGTACGTTGCCAAACGCGTTTCCGCGGTTCATCGGCGTTTCCAGGGTGTCGAGGTTTTCCCCGACGGGCTTCGCCCGATTGACTGGTGGGTTCCCGTGACACGGCAAAAATACCTCAACACGGTTACCGCGCAATAGCCATTCCATCATGGGCGCTTACTTACTCCAACGAACGTTACTGATGGTTCCGACGTTCATCGGAATCACGCTTATTGGCTTTCTCATTATGCGACTAGCGCCCGGTGATCCCGCCGAGCTGCGTGCAGCGGGCGGTCTCGGCGCAGCGGCGGGCGGCGGTATCTCCGTTGAAAAGCGTGGCTCCGTGGACGAGGCGATGGCCCAGTGGCGCGCACAATACGGTCTCGATAAACCGCTCCATGTGCAATACGCGGTATGGATGAAGAACCTCTTGACGCTCAGCTTTGGCGAATCTTTCAAGGACAATCAGTCGGTCTGGGGAAAGATCGTCGAACGGTTGCCGGTGACGGTCAAATTGAATTTTTGGTCGATCCTCGTGGTCTATTTGGTCGCCATCCCGCTGGGGATCTATTCCGCAACTCATCCGAATTCCTTCGCCGATCAGGCTACGACTTTAGCGGCTTTTGTTCTTTTTGCGGTGCCGTTGGTCTGGGCGGCGACGATGGCGATTGTTTTTATATGCGGCGGCGATTTTTACTATCTGTTTCCTCCCGGCGGGCTTGAGTCGCTCGACTTTTCCGATAATTGGTCCATCTGGAAGAAAATCACAGATCACGCCTGGCACCTGTTCCTGCCGGTCGTGTTGCTTTCCTACGATGGTTTCGCCGGGCTGTCGCGCTACATGCGAGCGAGCATGCTGGAAGTCTTGCGTCAGGATTATGTTCAGGTTGCGCGTGCGAAGGGGCTCCAAGAGAAGATCGTTATCTATAAGCATGTGTTGCGCAACTCGTTAATCCCGCAGGTGACGCTTTTCGCGTCGATTCTTCCAGGTTTGATCGGTGGCAGCATCATCATCGAAACAGTCTTTTCCATTCCCGGTTTGGGCCAACTCGGATTCGAGTCCGTGCTCGCGCGCGATTATCCGACCGTGATGGCGCTGTTTACGGTGAGCGCAGTGCTCACGCTTATTGGTATCTTGATCTCCGATATTCTTCTTTCCGTGGTGGATCCGAGGATCGTCTTTGGTCGAAGACTGCAATGAGTACGAATCCATCGAGCGCTGCTTCTTTTAATTCGGCGGCGTTAGAATCATCGTCGGACGCCGCTGCAACCACAGGCGGGCTGTGGTCGGATGTATGGCGACGATTCAAGCGCAATCCGATCGCTTTAGCGGGTTTCTCCGTTGTCTCTTTTTTGGCGCTCATGGCGCTGTTCGCCGATTTCATCGCCAACGATAAGCCGTACTATCTGGAATACCGTGACAAGACATACTTCCCGATCTTTCGTAGCTACATCGTCGGCGCCAAGCTCGGCCATTGGCCGGCGGAGTTGCTAAATGTGGATTTCAAGAAGCTCGAAGGCGCCAAGGCAATTTTTCCACCGATCCCGTACCGGCCGACCAACATCAATCTGCTCGAGCCGCTCGAACCGCCGTCCGCGAAGCACTGGTTCGGCACTGATAAATTGGGACGCGATATCATGGCGGGCATGATTCACGGCTCGCGGATTTCGCTTTCCATCGGATTTATCGCCGTGGGGATCGCGGTCATCATCGGCGTCATCCTGGGAGCTATTGCCGGTTACTTTGGCTCGTGGGTCGATCTTGTGATCTCCCGTTTATTCGAAGTCATGCTGTCGATTCCCACTTTCTTCCTTTTGATCACCATCGCGGCGCTCTTGCCGCCGAGCATTTATCTCACGATGCTCATCATCGGCGCCACGAGTTGGGTCGGGATCGCTCGTTTCACGCGCAATGAATTTTTGCGGATCAGAAATCTGGATTACGTCACTTCGGCAATCGCGCTCGGCGTGACCGACCGCAAAGTGATGTTCAAACACATTTTGCCCAACGCGCTGGCTCCGGTAATTGTTTCGGTTGTCCTCGGCATCGCCGGCGCGATTCTCGTGGAGTCCGCTCTAAGCTTTCTCGGCATCGGCGTGCCCGCCGAACTGGTGACGTGGGGTTCTATCCTGCACGAGGCGAGCACTACGACGTTTGCCTGGTGGCTCGCGGTGTTTCCGGGATTTGCGATCTTCATTACGGTTCTCGCTTACTATCTCGTCGGCGAAGGATTGCGCGAAGTGCTCGATCCGCGCCTGCGGGGCTTGCGCTAGTCGCGTCCTTTCTGTTAAGTCGGTCCCAAGCTTAGCGACAAATCCGGGTTGGAGAATTGTCAATGAAGCGATCGAGCATTCTCGCCTTCATGCTGGTGTTGTTCGTGTCGACGCCGCCGCTGCGCGCACAAATTACCAAGCCGATCTACATTTCGTTGCCTGGTCCGGGCAACGTGCAGCATCTTGGCTACGTCGTCGCCAAGGAGAAAAAATTCTACGACGAGATGGGCCTCACCAACGTGAGCATCGTGGTGCTGCGCGGCAACGCGATGAACGTTCAAGCTTTGGTGTCAGGCAGCGTGCATTATTCCTCCGCCTTCGGCCCGTCCATGCAGGCGATGTTTAAGGGCGAGCAGATTCGCGTGCTCCTGCAAATTTTTAATCAGATACCGTTCGGCTTGATCACACGGCCAGAGATCAAAAGGTTGGAAGATTTGAAGGGACAGAAAATCGCCGTGACCTTCGGCGGTTCGACGTACAGCGTTTTACAAGCGCTGTTCGTCAAGCATGGTTACAACGAAAAATTTGCCGAATACCTCAACATCCCCGACAACGAGGGCAAGGCGATCGCGATCATGCAAGGCCGGGCCGCCGCGGCGCTGATGGCACCGCCGACCGACCGGCCACTGCTCAAGGCCGGCATGAAACGGCTGGTCTACCTTGGCGACGAGTTCAAGAACGTTCCGTTCAGCGCCTTGCAGGCGATGGCGAAGCAAGTCCAGGCGGAAACGGACATGACGGAACGAATGGTGAAGGCGGTGATGAAGGCGCTATATTGGATTCGCGCCAACCGCGAGGGCAGCATTGACATCATCATGAAGAACGGCAGGTTGGATCAACGCGACATCGCCGCTTCACTGTACGACTTGATGCGTGACGCGTACATTCCCGCGCTCAGCCCCGAAGGGCTCTACAAGCGCGCCGAATTGGAATTCGCCGTGTTGAAGGAAAAACCGAATTTCAAACCGGAACAGTTCATCGACGATCGGTTTTACAAGACGGCGCTGAAAGCGTTGGCCAGTGAACCGGGCGCGAAGTCTTAAGAGGAGAAAGTTATGGCGGAAAAATCTCTCGACGAGATCAAAGCCGATATTTTACATCGCGTCGGACGAATCAATCCGTTCGAGCGGGTGAAAAAAGAAGACGTCGAACAGGTGGTTAAAAACCTCACCAGTCTCGATGCCGATCTTTGGGGCAGGGAGTGGGCCAAGTTCGGTTTGAAATATGAGGCGTTCGCCGAAGAGCAAGATAAACAAGGGAAGAAAAAAGCAGCCGGTGAGACTTACTATCTGGCCTACGAATATTACCGCATCGGGCGCTATCCCGTGCCGAGCAGCCCGGAAAAGATGCGCTGCTACAAGGGCGCGCTCAGGACGTTCATAAAAGCCGGGCCGACGATGGAGCCGCCGCTGGAGCGGATCGAGATTCCCTTCGAAGGGAAGAAAGTCGTCGGTTACCTGCAGGTGCCCAAAGGCGTGGATCGCCCTCCAGTGGTGATGCACTGGGGCGGCGTCGACGGTTGGAAAGAAGATCGCCGGACTAATAACGACGTCTTGCTCAAGCTGGGCCTTGCTTGTTTCACCATCGACATGCCGGGCGCCGGTGAGAATCCGTGTCTCGGCAGCGATCTGCGCGCGGAGCGGGCTTTTTCCGCGGCGATGGATTATCTCGAAACCCGCGGCGACATCGATGGCAAACGGATCGCCTGCATGGGCGGCAGCTTCGGCGGCTATTGGGCGGCGAAACTCGCTCATACCGAACCAAAGCGGCTGCGCGGCGCCGTCAACTGGGGCGCGGGCGTGCATCGGACGTTTCAAGAAGAGTGGCTCAGGCCGGCGCTGACCGTGACCGCGTCGCAATATCTCATGGGTCCGGCAAGCTTGCTCGACGCGCGCTCGTACATATTCGGAGTCAAGACACTCGAAGAAACGCTTGAGATCGCTCCCACTTTATCTTTGGTGACACAGGGGTTGATCGACCAGCCCTGTGCGCCGCTGCTCTGCATCAACGGCAAGGAAGATGACCAGCACCCGATCAGCGATCTCTACCTGGTCGCCGAGCACGGCAGCCCGAAGGATCTGCGCATCATCCCCGGTGCCGGCCACATGGGCAGGAAGAGGGGTCAGTCCAACGATGAAGTGGTTGACATCGTCACTAAGTGGCTGAAAGAGAAACTCTCATAATCACGACCGGAGAACGAAGACTGGAGATCACCACATGGCACGCATTGCTACCATTGACAAGAAAGAAGACTTGGCGGCGGAAGATCAGAAAGTCTATGAATCGATCGCTGCAAGCCGCGGCGTCGTCGGCGGACCGTGGCTGGCGCTGCTGCACAGCCCTCAGATGGCGCAGCGCACAATGCATCTCGGCAGTTACGTTCGGTTTGAATCGGGCTTGGATCATAAAGTCGTTGAGTTCACGGCGTTGGTGGCGGCGCGGGAGCTCGAATGCAAACATGAGTGGGCGGCGCACATCAACCATGGTCAAAAGGCCGGCATTTCCATGGAAACCATCCGCGCTGTCTATGAGAAAAGGGGCGTGGAGAATTTTTCCACCGAACAGGCACAGATCGTCAGCTTCGTGCGCGAGATGATCCGTTCCCATCGAGTCAGCGAGCCGACGTTCCAGGCGATCTATGGCCGCTTCGGCGAAAAGGGCATGGTCGAGCTTGCCGCAACCATCGGCTACTATGCGATGTTGGCCTGCACGCTGAACACTTTCGATGTCTATACGGCGACTCCGCCGGAAGATCTCAAAATTTGATATTGGCGCATGGACTAGGCTCACAAGGCGCTCGGAAAGGAACAAAACCGTGAAGCTTAAAGGACAAGTAGCGCTCATCACCGGCGCGGGCAGAAACATCGGCAAGGCGATGGCGAAACTGTTCGCAACCGAGGGCGCTAAAATCGCCGTGGCGGAAATGCACGAAGAGCGCGGCCAAAGCGTAGTTGACGAGATCAACAAATCGGGGCAGGAAGCGATGTTGGTTCTGTGCGACGTCGCAAAATCCGCCGACGTGAAAGAGATGGTTAAAAAAGTCGCCGCCAACTTCGGCGGGATCGACATTCTCGTCAATAACGCCGCGTTAACGGATCACGCTAATCTTTTTGACAGCACCGAAGAGGAATTCGACAAGGTCATCGCGGTCAGTCTGAAGGGTCCGTACCTGGTAACCAAGTATGTCGCCGAGCAAATGGTGCAACAGGGACGGGGTGGAAAAATCGTCAATTTCGGTTCGACGTCCGGAATGATCGGGCGTCATGACGGCATCGCCTACGCGGCGGCCAAAGCAGGAGTGATCAACATGACGCGCGCCATGGCGGTCCAGCTTGCTCCTTACAAGATTCGCGTCAACTGCGTCGTACCTAACCGGTCCGGCTCGCCGGTGGGTTACGACGATGACGTTGCCGGCAGCCGGACGTTTCAAAATCTCGCCGGACGTTTGGGAACGGCGGACGATCAGGCGAAGGCCGCCTTGTTTTTAGTCAGCGACGATTCTGAATTTATTTATGGCCATCCGCTGGTCGTCGACGGCGGCGTGATGGCGACCGCGAATTTTCCGAGGGAACAGTTTCAGAAATAGCGGACAAGATCGTTCAACTCATTCAAGCGGTTCAAGTCGTTCCAAATCCCTTCTGCTCTCATTCTCCGCAGCTTGCTGCGATTCCCAGTCCGCACAGAATCCGTCATTCCCGCATGCTTTTAGCGGGAATCCAGGCGAAACTCTGACTGGACCCCTGATAAAAACATTCGGAGGTGACATTTTGGGGAAAATTATCGAATGGTCTGTCGATACCCCGCAGCTCGCTAGGGCGCAATTCAAGTTGTTCGAGATAGCTCGAGCAAATTTCGAGGTCCCGTGCCGCTAAACAGAACCCGTTTAGCGATAAAGGGGCAGTGCCGCGATGCGGCGCTCGATGTCAACCATCATTTTGTTGTATTCCGGCGCGTCGACGCCGCCATAGCGGCGTATGAATTCTCGCTCCGGCATAAACTCCGGCAAATCTTCCGTCGCTGGCATGAGATCTTTCTCGCTTACTCCCGCACGCAACTGTTGCTGCAGCTTTCGTGCTGAAACGGAGTTTGCGGCGTATTCGCCAAAGCGCGTGCCCGCGCGATCGGAGGCTATGTCATTGAACGAAAAACCGCTGCCGCCACGGGAGTCTTCTATCTCCTTATAGAGGCCCACGGCGTCGGCGAGCGGCCCGCCGGCTTTAGCAGCCAGAGCGGCAGAGATGATGAAATGCTTGGGAAAATCATCGCGCTGGTTGAGCAGCACGCCATGCATAATCGGGTGCGGCCAGTTTTTGGCTTCCGGGAGAATTGTCTCCAAGCTTTGCCCGTTCACGTAAAGCGTGAGCAGAAGTATCGCGGCTCGATTTTCCGCGATGGCGTTATCATCGCTTGAGCGCTCCGCGGCGAAGCTAAATAGCGGCACGAGCAATTCCGTCAGCGATACGTTTTTAGCTTTCAGCGAGCGGCTCACGGCGGCTAAGCGCTCTTGATAAATACGCAAGCGCTCGCGCTCTTCGGGAGGTAGCAGAACGGTCCGCAGTTTATCCGGCAAGTCGGCCTGCCACTCATAAGTCAGTGCTATTCGGGCCTCATTTACGGAGACCTTCTTGATGGCCTTGCTAAAGGAACGGACATCCGCGTCGGGGAATGCCAGAGTAAAAAGACGTGGGAGCAGCCAATACGCCGCCCAAGCCGGTATCGGTATCCTGCCGATCCGCAGAGAACCGAATCGCGGCAGCGCGCCATCTTCCACCAACGTTGCCTCGCAGTTTAAATAGGTCGGCAAGGGAATCATTGGGAGTCTTAGACTGGCGCCGATGTCGGTGGTGCCACGTTTCAATTGCACCCGAGCGCCTCCCGCGGCGTACTGACGCGCCAAATAATTGGCGGCAAGGTCGAGGTCGTTTTGGCTCACGGAAATCGTGCGGCGCGCCCCGGGCTTTAATTTGCGCAGGTCATTCTGATCGAGGATGCGTTTGGCTCGCTCGATATTTGAAGGTGTAATTTCCGCGGCGCGATTGATGTTCGGCGCGGAATCGACAGCCAGATAAACCACTCCGGCAATAGCCAGCGGCAGCGCGAGGATCAGAAATAAAATCAGCTTGAACAAGCAACGCATCGCGTAACTGAGAGAATTTGCGGATCGAATTTAATTCAGCTCACTCTTCAGCCAGTTCACAATCGTTGGAAAGGTCTGTGGCGTCTGGCCCATGTGGCCGCCGGGGAAGACACGGGCGGATTTGGGCGTGCCATACTCCAGAAGTATATACAGATCATCGATTGGCGTTTGCAGATCGTTTTTGCCATTAACGATCAGCATCGGGCAGGAAGGTTTATCCAACCAACCTTGATCTTTGAGCGAGAGCGCCGACCACGGTTTCATCAGCTCATCAAGATTGTTGACCCCAAAGAGCCGGCAACGGGCGATGTCGTGATCCATCAGATAACTTTCCGCGTTGGTCGACTCGCGCAGCCAATCTTCCTGGAAGAAATAGTGCACGCCGCCGCCCCAAACGACGGACGCACGCAAACGCTGCGCTTCAACGTAAGCCATCTTGGCGGCCCAGTAGCCGCCGAAGCTCCGGCCCATGATGGCGATTCGTTTCGGGTCCACATCGAGACGCTTTTCCAAGTAATCGATAACGGCGCTGAACACTGACTCCGCGGTCGGCGATGCTTTGACCGGAGATTCGCCGACGCCGGGCATGTCGACTGAGCAGCTCGCCATGCCGGCCCTGTTGAGCCCTTCGTCGTATTCGTAACTTTCCGCTTTGAAAGAATCGATGCCACCGAAGTTGATGACGATGGAATGTTTTTGCCCGTCCCTAGGGACACGCACGTAAATCGGGATTTTCTTGTCGCCGAATAAAACTTCGACACGTTCCAGCGGCGGTTCGAAATATTTACCGGCCTTCTCATAGATTTCGAGACTCTTACGGAAACATTCCACTTTTCCCGGCGTATGCGGCGTGGGATAACGGCCGGTGGCATAGTAAGCGTAGGCCTGGATATAGGCTTGACGGGCCTCTTTGAATTTGCCGGCCTGCTCGAGCTTCGCGGCTTCTTCTTCGTAAGGGATTGCGACACGCGACCATTCTTTGGCCCACAGCTCGGGATCCTTGCTCGTCAGACTCGCCAATACCGACTCGACGTCTTCCCGCTTGGCGAGGCGAAAAGTATTGCGCTTGCCGGTGCGCTCGCGAATCATCGCTTTGATTTCATCTAAAT
>VBKY01000151.1:0-3221 GCA_005879255.1 Deltaproteobacteria bacterium
ACCTTTGAGCATCGATTCCAACCGCGCGCCTGTCGCGCCCAATGCAACCAATTCATAATCGCCCTTCGTCATATCTAGACCGTTAGCCAACAGGACTCGCCGAAGCACTAAGGCAAACGCGGTATCGACCGCGTCGGCCGCGAGTTTCTTCCCTTTGAGGTCGCTCCAGGTCTTGATCTCCGGCCGGACGAAAACCGGCAGCACCGTCTTGTCGGAAATCTGCGCCACCGCAATAATCTCGGCGCCTTCGCGCCCTGACCACGCCAAGACGTTATCAAATGCTGTCGAAACGATCTCGAACTTGCCTTGGCTCACGCCGCGCATTTGCTCCGTCGAGTTCGGTGTCGGCGTAACGTCAACGTCCAGTCCTTCAGCGGCAAAGTCGCCGTTCACCCGTGCCGCCACCGTCGCGGCATCGATGCGAAACACGTTCAGGTTAATCTTTTTCAGTTCCATCGGCTGCGCCATCGTCCGCTCAACTGTGGCGAAGATTCCAAGAAAGAATATCAGCACAAGATATGACACGCGTTTCATCCTCTATGCTCCTTGTAGACAAGAGACCTCATAAAGAAAAGGGCGACCGGCCGGTCGCCCCTACATTTCTGCGTTGATCGTCTATATAAATTTTCGTCTTGTGTTTCTTTCGTTTGAGGGCGCGATGAATCGCGCCCCTACCTAATCTCTTTGCGTTCTTTGCGGCTAAATCCTGCTTAATTAGCCGCTACCCATGCGGTGAGAATCGAGGGTGTGTCAGTCATAACCGGCTGCCACGAATCGCCGCGGTCGCGAGATGCATACAACGCGCCTTTCCCTTGGATACGCGCGTCGAAGCCGTAGCCGCGCGAGCCGTCGCCCATGCCGCAGAAGAGCGCTTTCGGATCGCTCGGATGGTGCACCAGCACCCACGGCATCCACGGATTGGCTCTTTCCAATCCTTGAGTCGAGATGCGCCAATTTTCACCGCCATCGTCGCTCAGCAAGATACACCCGTGCGGATGAATTCTTTCTCTGCTCCAGACTCCCGGGGAGCCCTTGCCGCCACATAGAACCATGCGTGGCGTGTCGCCCGGCAGAAAGTGCCACTCGTGAGAATAACTGTGCAGCTCCGTGTACGCCCAAGGCATGCCGTTCTCTACACGCCGCCACTGCTTGCCGGCGTCGTCACTGCGGAAAAAACCACGCGCTGACGAAACGTAATAGCGTTCTTTGCTGCCGGGATAATTTTCGATGTAGTGCATGTCGACGTACGCAATCCCCGTGCTGCGGTCTTCCCAAGTCTTGCCGCGATCTCTGCTGAGCAAGTTGCCGCCATGCTCCAACAACACCCAGATGAGATTCTGATCGTCGGGATGGACAAAGATGTGACGCACGTGGGGGAACTCGACGCCGCGCAGCCGAGGCGGCACATCCCATTTCTTTTTTACGTCATCGGAAAGATTGAGCATACCGTCCAGAGGTTCCCAAGTCTTGCCGGTATCCTCGCTGCGAAACAGGCGGATCGGACCGATGCCCATGTAGACAACCCGTTCATCGTGTGGATCAACAGTGAAAGTGCGAACGTCGCCGTCCATGATTTTGCTCCAGGTTTTTCCGGCGTCTTCGGTACGGTACCCGCCGTCGAACGCGACGGCGGCGAAGACCACCTCCGGCTTCTGACCACAGCCGATCAAGTGCTCGAGCGTTTTGCCTTGGAAGAACTCGCCGACGGTGGTCATCGACGAACCTTCTGGCTGCATGACTTTCAGTCCGCCGTTATGGGCTATGTAGTAGCGCAACGATTCCATAAAGCCTCCTCTGATTATTAATTCGCGATCCGCAACCCGTAGGGGCGACCCCCTGTGGTCGCCCGGATGCTGGACAGGCACAGAGGCCTGTCCTTGACATCGCGAGAATCAAACTATTTGCATTACGCATGTCGCGCCTTCAGCGCCCTATACACCTTCTCGGAGGTCACCGGCAAGTCGGTGATGCGCACGCCGCAGGCGTCCGCCACCGCGTTCGCCACCGCCGCCGCCGTCGGTGTGTTCGCCACCTCGCCGATGGCCAAACTATTGTACGGTCCAGGTCCCGCCGGCACGTTTTCCATGACATCGGTTTTTAGCGGCGGGATGTCCATGATATTGGGAATCTTGAACTCGCCGAAGTTCGACGTCGTGACCTTGCCGTTGTCGAACATCACCTCTTCGGTCAACGCGAAACCGAGTCCGAATACGACGCCGCCGTCGATCTGTCCCTGATGCATCAAGGGATTGATGACCTTGCCCGTCGTGTGCGCCGAGACCATGTTGCGCAGCGTAACTTGCCCGGTTTCCGGATCGACGTGAACTTCAGCGATTTGCGCTGATACGGACGCGTCATGGGATTTTTCGGTGCTCTTGTAATAGCCGCGCACGTAAATCGGCGCGCCTTTGAATTTCACCACTTCGGCGAAGTTCATCTTCCGCTTCGACGCCCTGTGCAGAACCATGCCCTTGTCGAGCTCCAGCTCCTTGGGATCGACCTCGAGTGATTGCGCGGCG
Source organism: Deltaproteobacteria bacterium (assembly GCA_005879255.1). The sequence continues at coordinate 2,520 of VBKY01000151.1, forward strand.
AAAGCGAATAATTCTTCGCGCGCCTTCACGCCCGCTTCATAGGAAGCGTTGCCGTAAACTCGTGTCGCTCGGCTGCCGCCGACGCCGCCATCGCTCGGCACGATCGTGCTGTCGACTTGTTTCAATTCGATGTCAGCCGCCGGAACCTGGAGCTCTTGGCCGACGACTTCGACGATGACGGTTAAAACGCCCGCGCCCTGGTCGACTACCGGCGTAATAACTTTTACGTGGCCGTCTTCCTCAATGGTGACGAACACGTTACCTTCACCGCCGCTTGGGCTCCACTCGGAGAATGAAAGTCCGCGCCCGACGTTCTTGGGTTTGGACTTGTTGTAGCCGGCGAGTTGGATCGCCTTGTCGAGCGCTTCCTTGCCGCGGATGTGCGAGATATGCCCGCCGATCGGCGTTTCGTCGCCGTCGTGCAACATGTTTTTGCGCTTGAACTCAGCGATCACCCGGCGCGCGCATGTGACCGCACGGGATCTTATTGGTGTACACCATTCTTTCTTCAATCAGACAGTTGGCGATTTTGTACGGCCCCGCGCAGGTCGATGCACCAATTAAATAGCCAGCCGGCTTCATCGAGGCATAGGCGCCGCTATCGAACAGAAAGTCGATATGGTGCGCCACGATCGTGCCGTCCTTCTTCACGCCGGTCTTGATTTTGATGATCGATGGGTGCCGCGGGTTGCCCGCGGTCAA
>VBKY01000151.1:3316-19625 GCA_005879255.1 Deltaproteobacteria bacterium
GATGAAAAATCAGTTTTTCTTTCGCCACACCGATGCAATTCGATAGCTGGCCGCGCACCGCGAACGGCGTCTTGCTACACGACCATATCTCCGCGCCGCCCGACGGATCGGCTTTCACCACGCAGGCATGCGGTTCGATGTAAGACTGGTGTGTCACTTGTGTGGTGTAAGTATTTTCGACGATCACATCCGCCTGCTTGAAGCCCTCTTCGATATTGCCCTTGCCCCACCTCAGATAGGCAAAGACATTACTCAGTTTTTCCACCGGCACGGGCAAACCTTTATAAGTAAGCAAGTCGGGATGAAGCGCCGGCGCATCGGGCTTTGTCGCTTCGACGGGATCGAGCAGTGGCTCCAGCTCTTCATACTCCACTTCGATGAGTTCCAATGCCTGATCCGCCGCCAACGTGGTCTCGGCCGCCACCGCGGCAACTTTCTCGCCGATGAATCGAACCACGCCGTCCGCCAGCACCGGAGTATCGTAAATACACCGGCCAATGCGCAGTCCGGTCACATCCTGCCCGGTGATCACCGCCTTCACTCCCGGCACCTGCCACGCTTTGCTGGTGTCGATGCTCTTGATGCGGCCGTACGTAATCGGACTCCGCAAGCACTTGCCCCACAAAGTGCCCGGCAGCTTCACATCCGCGCTGTATTGGGCCTTGCCGGTAACTTTCAGTTCACCCTCAACTCTCGGCGTCGCTATTCCCACAACCTGCATCATCTAATTCCTCCCAAGTGATAGATCTTATGCGGCGACTTCGACTCGATTATCTAAACCGGAATGTGGCAAATTGTCCAGCGATTCGAAAAGCTCGCATGAGCTCGCGGCGCGAAGCCCGCATCCAAAAGAGAACAGGCTTTCATCACCAATATCCCCTCCGGCATCCTCCCCCGCACGCGGGAAAGCATGCCCTGAGCAGCGTCGAAGGGAGGTGGGGAATTGAACTACTTGAACGACTTGAGCCCCTTGAACTTTTGAACTCTTGAACCCTTGAACGAAATAAATTATCCCCAAACCCTGCGCGCGGTCTTGGTAACGAGCTCCAGCTTGCGCTGCATATCGTCCCAGGAAATGAGATTGCCCGATGCCGCCGACGCAAAACCGCACTGTGTGCTGACGGCAAGATTCTCCACGGTCACATACTTGGAAGCCTGCTCGATGCGCTGGAGCAGCTCGTCTTCGGATTCGAGCGCCGGCTCCTTAGTTGTCACGAGACCCAAAACGACAGTTTTGCCTTTGGGAACAAATCTGAGCGGCTCAAATCCGCCGGCGCGATCGCTGTCAAATTCCAACAAATAGCGATCCATCTTGAGCGAACCAAAAGCTTTCTCAGCGATCGGTTCATAACTACCCTCTGCGCCCCAAGCGCTCCGTTTGTTGCCGCGGCAAAAGTGGATGCCGATGACCGTGTCTTCGCGCCGCTTAATATTGTGGATCATGGCGTTATCCGCCGCGATAGCCGCGTCCAGGGCTTCGGCCAGTTTGATGCCGCTCTGTTGCAACACTTCGCGCCGCCTTGGATCGAAGAAGTTGGAATACGACGGCGCGTCCATTTGAACGTATGACGCGCCTTCATCGATCAGCGCTTGCACTTCCCCGCGCATGATTGCCGCCACGTCCTGTAGCATGTCGTGAACTGTCGGATAAAACTTGTCCGTTACGCCGGGCCGGTAGCGCATGATCGCATGCTGCATCGCCGCCGGTGTGCAGACTTTGAAGGGCCCCGGCGCATGCTGCTTCAAGAACGGCGCCTCGTTGGGTGTAAAGCGCCCTTTCCTGCGCAGTTTACCGCCGACGATGTACTGAAGATTGCCTTCCTTCGATTCTTCCGCCAGCGCTTTGCCCTTGCCGCGCCATTCGAATTTCACCACCGGTTTTCCCGGCACGAGACCGTCTATCGCTTTGGTGATATCGGCGGTAAAAATATCGCGTCGATATTCGCCGTCGGTGAAAATTTGCACGCCGGCGGCCTTCTGCATCTCGAGCGCCGTGAGGATCGAGCGATCTTCGATCTCACGTACTTGTTGCTCATTCATGCGCCCTTCGCGCAGCGCCGCGCGCGCCTCCAACAACTCCGGCGGCCGCAGGAGACTACCGATATTATCCGCGCGAAATTGCGTCACCATGGCTTGCCCCCTTGCGCGTCGCTTTACTCCCGACTCCAGCCACGCAGATAGCGCCAAACACTGGATAACGCAATATGCAAGCGCGATTTCGGCGTCGCTCAAAGGGGACAAAAAAGGACTCACCACGGAGGCGCAGAGGGCGCGGAGGGACAGTTTGAAAATATAAACTTCTGCGCGCTCTATACTACTATCCTTGAAGCTCTCGTAGCCCGCGCAAATTTTCAGACGGCCCGAAACTCAGGGAAATGGGGACTTACTCGGCTCAATTTTGTCTAAATTCGACATTCGAATATCGAAATCCGAAACAATTTCGAAATTCGAAATATTAAAATCCAAAACTCACGTCCGAAACGAATTTGTTTGGAACATTGGGTTTTGGCATTTGACTTTGTTTCGAGCGTTCGTCACGGCGCGATGCATTCGATACGCAGTAGCCGTATCTTGAAACCGCGTGTTCATATCGCCTGAGGTCTCGCCTTCGGCGCATCAATTTGCCATCGCCAAGGGATAACAAGCCATCGCTGCGGCTCGCCGAGTGATCGTCAAGCCACGAGAGTAAATTGTCAATTCTTACTTCAGAGCTAAACTGCTTTCGCTTCATTTTTAACAGGCAAACGCTCCAGGATCGCGAAGTCCTTTTCTTTGCCGACGATCATGAGATGGATGCCCTGGCAGAGTTGCCGCAGTGCTTCGACGAGCTCGGCGGCGATCGCCAAGCCGCATTCGATTGGATCGGCAGCTCTATCGAGGCGCTCGATCATCGTGGTCGGAACATGAATGCCGGGAACTTTTTCGTTGAGAAAATGAGCCATTCTCACGGAGCGTAAAGGAATGAGTCCGGCGATGATATAAACCGGCAACTTCCGCGCGATGGCGATGAAACGCGCGAACGCTTCGAGATCGTAAATCGCCTGAGTTTGGAAGAATCGGGCGCTGGCCGCGATTTTCTCCTCAAAGCGTTTCAACTCGGGCTCGAGCGGTTCCACGCACGGATTGACGGTGGCGCCACAAAAGAAGTCAGTCTTCCCTTCCAGCGGATGGCCAGCGCCGTCATGGCCCAAGTTGAGCTGCCCTATGAGTTCCAATAACGCGGCTGAGCTGATATCAAAAACCGCTTTCGCCATCGGGTGATCGCCGGCGTCGACCGGATCCCCGGTCATGGCCAAAACATTTCTCACACCCAGCACCGACGCGGTAAGAAGATCCGACTGTAGCGCCATGCGATTACGATCGCGGCAGGTCAATTGTAGGATCGGCTCGAGTCCCTCGCGCACGAGCAGAGTCGCCCCGCCCACCGAGCTCAGCCGCATGATCGCGCGTTGATTATCCGTCACATTGATGGCGTCGACTTTTCCTTTGAGCAGTGCGGCGGTGGAAAGAAACTGGCTCAGGTCGGTGCCTTTGGGCGGCTCTATTTCTGTCGTGATGACAAATTGTCCTGACTCCAGCCGTTCACGTAGAGTACTCATCGGCCACACCCCACCGTAGGATTAAACGTCAGTTGTCCCCTCATCGGAGATCACTTAATAAAGCGGTCAAAATAATCTTTGCAAATTTTATCGGCTACGGTAATCGCCCAGGCTATTTTTGACGATTTCACTGCCCGGCAATTTCATGGCGCACAATCTGCGTTCCCGTCAGGACGCCGTGATTTTTATAACGCTCATTGACCACCCCGGCATCAGGTGGATCCCCACACTTGCCGCGCCGTCTCGACGACAACTTCTAATTTTCGCTTTTGATCATCCTCGCTGATCAGATTGCCAACCACATCCGAGGCAAATCCACATTGCGGGCTGATCGCCAACTGCTCTAAAGCAATATATTTGCTCGCTTCGTCGATGCGCCGCTTCAGATCATCGACCTTTTCGATTTGCGGAACTTTAGTGCTGACCAATCCGAGCACGGCAACCTTTTCCTTGGGGACAAATCGGAGCGGCTCGAAGCTGCCGGCGCGCGGGCTGTCGTATTCGAGTAGAAAACGATCGTGGCGAAGTCCACTGAAGAGCATCTCCGCGATCGCATCGTAACTTCCCTCTCTATGCCACATGCTGCGTTGGTTACCCCGGCACAGATGGATGCCAAAGGTCACGTCGTCAAACAGACGTAAAATCTCGTTGTCTGCCTTGATCGAGCGCGCGAGATTTTTCATCGGGTCTTCGCCGCGTTCCTTCATTTCATTCAGCGAAGGTGCATCGACGTAGGCGGTATAGCTCGGCGCATCGATTTGTACGTATCGGCAGCCGGCTTCGACCAAGCCTCGAATCATCTCCCGTTCGATGCGCGCCACGTCGGCAACGAAATCGTCCGTACTCCAGTAAACCGACTTCGAATTCTGGTAATCGAAGCGCTCGGTGATCCGATCCGGTCCGACCAGCGTCACTTTGGCAGGCCGCCGGGTCACGCTGCCGACGAAGGCATATTCTTCTAAGGGCAGATTGCGCACCAGACGCAGTTTTTGCGACACCGGACGGCGCTGCAAGATCGCCGCGCCATGGGCTACACGATACGGGTCCCACCGCTGCAGCGGCTTGCCCTCGCGCGAGAGGCTTTCCATGAACGATAGATCCGTCGGCCGCGCGTCGAAGCCGCTCACCGAGGCGGCGAAGCTGTCCTGAAAATTCAGGCGGCGAAACTCACCGTCGGTGACGACGTCGAGACCGACCGCTTCCTGAAGCTCTACTGCCTTGCGAATCGCTTCGTCCTCGATTCGGCGCAACTCGTCTTCGCCAATTTTTCCCTGATCGCGTTGCAAGTAGGCCTGTTTGAGATGGGCGGGACGTAGCAGGCTGCCGACGACATCCGTTCGAATCTTCGCCAATTGCTTTATCGGTGATTGTTCCATAAATTTTCCCTCGATCATTAGCGGGTGAAAAGCCCACTGATCCCCTTCTCTGCGCCCTCATCCTTCGCCCTCCGGCTCCTTCTCATTGCTATAGTGAAAGGGAGTTGCCGTCACAAGCTGACAAATGATAAAAACTTTGTTGAAGATCATTAAACAATTGGTCAGTCATGGATCGATTCAAAACCATGGATAGCTTCGTTAGGGTTGCCACCGCCGGCAGCTTCTCAGCCGCGGCGAAGCAACTCGGAATGTCGCGCGCATTGGTGTCACTCCATGTTACCGACCTGGAGAGACGCTTGGGGGTGCGTTTGCTCAATCGGACCACCCGATGTCTGACCTTGACGGAGGCCGGTGCGAGTTATCTCGAATTCTGCCAGCGCATGCTTGCGGAAATGAATGAGCAGGAGTCCTCCATTGCCCAAATCCAAAAAGAGCCCCGTGGCTCATTAAAAGTGACTGCGCCGAAATCATTCGGCACATTGTACCTGTCCGATGCCGTGGTAAGTTTTTCCGCCCAGTATCCCAATATCCAGGTGAGCTTGATTCTTGAGGACTATTCTTTTCGCGCCTATGATTTCGTCGACAACGGTCTAGATGTCGCTGTGCGCTTGGGTGATCTCCCTGACTCAAGTCTGATCGCGCGCAAGATCGCAACGCTTCAATGGGTGGTCTGCGCCTCGCCGAAATACTTGGAGCAACACGGCGAACCGAAGACGCCCGCCGATCTCGGCAAGCATCCGTGCCTGGCGCATGTAAATCTCGATCCCAATGACCGCGCTTGGCGCCTTCACGACTCCGACAATTTAATTTCGGTAAAAATCAGCGGCACGTTTTCATCGAATAGCGCGCTGGTGTTGCGCAAGGCTGCGATGGCGGGACTCGGCATCGGTTATCTTCCACTTTACTGCATCGAGGATGATTTAAAGACTGGCGCACTGCGCAAGCTTTTGCCAAATTATTCGCCCCCGCAAAGACCAATCTATGTCGTCTATCCGCCCACGGCTCGGGTTCCCGAGCGCGTGCGCACCTTCGTCGACTTTCTCGCCCATTGGTTTGGCAAGACGAGCTCGGAGAAATCGAAACCGAACCCGGAAAAGAAAAATGTTAAGCGCGGGCGGCGCGAAGGTCAGCGAACCGTCCGACCGGCGCTAGGAAGAATATAATCGACTAAGGTACGGAGGACTCGGGATCATACGCGCGGATGACGCGGAGCCAGGCCTGATTTGCAGAAGCCGGCGTCTTGCGATGACTTGTTCGTTTTCATGATCAAGAAGATTTTGATTGCTGGCGCCGGCATCGGCGGTCTAACGGCTGCTTCCTGTCTCATGAACGCGGGCTATGACGTCGAGATCTATGAGCAGGCGCCGGAGCTGAGCGAGATCGGTGCTGGCATACAGCTGAGCGCCAATGCGATGCATGTTCTTAACGGCCTCGGTCTCGGTAAGGCAATTGCTAAACTGTCGGTTCGGCCCGCCGCCTATGTCTTTCGACTCCATGATACGGGCGAGGTCATTGGCCAATTTCCGCTGGCCGAAGAACATGAACGACTCAACGGAGCGCCGTATAATCAACTTCACCGGGCTGACCTTCACGATTTGCTCGCTGTAAAGGCACGAGACTTCAATAAGGAGGTCGTGCGGCCGAACCGCCGAGTCGTGGGCTTCGAAGAAACTGCCACCGGTGTCGAGCTGCACTTTGCAGATGGTTCCAGGGCCGGAGGAGACCTCTTGATCGGCGCGGACGGCGTTAAGTCCGCGGTGCGCGCCCAGATCGCAGGTGCAGACCACGCAGCCTACACCGGCGATGCGGCCTGGCGCTTGACGCTCCCCACCGATCAGCTGCCCGACTTCATGGGCCAAGTCATGTCGGTGTGGATGGGCCCCGGACGACATGTCGTTTGCTACTATCTCCGCGGCGGAGCCTTGCTGAATTTCGTGGGCTTGGTCGAGACCGAAGAGATCTCCGAGGAGTCGTGGACCGCCAAATTTCCGTGGGAACGGCTGAAAGCGGATTTCGAGGGTTGGCACGAAGACATTCAGGCGGTCATCGATAGCGTCGATAAGGACTCCTGCTTTCGCTGGTCGCTCTACTACCGGCCGCCGATCGCAACATGGAGTACCCGGCGCGCGACATTGCTCGGCGATGCAGTTCATGCGACGTTGCCTTACCTCGCCCAGGGCGCGGCGATGGCGATCGAGGACGCCGCAGTGTTAACGCGCGCTCTGCAGTCGACCGATTCCGTGGCCGATGCTCTGCAACTGTACGAACGCAACCGAATCGATCGCACCTCGCGCATCGTCACAGGGTCGAATGCAAACCGCACGCTGTTCCACATGCGCGATCAGGAGAAACTTCGCCAAGCGTTTGCGGCCCGCGACGAAGGAGCGGATCGGAATGCGTGGCTCTACTCTTACAATCCGTTGACGACGAAGCTCACGTGATACTTTGCCCAGTCTCTTCCCGCGGGGAGAGCCGTCAATCGCACACCTGTATACTCACTAGTTAGGCAGCGTTGCAAAGCAGCGAATCCGTCAACGTTGCTCTCGGCGAATTGCCCAATATGACTTTGTTATTGCTCCATGCTCCAGTTTCTCCATTCAGGATCGAGTGCGCGCCAATTGAAGCCCCTTGTTGCCTGGAGCAGGATTGCGGAAGTCGTAGACTTCATGCCTGGCTCTTCTCAAAGCGGTAACGACCTCGGATTGGCGTTGGTTTCTCTAAGACGATGCGACGCAAATATTCATACGTTCACCTCCTGTAATTAATAACGCTTTCTGAAGGTGAAACTTGTGTCCGTCACTTCACTTCCTCTCTTTTACACTCGTACCAGAACTTATCCTTCGGCTTGGTGCGCTCGCAGCCAACGTCGCCGGAGTTCGCCAGTGCCTCCCGCCGGCGAGCCAAAAACTGGTAGTGGGGTAATAGTCACCCCACTACCAAAACTTGCCCGGTGTATCCTAATGGACCTATAATGTTACGGATGATTCTCTTGGTTGAAGACGACGGCCCAAGCCTGCGCACAATGACTTTGGCTCTGCGAACAGCGACTACGACGTGGCAACCGCCTCTAATGGAACGGAAGCCCTCGCTCTGCTTGCCGAATCCCGCTTCGAGGCCATTATCACAGATCTCGTGATGCCGAATATGAACGGACTCGATCTTATCAATCTTATCCGTCGTCAATGGCCCGACATGGGCGTGATTCTAATGTCGGGTTAAGACCGTTTTGGGAGGCAGGGAAGCCTTTCTTCTAAAGCCAGTGAGCCCTACAGATTTGATTGCCACCGTTGAGCGCGTCCTATCCAAGCGCAACGCCTCCACTCCTCGCTGAACTCCTTTTTCCGAGAGCACAAGCGCGAAATTGATACTCTGCAATGGCGGCTTCGCGTGGTGTGCCGACTTTTACGGCGGTAACACGAAACCCATTCACTGCAAAGTAGCGATTGGTCTCAATGCGCTATTGCGCTCAGGATCAATTTTGCCAGGTGAATTAGCGGCCAAGCTTCAAATATATCGGTTAGAATCGAGCGCTGTAAGAATCGCGCGGTCTTCGATCTCGCGCAATTGCTCGGCATCGATCCGCCCTTCTCGGCGCGCCGCACACGCCTCGATCAGCTCCCGCGGCCGCAACAGGCTGCCAATATTATCCGATCGGAACCGCGTGGCCATGATTCACGTGTCTTATTGTAGGGGCGACCCCACGTGGTCGCCCATCCGAAAGGGCAGGCACGCAGGTCTGCCCCTACGTCGATTTATTTCGGCCTGCTATTGTTTGATTCCCAATTCGCGATTGACGGCTCGCTGCAAGGTAAAATCAAAAACCCTCGACGGCGGTACGGTCTCAGTAAACTTCAGCGCCTGTGCTTCGTCGGCGAGAAATTCTTTGATCTCTTCATCGGTCGGAATGCCGTTTGGCGTGAACGCGGGCTTGCAGCGCCGGTACCATTCCGTCGCCGCCGCTAGATCGCTTTTCCACACCCGAGCTAAAAGCTCCGCGGTCTCCTTCTCGTTGTCATGGAAAAAGCGCGCGGCCTTCGCCTTTACGCGCAACAATCTCCTCAGCCAATCCGGTTGATCCTGAAAGGTCTTCACCTGGACACCGATGCCCTGCTGGATACTCGGGAATTTATCGATCGAGCTTTCAAGAATGTTCATTTTGAACTTGTCCCGCGCCAGGAAAACATAGGGCGGCGTCAGAGCGGCGACTTGGATCGAGTTGCTCACCAGCGCTTGCAGCTGCGCGCTTTCGTCCCCCACCTGCACGAATGTCAGCTCTTTGTCCGAATCGACGCCGTGAATGGCCAGCATCTTTCGCGCTGCCGAATGCTGGCTGCCGTTAATCGTGGCGATGCCGAGATACTTACCCTTGAGCTCCTTCGCCGTCCGGAATTCGCCGCGCGACACTAACCAGAAGATTGGCCGGCGCAAGTCGACGGAGAGAATCCGCAGAGGCACGCCGCGCATGATCGCCCGCACCGCGCTACCCACCGAGCCCAGCGCGTCTAGCTCGCCGGCGACGCCGGCGGCAATAGCCGCATTGGCGCTCATGCGAATGAGCTGCGGCTCAAAGCCCTCCTCGCGAAAAAAATTCTTCTCGCGCGCGATATAAAGCTCGATGGACGGCATGCCGGTGCTCGACATGCTGATGCTAAGTTTTTGCGCCGGTGCCTGTGCGCCAATGATACTCGGCATGCAATATGTCAGAACAATGCAAACCGCCGCCCAGTTTGCTCTTAACATCGCCGGCATTCGCCTCAAAACGTGATTCTTCGAATGTCCTTTGTTCATTTGTTGACTCTCCGCAGCCGAACTCTGGGCCGGACAGGAGAGTATTGAATTTGCAACTGGGCTGTCAACCGAGGTGTTGCGCCAAAGCGTGCGATCCCGATACTTTTAAAACCCTCGCGCAGCGCACGAAATCTGCTTGACGCCTGATACCGATTTTCCTATTTTCCAGCCAGCCATCGCCGTGTCTTTTTGGCTTAACCCGATGACAGCGTGGGAGCGCTGATGGAATCCGTAAGATCCCCTGATTTGCCAAAGCTTGCACTTTTTCTCGGCGGCGTATTCTTGCTTGCCCTCCTTCAGACGCACGGTCTCGCCGCGGACAAGATCCGCGTGGCCTTCTCGGCGATTTCTCCCACCCAAGGAGTGTTGTGGGTTGCCGACATGGGTGGCCTTTTTAGCAAAAACGGCATCAGCGCCGAAATGATTTACACGCGCGCCGCGATCGAAACATTGATTGCCGGTGAGGTTCAGTTCGGACAGATGACAGGTTCTTTGATGTTCTCCGCGAGACTGCAAGGAGCCGATCCCGTGATGCTTGCCGGCGTACAGGACATTCTCAACGACCGCCTCGTCGTCCGTCCCAATATCAATTCCGTGGAAGACCTCAAAGGCAAACGCGTCGGCGTTTTCCGGTTCGGATCGGCGTCGCACCTTCGCATGTTGAACGTGCTGCCGAGATACGGCATGGGTGAGCGGGACATCACTTTCCTTCAGGTCGGCGATACCCCCGAGCGCCTGATAGCATTACACGGCGGTTCCATCGATGCGACTCTGCTCGCGCCGCCGGACCACCTTGAAGCGCTCCGGCTGGGCATGAAGATTTTGCTCAACCTGCGCGACTTGAATGTTCCGTATCAGGGAACCGGTCTGGTCACGACCCAGCGTTTGCTCGGGCGAAATCGCGACCTCGCAAGACGTTTTTTAAAGGCGTTCGTGGAGGGCATTTACCTGGTGAGAACAAATCCAACCGTGTCAAAGCGTGCCCTCGCCAAGTATAGGCAAACGAAAGACGAAAAGCAGATCGAGGACGCCTATCTAACGCTGCGCGAAATCGTTAAACCCAAGCCGTATCCGTCGATCGACGGCTTCAAGACCATCATTAAAGACGCAATTGACCGAATTCCCGCGGCTAAAACCGCCAATCCAAAAGATTTCATTGACACCAGTTTGCTCGAAGAGCTGGATCGCTCTGGATACATCGATGGGCTTTATCGCTGAGTTTCGAAAGTTGGAGTGATGGAGTATTGGAGTACTGGAGTGTTGGGAAATCTTGCCGCCATATTTCCAACATTCCGTTATTCCATTACTTCATTTTCAGAACGGAGGACAAATGAAGCGAAGCACGAATCGGATACTGACGACTCACGCCGGCAGTCTCGCGCGGCCGAAAGATCTCCTCGAAATGATGGATGCGAAATTGTGCGGTAAACCCTATGACCATGCCGCGTATGCCAAGCGCATTCGCGGCGCCGTCGCCGACATGGTTCGCAAGCAAGTTGAATGTGATGTCGATATCGTGACCGACGGCGAGCAGAGCAAACCGAGTTTCAATGCTTATCTGGTCGAGCGTCTCACCGGTTTTGAACCCGCCGCGAGTTCAGAGGAGCGAATTGCCGCGCGCATGAGGACCGATGAGGCGCGCGCCTTCCCCGAATACTACGAGAAATATTTCGCCGAGCACATGTGCGGCGTCGGGCCGAATCTGCCGGTAACCTGTACCGGGCCAATCACCTACAAAGGACAGGAACTGGTGCGGACAGATATCGAAAACTTGAAAGCGGCGCTCGACGGTCTTCGGCCGGAAGAGGTTTTCATGCCGGCCATCGCTCCGGGTTTCTGGAGCAACAAATATTATCGCAGCGACGAGGAGTTTCAATACGCTCTGGCCGAGGCGCTGCGGATAGAATACCTGGCAATCGTCGATGCCGGCTTTCTTCTACAAATCGATGATCCATCGCTAACGCGGCTTTATCGAACCGAACCGTCTCTAAGCGTTGCCGAGCGTGTGAGAGACGCTGAGATTTACATCGAGGCTCTGAACCACGCGCTGCGCGGCATTGCGCCGGAGAAAATTCGCTATCACACCTGCTACGGCATCAACGAAGGTCCGCGCATCTTCGACATTGGGCTAAAAGACATTGTCGGCCTCCTGCTGAAAGTGAATTCCGAAGCTATTTCGTTCGAAGCGGCGAATGCGCGCCATGAGCACGAGTGGCGCCTGTGGGAAGATATCAAGCTTCCGGCGGGAAAGATCCTTATCCCCGGAGTGATCACCCACTGCAGTAACATCGTCGAACACCCCGAACTGATCGCGGAAAGAATCGGCCGGTACGCCAAGCTCGTCGGGCGCGAGAACGTGATCGGCGGAAGCGACTGCGGATTCTCTTCTCAAGCCACTTTCAACCCAGAGATTCATCCGACTGTGGTTTGGGCAAAGTTCAAGGCGATGGCGGAAGGCGCGAAGATCGCGACCAAACAGCTTTGGTCATGATGCAAGGTTACGGATAGTTCACCGCGAGGCGCAGAGAGCGCGGAGGGGGGTTCGTATAAACTCTGTACTATTAAGTTTGCGCAGCCTGCGCAAACTTTAGGGCAGTCTATCGAGTGCTTCGGATTATTCTCGCGCCAAGACGCCAAGAACGCAAAGTGACGGGCCAAGCCCCGTCATCCCGAACGAATGTGAGGGATCTGAGAAAGATTTCTCCCGTAGGTCGAAATGACAAGCTCCCCCTTGGCGGCCTTTGCGCCTTTGCGCGAGACAATCAGATTTGGTTGCGGCCTTGCCGCGCTAGTTTTTCCAATCTCGTCCCCCCCGAATGTTTTTATCGGGGGTCCAGTCAGAGTTCTACCTAGATTCCCGCTGAAAGCATGCGGGAATGACGGACTTGCGAGGACTAGGTATCACCAATCAGCAACTTCCAGGAATTTAGCCTATCGAATGGCGCTTTCTTGGCTGTCATTTGATTCCCAACTCACGCACTACCTCCCGCTGAAGATTGAAATCAACTATCTTTGACGGCTGCACCGGCTCAGGCAATTTGAGTATCTGCGCGTCATTGGCGAGATGCTCTTTGATCTCATCATCGGTGGGGATGCCGGTGCTGGTAAATGCCGGCTTGGATGCGCGGTATGATTCCAAAGCGGTCTTGAAGTCGACTTTATAAAGGCGTGCCAGGAATTCACTCCCTTCCCGCTCGTTCTCCAAATAGTAACGGTTGCCCTTAGCCCGCGCCCGAAGAATTTTCTTCACGAGATCGGGTTTCTCTTGCAACATTTTGACAGCTACGACGAGCCCGCTGTCTATGCCGGCGAACCGTTCGAGAGCACTGTCAAGAATATTCATCTTAAATTTGTCGCGCGCCACCGCCACCCATGGCGGGCTGAGCGCCGTGATTTGCACTGAGTTGTTTGCCAAGGCTTGCAATTGCATTGTCTGATCATTGATCTGAATCGAAGTCACGTCTTTCTCGGCATCCAAACCACCCGCCGCCAGCATCCCTTTCGCCCTCAGATGTTGGCTGCCGCCGATCGTCGAAATGCCAAGCACCTTGCCCTTTAGCTCTTTAACGGCGCGGTACTCCGGTCGAACCACGAGCCAAAAGAGCGGACGCCGCAGCGTCACCACCACGACTCGCAGAGGCGCGCCCCGCTGGATGGCGCGAATGGCGCTGCCTATGGCTGCTTGACCGTCCAACTCGCCGGCGATGTTAGCAGTGATCGCGATGTTGGAGCTCATCTGAATGAGCTGCGGCTCCAGTCCCTCTTCGCGAAAGTAGCCCTTCTCCTTCGCCAGGAACAGATCTACGTAGTTGACTCCAGTACTCGAGTAGGCAATGCGCACCCTTTGCAGCGAAGTTTGCGCTTTCGACTGCTCGCCTGCGAGCAAGGTCAGCGACACGGAGAGCACGAGAACTCGCAGCGAAATCATACTCATGTGATTCATATAAAACTGCGCCACATCTATCTTGGATCATGGGAGAATGTCCAGCCGTGGCGGAACCGATCTGTTTCGCTTGGCAGCGACCATCGATTTAGCTAATATTCAAGTCAATCCGGCACCGATGCGCCTTGAATGGCTTGAACTTTTGAAGGGAGCCATCGCGCCACCCGAAAGAGAGGAATCCGCCGTGCCACGACACTACCGCTACATTTCCGCTGACTCCCATCTGGAGATTGACTCCAAGTATTGGCTCACTCACGTGCCGGCAAAATATCGCGAGCTAGCACCGCGCCTCGTCCGCCAACCGGACGGCAGCGACATGTGGATGATCGGCGATAAAGTTTCGCGCCCCGCCGCCGCTGCGGATCTCTACGGCGGCAAAGGACGCGATCAGTACTTGCCCTTCAACGGCAGATACGAAGGCACGCCGGGCACCGGCAGCGCAGCGCAGCGCCTGAGCGAGCAAGATCGAGACGGCATCGACGCCGAAGTGCTCTTTCCTTCACAGCAAGGCGGACCGAAGTTTTGGCGACGCATCGAAGACGATAAAGCATATGAAGCAGTAGTGCGCGCCTATAATACTTGGCTCGCGGAAGAATATTGCGCCGTCGATCCTGCAAGATTGATCGGTGTAGGGATTCTGCCGCTGGTAAACGACGTCGCCACGCTAATCACGGAATTGGATTTCTGCGCCAAAGCCGGTTTCAAAACAGTGCTGCTCCAGGGATTTCCGAGCGGGAAATCCTATCCGTCGGATGAAGACGATCGTTTTTGGGCTAGAGCGCTGGAATTGAATATGCCGATCAGTGTCCACGTCGATCTCGAACGCGCAGGCGACCGCAAGGGTCCGCTTTTTAAATATCCCAAAGAATCAGACGAGCTCATGAAAAAACTCACCCACGATCTGGTCGAACAAGTGGGCCGCTTCGGTCCGGTGCGCGGCAACGGCTCGATTGCCGCAGTGCAGTGGGTTTTGTCAGGGCTCTTCGATCGATTTCCGACTCTGCGTATCTTTTTCGCCGAGAATCAGATTGGCTGGATTCCGTTCTTCCTGCAGGGCGCCGACGTCCGTTATGACCGCCACCATCACTGGGCCGATCGCTTGCTTGGATTGAAACCGATGAAACGCCCGCCCAGCGAATACATCCGCGAGTATTTCTATTGGGGCTTTCAATTCGACCGCGTCGGCGTCGAGCTGCGTCACAAGATCAACGTCGCCCGTCTGATGTGGGGCTCCGACTTTCCCCATCAAGAATCCGACTGGCCGGAGTCTTTGAAAATCATCGAAAGAAATTTCGCCGGTGTGCCGCGCGAGGAAAAACACAAGATGGTCTGCGGTAACGCGGTGGAATTTTTTCACCTGAGCCCTTCGTAACCTTCGTGGTTAGATCGAAAACACATTAACCACAGAGAGCACAAAGATCACAAAGAGAGAATTTCTTCTCGCCCATTGCCGGGGGAGGATGAAAGAGGTGGTAGAAACGTGGGGATTGGAGGTGGCCTCATGGCCAAAACATTAGAAAGACTAGCGGCAGATATTCAGGCGTTGCCCGATACGGAGAAGCTTCAATTGATCGACGTAATCCTCGAGGACTTGGACAAACCCGATCCTGAAATCGATCGCGTCTGGGCCGAAGAAGCCCGCAAGCGCTGGTCGGCGTACAAGGCTGGTAAAGCGTTGACCGTAGACTACGAAACCGTCATGGCAAAGCACCGCCGCTCGTGAGGGTCCGCTTCCTTACCCTAGCCCAGCAGGAGCTGGACAATGCAGTCGCCTGGTACAACGACCAAATCGAACCGGAAATTCGGCGCTGCCTAATTGCTCGGTTCCCTTACGGCTTGATCTATGGAATCGACGGCGACACGATTGTCGTTGTAGCCGTAGCTCATTTGCATCGCCGGCCCCGCTACTGGATCGATCGAATCTAAAATAACTTACCTTTGGCGAATAGAAAATTCCTAGAAGGAACAGTGCCATGGCCGAACCCACGGTTGTTTGCCCGGAATGTAAAAACGAAATCAAGCTCACCGATACGAGCAGCGTCTCTCACACAAAGACGCCGACATTTCGAAGCGCGAAAGGCTGTTGAACGAGCGCGCGGAATCACTGGAGAAAGCCAAACAGACCCTCGATCAGCACATCGAGCAACAGCTGCAATTCGAACGCGCTCGAATCGTTGCCGAAGAAGCGAAGAAGGCTAAGCTTGCTCTTGGCAGGGATCTTGATCAGAAAGCTAATGAAATCAATCTCCTCCAAGAGATACTGAAACAGAGAGATGCAAAATTGGCCGAGGCGCAAAAAGCCCAAGCCGAGCTGCTCCGCAAGCAGCGTGAGCTCGACGACGCTAAACGAGAACTGGACCTAACCGTTGAGAAAAGAGTCCAGGCTGATCTCAGCGCCGAACGGGAAAAAGCTAAGAAGGAAGCGGAAGAAGAACTGAAGCTCAAGGTGATGGAAAAAGATCAAACCATCACCGCAATGCAAAAGCAGATCGAAGATCTCAAGCGCCGCGCCGAGCAGGGCTCGCAGCAACTTCAAGGAGAAGTTCAGGAAATGGAACTGGAGTCTCTACTCGCCGCCAAGTTTCCGCGCGATACGATCCTAC
>VBKY01000433.1 GCA_005879255.1 Deltaproteobacteria bacterium
CAACTGTGATAAATGCCGAAGCGCAAGCGCCTGCCGCCCCTAAAGCTTTCGCGGGACAACATCAACCGAGACCATTGCCGTTCGATCCGACCAGGCTCAAGGGGATTTCCGAAAAATTGATCAAATCGCATTGGGAGAATAACTACAGCGGCGCGGTCAACGCGCTCAATGTTGTCGAGCAGCGGCTGGCGACAATGCTCGGTGACAAAGACCTGCCGGCCTATGTTTATGGCGACCTCAAACGCGAAGAACTGGTACGCACAGGCTCTGTTGTGTTGCACGAACACTACTTCGCCAATTTGGGCGGCGACGGCAAACCGGTCGGTGATGTTCTCAACGCGATCAAACAAGCGTTCGTCAGCTACGATCAATGGGAAGCTGAATTTAAACGCACAGGCAACGCGCTCGGCGGCGGTTCAGGCTGGGTGATCTTCGCTCATAACCTCCACACCGGTGAGCTGCACACCTATTGGTCGTGGGATCACATGCACAACGCTCCAGCTGGGTTGCCGCTGCTTGTGCTCGATATGTATGAGCACGCGTATCACATGGACTACGGCGCAGCAGCGGCAAAATACGTTGACGCCTTCATGCAGAACGTCAATTGGGAGGAGGTCAATCGCCGCTACATGAACGCGCAGAAAGCGGTCGCAGCACTGAAGGCATGAACTAGATCATCGGCGGACCCACAGGTGCCACCGCTCGACTCGGGATCAAAGACACAACTCTTCAAGTGGGGATAAAAAAACTGGGCATTGCTCGTCCCAGCTAAAGTCGAGATTTCGACATCTGTCGATAATTCGTCGTGATATCGTCGTCACAACTCGTCCGAACCAAGCTGCAAACTATGAGCCGCTCCTCATCCGCACATTTTTTAAACGTTCCGGATATTGATCTGATTTGGCATATTGGTTGCTGTCGCATGATGCACCTGGTCCTTAAGGAAGTAAAAAAATAAAAATGGAGGTGCAGTCATGAAAAAGAGTTTGTTCGCATCTATTCTTATGGTTCTCATAGGAGGATTCTTTGCTTCGTCGGTAATAGCCGATGATACGTTGGTGAGCTTCAAGGGAGGCATCGGTGATATTCCTGTCGCAAACGTGGCGGGTACAGCCAACCCCGACGGCACCTTCCCTAATGTGACCCGGAACGTTGTCCGCCTCGTCAACCCTGCCGGCCAAATCTGGGTGATAGCGGACCTTGATGCCAGCGTGAAGACGAACGGGGATATCAAGGTCAAAGGAAAGGGCCTGATTTTTGGTGGCGGCGACAATGCTGGAAGGGCGACGGGACAGAAAGTGTTCGCGACGCTGATTTGTGAAGCCGCGGCGCCCTTCACCCAACGCAGCACGAACCTTGCCGGTGTCCCGCTGGCGGCCAACGGCGACTTCGAAATCGACGATGTGCTGGTACCGATAGCTACCGAGTGCGCGAGCCCCATGCTCCTCATCCGCGAGACGATCGGCGGCACCTGGTTTGCTGTTGGCATCCCCAAGCTCGGCAGATAGGCGCTTCAAGTAGAAATTGCCAGGACTAATGGTTCTCGCGAGCCTCGGCGTCAGTGAAATTGACGATCGTTCTTCCTGGTTCGTGCGGATAGCAGACTGGTGCGTGGAACAGTTCAAGGCGAGGCAGTTCTGCCATTGTGGACGCCGACATCAGGCCGCTTGTGGCGACCGCGGGGGCCGCGCCCTTCGCGATCAACCGAGAGGTCTTAAGCTACGTCGACCATCTGGGCCGCCTCTATACCGGGAAGGCCCAGTTCAACCGGCCTTTTTCGCCAAAGCTGTCAGAACACCCCTTTCTCGGACGTTCACCCCTACCTTCGCTGGGCCTAGCATTACAATCTGGTCAATCCCTAATGTTGTGTAGTAGGCTCGACTAAATTGCTCGAGAGCGAACCAAGGGCCGAATCTTGCGATCACATATTGTCGCAATGTAACGCGACCCGGTTAATGTCGCTTGGGAAGATTAGGGAGAGTTAGAATGAAAAAGCTGAATTCGCTCAAGATCGTGGAAGATTTCTGGGCAGCGGTCTGGAAGGATGATTTAGTAACCTTAATCGGAGGCGTATCTGATGATAACGACGTATGACGCGATCGTCATTGGCACTGGGCAGGCGGGACCATCGCTCGCGGTCCGGCTGGCAGGCACAGGAATGAAAGTGGCGATCATCGAGCGTAAGCGGTTCGGTGGCACCTGTGTCAACAACGGCTGCATCCCGACGAAGACGCTGGTCGCAAGCGCGCGCGCAGCTCATGTCGCGCGACGCGCCTCTGAGTATGGCGTGATGATCGACAGCTCGATCACTGTTGATATGAAGAAAGTCAAAGAGCGCAAAGACGCTGTGGTACGTCGCTCCAGCGAAGGCGTAGAAAAGTGGCTGAAGAGCACTGAGAAGCTGACGGTCTATGAAGGCCATACGCGCTTTGAAGACGCGCATCAGGTTCGTGTCGGCGATGAAATGCTCGAAGCAGATAGGC
The DNA here is from genome assembly GCA_005879255.1 of Deltaproteobacteria bacterium. The sequence goes on from VBKY01000433.1 coordinate 2,484, forward strand.
TCTTCATCAATGTCGGCGGGCGCGCCTCAACTCCCCCGCTGCCCGGCCTTGATCAGGTGAGCTATTTCAACAACTCAACCATGATGGACGTGGACTTTCGGCCCGAGCATCTGATCGTCATTGGCGGCAGCTACGTGGGTTTGGAGTTTGCTCAGATGTACCGCCGCTTCGGCAGTGAGGTCACGATCGTCGAGATGGGCCCGCGGCTGATTCAGCGTGAAGACGAAGACGTGTCCGAAGCCGTCCGGACGATCCTCGAAACTGAAGGCATCAAGATCCGGCTGAGCGCCGAATGCATCGCCATGGAAAAACGCGGCGACAAGGTAGCCGTCAATCTCGATTGCACCAGCAGCGATAAGACAGTCGTCGGCTCGCATGTGCTTCTCGCAGTGGGCCGCGTGCCGAACACCAATGACCTCGGTCTGGAAAACGCAGGCGTCGCGATGGATCGGCGCGGTTACGTCCAGGTGGATGATCAGCTCCAGACCAATGTGCCTGGCATCTACGCCCTGGGCGATTGCAATGGGCGAGGAGCTTTCACGCACACTTCATATAACGACTACGAGATCGTCGCTGCCAATCTTCTGGACGGTGACCCGCGCCGTGTCAGCGACCGCATCACGGCCTACGCCCTCTATATTGATCCGCCGTTGGGGCGAGCCGGAATGACTGAGGCGGAAGTGCGAAAGTCAGGGCGGAAAGCTTTGCTTGCGAAGCGCCCGATGGATCGCGTTGGCCGCGCAGTGGAGAAAGGCGAGACCCAAGGATTTATGAAAATCCTGGTGGACGCCGAGACGAAGGAGATCCTCGGCGCATCGCTCCTCGGCATCGAATGCGATGAGGTTATTCATTCAATCCTCGACGTGATGTACGCCAAAGCGCCCTATACAGTGATCCAGCGCGCGATGCACATCCACCCTACTGTCTCAGAATTAATACCGACCATGCTCGGCGAGCTCAAACCGTTGGAGTGAACGAACGTGAAAATAAAATTGGACAATTTCGGAGGACTGAATTATGGCGGAAGCGATCGAGATAGGATATCAGGCGTTTGTTTCAGACGGTGGTGAGGAGTTCGGCGCGGTTCGGGCGGTTTCTCCGAACGGCCGGCCCGAACTTGTGATCTATGTGGAGAATGCGGGGGAATTCGTCGTGCCGCTCTCTGCAGTCGAGGCAGTACATTCGCAAAAGGTCATCTTGAGCTGCGGCAAGCTGGAGCGTCGCCTTCGAAAGGCGATCGGCCACGCACACGATGCCGAAGAGCCCAACGCCTGACCTTAGCGATTTACCTGGTAGAGGTTGAGGCGCCAACAGCGTTGCCGGCTTTAAGAAGAAACGGCGCTGTTGGCCTTTCGGTGTGGCACTCGGACGTGCCGTAGCTTTACGCTCGCGATGAATTGGCCGTCGTCGTGAACTATGCCGGCAACATTGCCAGGACGCGCTCATTCATGCGGCATCCGGGCGGCCGTATTGAGTGAGTACACATCGAATCATTGTATGTTAAGAGAAGGCGGGAGGCACGACTGACCCGCCAGTAAGCGCCGAAATTTCGTCTTTGTTCGATGGCTCGACACCCTGCTTCGGCACGATCCTTCTTGACAGAGTGCGCCAGTCCCTAAGTTTCTGATCGCAAACCGTTTAAGTGATTCGGTATGTGCGTGTTACATGGCACAGTCCTTGCGCATTAGAGCTTCTGAGGGAGTAACGATAAGATGACGACTTATAACACACGCCGAAAAAAGGGCTTTCGCTACCTGTTTGCTTTGGTAACCGTCGCTACTTTGGCTGTACCCTACGTTGCTTTAGGTGCTGGTCGTGCTGGTCCTGCCTTCAGGAACTCAGGGAGGTCCAGCGTCTCGAGTTCGCACCAGCAACATTCCTTTTCACGCCCTTTTCACCGCTTTGACCGCTTTGACCGTGACCGCTTTGGCCGCTTTGACCGCTTTGGCCGCTTTGGATTTTTTGGTGGGGATGGATTCGACGATTTTGGTGGGGATGGACTCGATCAGGACGTCACCAGCATTGCACCAAGCACCGAACCGGAACTCGCCGAAAACCGCATCTATTACGGAGTGCAGATCTCACAGCCGGGATACTGGGTCGTTCCGAACCAAGCCGCAGAGCGTTAATCCGCCGAATATCCCGGCGGTGTCTTCCAATCGTCGTACCAAACGTCCACATCTGATTGCTGGCAGAAACAAGGGGGACGGGCAACGCGACGAATCTCAAGAAGTCGCATGCGCTGATTGAGAGCCACCGTTGGCGTGAAAAGCTGGTAGTGACTGGCCTTTGATCAATAGATTTTCACGAGGGTCAAATTGCAGCGTCAGGTCTTGCAATCATACATTCGTCGCTGATTCTTTTGAAAAGCGCGACGATCGCGCGGAAGCTCGCTGACGAGTTTTTCTATCTCATTCGGCATGACCCAAGGGCTTCGTCACAATCCGTCCGACACCAAGCTGCAACCTATGAGACACTCCTGATACGAACCCTTTTAGACGTTCCCGGCATTAAACTGTTCAGGCACATCGGTTGCTTTTGTTCCCTGGCATAGGGAAATAGGAGAATCGCGAATGAGATCCATGAAAAGGACATTAAAAGAGCGCATGAACATTATTAATGAGAGCCTTATGAGCAACATGCATGACGAAAAACTTGAAGCGATGCTGAAGGCTCGCCATATCGAACCTGCCCGCCCGGACTTGGCACAGCGAATCATTCTTAAGGCTCAGACTCATTCGCACGAGTCCCATCGAGCAGTATCCACTGCAGACTTCACGTTATCCCCCAGCGCCATGCGTGGGGCGCGTGATGCCGATCGTTAGGTGCTATGAGGAGACCTCATCCCAAAAATACCGACGGAACTTTTTTTCGCAGGCGATGCCAGGGAGGCTATTCTGCAAGTCTTCGACGTCATTATTGTAGGCGGCGGCTCGGATCACTGCGCACCTTCGTGGGCGCGAAGCCCCGACACTTCACACTCGTTTCTACCGGGCGTGATCGAATGTTATCAATCCTTAAAGCCGTGTAGACGGCTCACCTAAATTGCTCGCGAGTCTTGGCACTCGCATCAAATTCTTTCACGGACAGTCATCGCTTAAATTCTTTACTGCGAGATGTTCTCACGCAGAGTATTCAACGCGCGTCGGTTAAGGAGGCGGTAAAGGACGTGCTCGTTGATATTTTGGAATAGCGTGACGATGTCATGATCGCGATGAAGCGCACAACCTCTTCAAACACGGATAAAACTCGGCATCGCTCTCCAAGCTAAAGTCGACATAGCGACACCTGTCGATAAGTCGTCAAGGGATCGTCATCACCACCTGTTCGAAGCCAAGCTGCAACATCTGAGACTCCCCTATTTCTCACATTTTTGGACGTTCCCCAACATTGATCTGTTCTGGCACATGCGTTGCTCCCGTTTTTTGTTGAATTCCAAACATGCAATGAACCCGTTCGAATGGAGCCGCCATCGTAGTCGGCTCGCCGTACTCGGCCGTGAAGACCCTACTTGAGACTTGTTCGACAAAAACAATTCGATCACAGACGACATACAAACGATGAAAGGAGATCACAAATGACCAATCCCCCAACTAAGACCGCCATCGTCACGGGGGCCTCGGGCGGCATCGGACGCGCCGTGGCTTTACGGCTCGCACGCGACGGCTTCGCCGTCGTCGTGAACTATGCGGGGAACGCTGCCAAAGCCGAAGGAGTCGTCAATGAAATCAAATCGGCCGCCGGGCAAGCTATCCCCGTGCAAGCCGATGTTGCGAACGCCGCCGACGTGGAGCGTCTCTTCAAGAAGACGCTGGACACTTTCGGCAGGATTGACGTGGTGGTGAACAGCGCAGGCATCATGCCGCTCGGACGAATCGCTGATGCCGACATCGAAGTGTTTGACAAGGTGATTGCCACCAATCTGCGCGGTGCCTTCCTCGTGCTCCGACAGGCGGCACAGCATGTGGTTGAAGGTGGGCGCATCATCGCTCTATCGAGCAGCGTACTGGCCAAGTCGTTTCCAACCTACGGTCCATATATCGCTTCCAAGGCGAGTGTTGAGGGACTTGTTCACGTGCTCAACAACGAATTACGCGGCCGCAAGGTCACCGTAAACGCCGTGGCCCCAGGCCCGGTCGCGACTGAACTGTTCCTCAAAGACAAGACTCAGGCGCAAATCGACCAATTCATCAAACTAGCGCCGCTCGAACGGTTGGGCCAGCCGGAGGATATCGCGAATGTCGTGTCATTCCTCGCGGGGCCCGATGGGGCGTGGGTCAATGGCCAAGTGCTGCGCGCCAACGGCGGCTTTGCATGAGCAGTACTTTCACTTCTGCCCAACGGCAAATTCATCCACAAGGAGAGAACCCATCATGAAGAACATCATTGTCATCACCGGCGCATCGAGCGGTTTCGGCGCCCTAGCTGCGCGTGCTCTGGCCAGTGCCGATCACACCGTCTACGCCAGCATGCGCGAAACCGCCGGCCGCAATGCGCCGCAGGTCAAAGCAGTGGAACAGTATGTGGCCGAGCACGGCGTGGATCTGCGTGCAATCGAACTGGATGTTTCATCGCAGAAATCCTGCGACGCGGCTATCCAGGAGATCATTTCAAAGCATGGGCGCCTCGACGTACTGATCCACAACGCCGGCCACATGGTCTTTGGTCCGGCCGAAGCTTTCACGCCCGAACAACTCGCCGAGTTATACGACGTCAATGTGCTGAGCACCCAGCGCGTGAACCGCGCGGCGCTACCTCAATTGCGCGAGCAGAAGAAAGGTCTCGTCATCTGGGTGTCAAGAAGTAGTTCAGCCGGCGGCACTCCACCCTATCTGGCACCCTACTTCGCGGCGAAGGCCGGGATGGATGCCCTAGCCGTAGTCTACGCGCGTGAACTGACGCGCTGGGGTATCGAGAGCTCGATTATCGTTCCAGGCGCTTTCACCGGTGGCACGAATCACTTCGCCCATGCCGGGTCACCCGCCGACAAGGCACGCGCCGCTGAATACGAAGCGGGTCCCTATGCAGGTTTCGCGGACCAGGTGCTCAAGGGTTTTACCTCCATCGTGCCGCCCGATGCGGATCGATACTCCCTTTGGCAAGCGACCTTTCCGCGTTCACATCGACCCGACGCAAGACGGCGCGGAAGTCGTCAATATGGTTTCGGACCGTGTCCGCGCCGAGCTGCTTCGCCGGATCGGCCTCGGTGACCTGCTGGTGCCGCGGGACCTCTCATCTTCGAACTGATCGCCATGTAGGAGATCAATGGCGCCTATCGCAGCCTCTTTAGCGGGTGACGTCAAATAGCGCATCATGATCGGTGTGGCAACACTCAAGCAATCGAACGGCTCGTTCGAGAAAGGATAATTATGCAATATACAACTCTAGGTAATACCGGACTCCTCGTTTCGCGTCTTTCCCTGGGCACTATGACCTTTAGTGGCGGCGAGGGCATCTACAAGGTCATCGGCACTGTCGACCAAAAGGGAGCCGACGAACTGGTCAAGGCGTCGATCGACGGCGGCATTAATTTCTTCGATACAGCAGACGTATACTCGGAGGGTGAAAGTGAGACGACTCTTGGGCAATCCTTCAAGAATCTCAACAT
>VBKY01000751.1:0-200 GCA_005879255.1 Deltaproteobacteria bacterium
TTGCACATCCGTGAATCCCTCTCCTCGGAGAAGCTGTTCCGCTACGTATTGAGGAGCAGTACAAATGCCGCCGCTCCTCTGGTCTAGCCGGAGCTTGGTCGTCTCCGGCGGCGGTTCTGCGGCGACTCCTGTACCTCCTAAACCGAGAAGAGTTCCGGTTCCGGCGAGCGCCGCGGTGCTCAAAAATTGCCTCCGGCTCC
>VBKY01000751.1:264-1060 GCA_005879255.1 Deltaproteobacteria bacterium
TTTCTCTTGCGGCCGGTTCTTACGACCACGGACCACGAACACGATCACGATTCTACGCCTTTAATTCCTTCTTCAGCTCCTTCAAAAACCGCCAGTCGGTGCCCTGCGAGATGATCTTCTGCGGGCTCGATTTAATCATCCCGGCCTCCTGCAGGCGCAATGAGTAGAAGCGCAGCGTATCCTCGGGATCATAGTCGCGCCACTGGTAAGCCATCTGCATCTCTTTCATTGCCTGAAGAACGTAGCGGTTCGTCGCATAGCCCTTGTCTACGAGGAAGCGGGCGACCCGTTCCGGCTCTCGGGCACAGACGTCAGCTCCCTTTAAGATTGCGCGTAGCGCTCTTTTAGTTGCTATCGGATGCTTCCGCACGAACTCCTTGTTCGCCGTTACCATGCAGCAAAAATATTGGGACCACGGCTTGTCCATCATGCTGTTGACTACCACGTGACCAATCTTCTTCGCACGGAGTTCCTGTGATTCTGGCGGAAGGGCCATGACGACGTCGATCTTCCCCACTTCCAGCAGCCGTACCGATTCGGCGTGTGGATGTGTGACCCAGTTGATGTCCTTACGAGGATCCAGACCTACGTATGCGATCATGCTGGCGAGGAAAACATGTTCGGAACCTCCCAGAGCGGGCACGGCGACGGTCTTCCCCTTCAGGTCGCGGATCGCGCGGACCCGGTCCGTCCCGAATAGCTCGAAGCAGCCCACATGTACCCCCGCCAGGAGGACAATGGGGTCCCCCGCGTCTATAAGGATGATGGTCGGCGCGGAGAATACCATAGTCATGTC
>VBKY01000751.1:1092-2020 GCA_005879255.1 Deltaproteobacteria bacterium
TGGTGAATCCCTCGCCATGCAGGAACTCTTCTGTCAAGAACATGGGGGCCGCACAGACGCTACCGATCCGGAGGACGGGTCTGAGCTTCGTCGTCTCCGGCGGCGGCTCTGCGGCAAACGTGTCGGATCGAAATCCGAGCAGAGCCGCGCTTCCTGCGAGACCAACGTTGCTGAGAAATTCGCGCCGACTCCAATGATTAAATCGTCGCCTGCTCATGCTGTTTCTCCTTTTAGCGTTTTCGTGGTTTGTGTCCGTGCGAGCACGAGCCACGAGCACGCTCACGCGTCTATGCTTTCAGCTCTTTCTTCAGCTCCTTGAGAAATCGCCAGTCGGTTCCTTGCGAGATTATTTTCTGCGGGCTCGATTTGACCATGCCCGCTTCGTGGAGACGGAGGGCAAAGAAGCGTACCGTGTCCTCCGGGTCGTACTCGCGCCATCGGTCGTAGGGCAGTTCCGTGATCGTTTGGAGCGCATACTCGGAGCCAACCGTGTACCCTTTGTCCGCGCGCAGTTTGACCGCTCGCTGTGGTTCGAGGGCGCAGACGTTTGCCGCCTTGAGGAAAGCGCGGTATTTGCGCACGAAATCGCGATTCGCCAGCACCATGCAGCAGAAGTATTGCGACCAGGGTTTATCGGTGGTGGTGTTGACGACCACATGACCGGTCTTCTTCGCGCGCAGCTCCTGCGGCTCGGGAGGAAAGCCCATGAAAGCATCGATCTCAGCCTGCTCAAACATCTGCATCGACTCCGCAACAGGTCGTGTTACCCAGTCGACGTCCCGCCGTGGGTCGAGCCCGACATGGACGAGCATGCTGGCGAGAAAGATATGCCGGCCCGACCCGAGCGCCGAGACCGCGACTCGCTTGCCCTTCAAGTCGCGGAGCGAGCGGACGCGCTCGGTGCCGAACAGCTCGAAGCATCCAATGT
>VBKY01000450.1:0-805 GCA_005879255.1 Deltaproteobacteria bacterium
GCTTCTTTTAGCTCTACCCTGATGCTTCACCCCTTATGTGAGGGATTAGAGGTGAGGATTTGCGACTGCAATGCCACGACGCATGAAATATGAATTCATAAGCCCACCCCAGCTTACCGAATCAGAGATGTCTCAGTTGAATGAGACTGCGATTCGGCAGTGCCGTTAAGCGAAACTCTGGGGTTGATGTGACCCGCGCCGTGTTCCAAGCGCGCATCGCTCAGAGTCTGCGTCACTGTCCATTGTGAAATTGCCTCGAACTGCTGATCGATTCAGCCAAGACAGGATTCGCATTGTCCAAAATGTCCGACACCTGACTCTTGAGATCCGCGAAAACTTCTTCGATGGAACGAGACGCATCGATCACCTTAAAGCCGTAGTCTTCAACCATTCTATCGAATTGACCCGCGATGCGACTCTGGTATTCAACAAAACTCTCGTACATATCATCGCCGAGATGGAGATCCGTTCCCGACTCCCAATAGTCGAAACCGCCCTCCTGCAAAACTCGCGTAACCAAATCGTCAACGCCCGCACGCAAGTAAAAAATCCTGTCGGGCTTCAATGCGAATCCGTAAACTTGGCGAATCCAATTCGGATCGATGCCTCGCACCAGGGCACGGGCGACCAAGGTGTAAACGCAGCGGTCGGTAAGCACGATAAACCCGGCTTTCAGAGCTGGGATGATTTCGTGTTCCAGGCGATCGGAGAAATCGGTCGCATGAATCAGGCTAAAGGTCATCGGAGTCAGGATCCTTTTTTTCTTTCCACGCCGGGTGACCTTTTTAACCAGCGGCGATGAGTT
>VBKY01000450.1:849-5202 GCA_005879255.1 Deltaproteobacteria bacterium
ACAGTTGCGTGCTTTTGCCCGAGCCATCGATGCCTTCGACGATGAAGAGCCGGCCGGGAAAATTGTGCTTACCGGACATTTCCATTTTAGTTTCTACAATCTTGCTTCCGGCTTCCCGCGCGCGTACAAGCTCACAAGCTTCTTGGTTAAATTTTTCATTCTTATCCTCCGTCGGTTGACTGGTAGCGCCACGTTTCCTAAGGCCGCTTTCCATATATTAGATATTAGCCGGTGGCCTGCTCCGGTGAAAACGATAGGCGCGGTAATGACGGTCTGCTCAAGCCCGCGAGAGACCGCGCTGTAGATCAAGACGAGCACGAGGAAAACAGTTATGACCATGGTCGGTCGAGTTCTAAGCAATACGCACAGCGATCAACTGCCTTAGCTTTGACTGAGCATTATTCTGCTCGCACCTAGATCCTCGCAAACTTCTTATCCTTTAGTTTCTTGCCCGCGTCCGTAGAGACTGACCAAGCGGGCCACCATCACCGCCAAGAAAAGCTGCCCTCCAACTCCTTCTACAATCGCCAGGCCGCGCGCGACGTCGGTGCGCGGCACGATGTCGCCGTAGCCGAGGGTCGCCAGCGTGACAAAACTGAAGTAGAGCGCGCTCATGCGCGTGAGCTTACCGGCGAAGGCGAAGGTCCCAGGCCAGCTCTGTTCGAGAACCCAATAGAACAGACCGAAGAAAATTCCGGCGAGCAAATAGGCGCTGAGCGCCGCATAGAGATGCTCGGCGTCGACGGAAGCTGCGCGCATGGCGAATCGCAACGCGCCGGCTGCCGCTAATAGCCCAATCACTGTCCAAATTCCCAGCGTCATTGCCGAGAGCGCCGGATGCTCGAGCCAGGCGATCGCCGACCTAGCCAGCCACACCAAAATCATCAGGGCCAGCAGAACGCTCCGACCTTTTCCGGCGCTGACCGGCAGCACTGCGGCGAGCAGGTTAGCGGCGAGTAAGAACTCAATCAGACCTCCGGGAAATTCCAATGCGGCGAAAACCGGAGCGGCCACCATAGTAAGAAGGAGCGTGTAGAATAGGATCGCGTAGCGTCGGCGCACGTAAGCGCGCCCCAGAACGCGCAGGCCGCCCGTTGCGACAACACCGGTATCGTTCATTGCGGCGCCGTCTCCGGCATGAAGTAAAATAAGAAGGCCATGATTACGTATACCATGATGAGTTGCACGCCCTTGTACCAGTTCGCGCGCCCGTCGCCGGAAACGATCGCGCCGATCAGAACTGCCAGGAACAACGAGCCCATCTCCGCTCTGCCGAACGAAAGCTCGAGCGGATGGGGCGCAATCACATAGCTCAAAAGCACCAGCATAGGAGCGACGAACAGCGCGATCTGGATGCAACTGCCGAGCGCGATGCCCATCGAGAGATCCATCTTATTTTTTCTCGCCATCGCAATCGCTGAGCCGCTCTCGGCGGCGCCGCCGACGATCGCGAGAAAAACGATACCGATGAACGTCTGCGACATGCCCAGAGCCTTGCCGGTTCCTTCGGCTGCGCCAACAAGAATCTCGCTCATCCACGCCGCCAGCACCGATGCGATAATCAGGCTGACGACCGCCCTTGGCATCCCCCAATGCTCACCCTCATCGTAGTGTTCTTCCTGAACGCTTGCGACGGAAAAAAATTCGGGGTGCGTCTTCAGCATGAAGAGTAGATAGAGCCCATAGCCAACCAAAAGGACGACCACCATCCCCAGGTTGAGAAGTTGCTCCTGGCGCATCGTGGCCTCTGACGAAAAAAAGCGGTTGAATGCGCTCGGCACCACCAGGCTAACTACGGCGATCAGCATCATCGAGCTGTACACCCGTGTGGCCCCAGCGTTGTATTCCTGATTGTGGTAACGCATTCCTCCCAGGAGGAAGGCGACCCCCAGTGCCAGCAGAAGGTTCGCCAAAATCGCCCCAATGAGCGAAGCCCGCACCATGTCAAACAGCCCGGCTTTCAGCGCGACCACGGCGATAATCAGCTCCGGAGCATTGCCGAACGTCGCGTTGAGGAGTCCGCCAACGGCGTCACCCGTCCGTGAAGCGATGTGCTCCGTCGCATGGACAATAAGACTTGCGATTGGAACGATGGCCAGGCTAGCGGCGAAAAAAATCCACGTGTGCGCGTGCGGCCAACTGTGCTCGAGCACGACGGCGACCGGGATAAAGATCAGAAGCCAGTTGATGGTCATGGCAAGTTTCCTGGAATTGCGTCAATCAGTTAGATCAGCGGCCGCGTCCATGCGGAACGTTGCCGCTGTCGCGATCCTCGCGGCTCGGACTCATCGTGCGCCGAGCTCGCGCCATCCGCGGAGCAATTCATCGACCAGCTTCGAGGCTTCCTGGCGATACCGTTTCTCGAGCTTGGCCATCACGGCGGATAATCGTTGCCGGTCGTATCCGCTCAGCGGCACCGTCTTGTCCTGAAGTCGCCCCGAGCCGAGCTGTACGCCTGCGTCGTAGCTGATGGCGGCGAGATCTCTGACAGATTGAAGCTCTGTCAAACGAACCTCACGGTAGGATGGATCCCAGCTGCGGATCCACCAATCCTGCAACCGCTCCCCGGTGGCCATCACCTCTGGGATGCTTAGCTCGGGTCCGGCCGCCATTATGTTGTGCTTCAGCCGGCCGAGCTGTTTGCTTCCGTCTATGATGCGGAGCGTTGGTTGAACCGTGGGCGTCTTAAGGCAACTCAGGCCGCTGAGATCACCGATCTTTTTTGACTCGAGAAGCTCATCGTCAGCCGGATCATCGGACGGGCCTCTCACCCGGACCATAATTTTCGGAAGGACGGCGCTGCCGACGCCGCTTTTAACCGAGCCGGCGCGAACTACGCGAAAGTACTCGGGCGTAAGGTCGGGGCGCTCGCGCAGTATGACGCGCGCAACGGCTTCGATCCCCGCGACCACCGCCTTCATGGACGTATCTCCCAGCGGTTGCATCTTGCTCTCGCCCCACGCGAGAAATGCCGCGCGTGTCGGCGGTGCCTGGGCGCGCAGCCGACCTATGATGCCGGGCGGAGGAGGCAGATAATGGGGCTCGGCGAGACCCCGCTTGTAGCCTTCGACGAATCGATCAAACAGCCTGTCACGATCCTTTTCCCAGGAACGCTGACGAGCCGCGAGATCGATCGAGCCCAGGAACCGCACGATATCGACCACGGCCGGGCCTCGAGCGGAGTCGTCGAAATCGTCGAGACCCCAGGCATCCTTCGCGAGCGCGAACTGCTCGACATGCGCGTCGCCGTGCAACCGCACAACTGGCAGGCCTTCCAGATCACTGCTGAAGTCATCGCAGACACGCGCGATCCAGGAGCGGTTGACGAATCTGAAATAATCGTACGGGTCAGCGCGGAGTCGCTCGATCAACTCGGGCGTCGCGCGTTCGAGAGATTTCGGCTCGGCTCGAATCGGCCCCGGGTCACGCGCCGCTCCCATTAGCGCAATAGAAATCAGCGCGAGCACACAGGTGAAACGCCGGCCTCGCCGCGGCCCGTCGCGCCGGACGATGCGCTTGGCCATCGCGGATGTCATTCGGGGAACTCCATTACCGCAATGTCAGCGCGCGAAAACGAATCACAAAGCAAAGTGGCGATTGTCATCAGCGCATTCGGATGCAAATCTGCACCTCTATTTTTATTGCTCGAACTTCGGGTTGATCAGATTTTCGAACGAGAAAATCTCGTCCCATTTCTTCTGAGTAAGAAGCTTTCTCTCTCTCACGACGATGTCATAGAGGCTTTTGCCCGTCTCGTAGCCTTCTCTGGCAAGCTCAGCGCACTGCTTGTAGCCGAGCGAAGCCTTGAGCAGGGTCACAATGCCGAGCGAATTGAGCACCATGTCGCGCGTGCGCTCGTCATTCGCGGTGATGCCCTCGACGCAATTCACTCTGAGGCTTGTCACCGCGCGCTCCATTGTCGCGATCGAAGCGAAAAGCGCGAAGGTGATCACCGGCTCCATGACATTGAGCTGCAGCTGCCCGGCGGAGGCGGCGAGCGTCACGGTGACGTCGAGCCCGATGACGAGGAAACTGGTTTGGTTCACGACCTCGGGAATGACCGGGTTTACCTTGCCTGGCATGATCGAGGAGCCCGGTTGCATCTGCGGCAGGTTGATCTCGTTGAGCCCGCAGCGCGGTCCCGAAGCGAGCATGCGAAGGTCATTGCAAATCTTGGTGAGCTTGGCCGCAGTGTGCTTAATCACGCCAGACAGCAGCACGTAATCGCCGGTGTCCGACGTCGCCTCGATCAGATCCTCGGCCAGCGCGAACTTAATGCCAGTTATGTCGGAAAGATGCTTCGTCGCGAGCGCAGGATAACCAGGCGCCGCGGTAACCGTGGTGCCGATTGCG
>VBKY01000451.1 GCA_005879255.1 Deltaproteobacteria bacterium
CAATCGCCGTTGTTTTCGCTGGGGCCATCGATCCTGTGGGTGAAGGCCAAGTTGCCAGTTTGGCGCACCCGGGTGGAAACGTAACCGGGTTGTCGAATCTCGCCCCAGAGTTAAATGGCAAGAGACTTGAGCTACTCAAGGAAGCTTTTCCCAAGGTTAAGCGGGTGGGACGCCTTGCCTGGGGCAGGCCAACAAGACAAGAGCAACGCTTCAAGGAAGACGAACTCGCGGCTAAAGGATTGGGGCTCCAGCTTCAACCCATCCTGGTGAAAGATGCTGACGATCTCGAAAAGGGATTCGCGGCGGCGAAAAACGCGGGCGTTCACGCGCTAATTTTTCCGCCGAGCCCATTTTTGAATACTAACCTCGCGCGGTTTATCGACCTGACAGCTAAGGTTCGGCTGCCAGCGATTTATCCAGGAATGGTACATGTCGAAGCTGGAGGCCTCATGGGTTATGGGCCGGATCGTGACGACAACTTCCGGCGCGCGGCGGTGTATGTGGATAAGATACTCAAAGGCGCTAAACCCGCTGACTTGCCCATACAACAG
>VBKY01000452.1 GCA_005879255.1 Deltaproteobacteria bacterium
AGTTCGAGTTTGGAATCAATCTCAAAGCCGCCAAGCAGATCGGCGTGACGATTCCGCAGTCGGTGTTGTATCGGGCGGATAGGGTGATCAAGTAATCGAAGAAAGCCAAACGACGACGCTAGGATTGAATTGAATTCTCCTTCTACTCAATACTCGCTTCCAAGATCATTTCCTTTTGACCTGTGTATTCTCGCGTCCACGATCTTCGAAAAATCGATCGAATCCATAGTTCATTTCGCCGATGTTTTTGAAACACGAGGTTTTCTCAGCGCATTTGACCTGAGGCGCCGATCAGTTCAATCTCAGGCTTAACCTGTTTCCCCACTCGACGACTACCTTCCATCGTAAATCTCAGTTTTCTCTACTACCGCTACCGTCCGCGTGATACATAGTGTGCAATGAGGAAAGCTGATGTGTTATCAATCCTGTTTGTAGTGGTACTGCTTGCTGTTGCAGTCATAGCCGAGGCGCAGCAGCCAGCGAACACCCCTCGGATAGGATTCTTAGCTGCTATCCCCCTTTCCGCTATCTCGGCCCGCACCGAGCCATTCCGGCAGGGTCTGCGCGAACTTGGTTACGTGGAGGGTAAAAACATTGTCATTGAGTGGCGATCTGCTGAGGGAAAATTTGATCATCTCCCCGCGCTTGCGACAGAGCTAGTGCGTCTCAAGGTAGACGTTATCCTCTCGGCTGCTTCGCCAACAACCCGTTCCGCCAAGGAAGCAACTTCTACGATTCCCATTGTCATGGGGCAGGATACCGATCCTGTTGGTAACGGGTTTGTGGCCAGCCTGGCGCGGCCGGGCGGGAACATTACTGGATTGGCAACTCTTGCCCCGGAGATAAGTGGAAAACAACTGGAGCTTCTGAAGGAGACTGTTCCCAAGCTCTCCCGCGTGACCTTTCGTTGAAAGAAGTGGAACTCGCCGCAGGGACGTTCGGGGTGCGGCTTCAATACCTGGACGTACTAAGTTCCAAGGATATCGAGACTGCATTCCGAGCCGCAACCAAGGGACATGCTGACGCACTCCTCGTGCTTGGAGGCCCTGTGCTCAATTCTCACCGAACACAAATTGCAGACCTCGCGGTAAAGAACCGGCTCCCGGCGATATACAGCGGGCGAGAATTTGTGGACGCTGGTGGCCTCATGTTTTACGGCGCGAGCATTACCGAAATGTTCCGGCGCGCCGCTGCATATGTGGATAAGATCCTCAAAGGCGTCAAGCCCGCCGATCTCCCGGTGGAGCAGCCGAAGAAGTTTGAGTTGATCATCAATCTGAAGGCGGCGAAGCAGATCGGCCTGACGATTCCGCCCAACGTGCTGGCGCGGGCGAATCAAGTCATAAAATGACAGCGAGCAGTGAGCGGTTAGCAGTGAGCGGCAAGAAGGCAGCAGAAAACTCGATGTTTGGAAGAATCCTTGTCTGCTTACTGCTTACTGTCTTTCTGCTTACTGTTGCCGAGGCGCAGCAGCCGAAGAAAGTCCCACGGATAGGCTATCTATCAAATAGCGATCGAGTTACTGAGTCCGCCCGTGCCGAGGCAATTCGACTGGCTCTGCGCGAGCGTGGCTACATTGAAGGACAGAACATCGCCAGCGAGTACCGATATGCGGAGGGGAAGCAAGATCGGTATCCTGAGCTTGCCGCCGAGCTGGTCCGTCTCAAGGTTGATATCATCGTGGTACCAGGAGGAGATAGACCGATCCGGGCGGCGAAGAATGCGACCAAGACGATTCCCATCGTTATGGTGGGCCAAGGGCTCGACCCTGTCGAGGCAGGCCTAATCGAAAGCCTTGCCCGTCCCGGCGGCAACGTCACCGGTATTACCAACCTTGGCACAGAACTAGGCGGTAAGCGGCTGGAGCTGCTCAAAGAAGCCGTACCCAAACTTGACCGTGTCGCGGTTCTCTACGATCCGGCCTTACCGGGCAATCTACGAGAGGTGAAAGAAGCTCTCCCAGTCGCAGCGCGTCCGCTGAAGTTAACTATTCAACCGTGGGAGGTACGAGCCGCAGACGATTTCGAGCGGGTATTCGCCGCGCTGAGTAAGCATCGCCCGGAGGGTCTCTACGTGCTCGGCGGGGGCTCGCGAATGCTTATTAACCATAAACGAATCGCAGGCCTTGCGATAAAGAGTCGCCTTTCGTCGATGTACTTCACCAGAGAATTCGTAAACGCCGGTGGGCTCATGTCCTATGGCGCGGACCAATCGGACATCTACCGGCGCGCCGCATATTACGTCGGCAAAATCTTGAAAGCAGCCAAGCCTGCCGATCTGCCGGTCGAGCAGCCGAAGAAGTTCGAGCTGATCATCAATCTGAAAACGGCGAAGCAGATCGGCGTGATGATTCCGCCGGAAGTGCTCGCCCGGGCGAGTAGGCTGATCAAGTGATCCAATTTTAGATTTTCGATTGCCGATTTTCGATTAGAGGAAAAGACGCATGAAAGGATTTTCGTCGAAGCCAGTTTCCGATTATTGTTCCGACAATCGGAAATCTAAAATCCAAAATCGAAAATTGGTGGGGCTTGTCGCCCTCGCTGTCGCATTCGCTCTGTGCGGGGCTGTGGCCACGGCGCAGCCGACAGGAAAAATCCCCCGCATAGGTTTCCTGGATAATAGCACTGCTTCCGGTAGTGCGGTCCGCTTGGAGGCGTTTCGGCAAGAGCTGAGCAAGCTTGGATGGAGTGAGGGGAAAAATATCACCATCGAGTATCGGTTTGCCGAGCAAAAGCTTGAACGGCTACCTGAGCTTGCGGCGGACCTGGTTCGTCTAAGGGTTGATCTGATCGTGGTCTCAGGGGGACCGACGCCGTTAGCGGCGAAGGGAGCCATTAGCACCATCCCCATCGTGATGACGAGCACTCCGACCCCGTGGGTTCAGGTTTGGTTGCCAGTCTGGCGCGGCCGGGAGGCAATATCACCGGGACCGCAAGTTTAACGCCCGAGCTAAATACCAAAAGGTTAGAGATACTCAAAGATGCAGTCGCCAAGCTCGCACGAGTTGGATATCTGCAGTTGGCGGGAGGTAGCATCTTATCAGCCCGCAACCTTAAAGAGCTAAGACCGGCTCTCGCGCTCAAGAAGCTTTTGTCGATCCGATGATTATGCGTCCTGGCGCAATTGTGAGCGAAAGTTTTTCGCGGTGGCTTACGAAAAAACAGCGTCATTAATTGTATGCCATTTTTGGCACCCGAACATTCTGGTTCGGCCTTTTGAAGATTGCGTACGAGCAAATTTACCCCCGATAGCATGTGTTATCATCATCTGTCATCAAAATTCTTCTGGCATACACATTGCGGTGTCAGGGGCACGGAAGGAGACGCCGACATGGAAACGATAGCAACAAGTGCGCCGGTCAAATCTTCTTTCCGATCGAGGGGCATTGACTGGCCGATCTTTACGTTCTGGTTAACCTACTTCAGCATGGTACTCGGCATTCTTTACGCTTTAATTTCAGACTCGTTTTAAGGTCGCGCGGGGCGCGTTTTAGCGCGATAGATACAGTAAAAGCGCAGCGCACACGGCATGACGCTGCCCCCGGAAATTTTTTCGTATGACTTAAGAAAAAACAGAATTTGGCAATGGCGGCAAATTTCTGGAGGTATATGAAATACGATCTCTCTCTGTTTATAATCGCTGGTTGCGCCATCGTTATGCTGCTTTGGATCATTTCTTCCGTACGGTAAAGCCCGCGCATTGCCAAGCCTTTTCGTGTTGCCTGACCTGCTGGATTCAGTGGCCCTCTTATTTGACGAATTGGCGTTAGCGGTGAAATTGAATTGAATTCTCCTTCAACCAAATTGTAAGGCGTCGCGTGGTTACCCTTTAGAGTTCCTTTTAACTTCTAGCGGGAGCAAGCGTGCAAGATGTGCCTATCGAACCCTTCCCCCTGGCATCATCCACCGAGCTAACCGTGGCCGTAAAAAAACCACGAATCGGAATCGTTCCGGGGAATTGATGGGCTTTAAGCGGGACTATTCGGGTGAATGGAGTTTAGCTTTCAATCTTTTTTAGTGTTGAAATATCAATCACATCCAGGTCTTCCGCGGCATCGGCATTTTTCATCGATTGAAGTTCAAATCCCGTCGGGGACGGCAAATTTTTCAATCGGCTGCGTGAATGCTCCAATCTATTCGTCGTGCGGAATGGGGTTTGAGGACGATGTCGGTACAAGAAGAACCTGGTCATCATTTTCTAGCTTAAACTTCCTACCTGTTTTTAAGCATAGAGCATTGTGCCCCCGGATAGCCAAAACCTGTGGTGGTATGGTACGTCCATTAAAGTACTCGGCAAGACTTTGCTTCCGGTCTGGACCGTAGTCGAGGTGGACCTTCATGAGAATGGGATGCTCGTTGCCACAATCAACGCATTGGACGAAGACTTCGTATGCCGGCATAAGCTGTTTCTATCACTGTGACGATCAAAGTCAAAACTGAAACGCTTAATCCCCGAAAAAACCAACGGTGACGTAACCGGCATGTTCCTTTCGGTGCCGAATCGAAGTTGTTCACATCCGCTGATCTCTAATCAAAGGCATCGCAGGGTCCGTAAAAATCGATAACCTCACGTTCGGTTGGCATGATGGGATCGCCAGCGGTCTCGACCTTCATGTGACAGTAATTATTACCCGCATATCTTCTATATAGTACGCGGTCCGGAGCGGCCGTACATCCAGCGAGCGAGGCGCCTAAAATGATCAGCGACGCCATTAATCCGATATGTTTCATCTTGGAATCTCCTTTAGTGGAGCAATGCCTTTTACTGCGACTTCGTGCAAGCGATGTGCCATGGAGAAAGAAGATAAATAGTTGGCAGTGGTTCAGTTTGGGAAAGATCTCTCACTTTGTTCGAGATGACACATGGCTTATGTAGTTGTCATTCCGAGCAAAGCGAGAAATCTTTATCGATTTTAAGAGTCATGGTGGGTTGAAAAATGACCACTATCAAATACTTCATACTATCCATCTATCATAGGCGGTTGGACCGACATAATCTGGCATTGTGTTCGAAATAACCGACAAGAATAGCTGCAGGCAGTTGGGTAGCTATAACCAAAGTAGAGGTCAGTATTTAGAACGCGGGTAGCGCTACGTCCTCTTGTCTTGGCGCGTCGCAATTATCCGATCAGGAAGACAAAGACAATCTGCGGAAACGCAAGAAGGCGCGAGCGCGGCGCACTGCGAGTTTCTTCGTTGCGAACCTGAGGACCTAGCGCTGTCGTGTAAGAATGTTAATGGGGTTTGAAATTCGAGTTCG
>VBKY01000426.1 GCA_005879255.1 Deltaproteobacteria bacterium
AACGTCGAGGGTCCCCCGCTCGCGGGTTGGTGGAGGCAGCGGGACATCATCAAATTTACTTATAGCATAAAGCTTGGCCGTGGAAATCAAAGGCGATACGAGAATTTTCAGTCCCGAGAGAGTACCGGGACTACGTATCACTATTGGTCGTCAACTGAATGAATCCATGCGTCTAAAGCCGCTCCGCTCTCGCTGTATTTTCCGTTGAGAACACATAGAAGCAAATAGTTCTGGCAAAGTTGTGGCAAAGTGGCAGCGTCCAATAGCCTGTCGAGGACCTCTTCAATTCCGTTCGAAGATGGATCGTCACTAGACTCTGCGCTCAAACGGAGTAACCGAAGAGACTAGACCCGGGTGCCTGTTTTATTCTTGGGGTTTGTGGTTCCCGGACACAGACAAAAAGGGGACAAATGGATCCGCTATGATTCCTGGATGGAGAAACAGAATTACAAGTTAAGGGGTTACTTTCACCACTATGTGAGACCGCGTTTTCTTACTATTGATCTCTAATTCTTTCGAACATACCCTGCGACGAACTGCCACGACGTATTTTCACCGCAATTTTGGCATTTAAGATAGTTGCCGAGCGGTCCCTGTGCATTGATCAAGCCAGCAGTGTTGCATTTGCGACAGGTGACTCGAAGACTTCCAGCGAGGCGCTGTAACGTCAGCACGTCAATACGTTCGACTTTATTGCAACCTGAATCAGTGCACACGACTACAGGCCCCGCAGTGTAGATGTTAACTCGAGCAACGCGACTACACTGCGAACATTGCGGGTTCCTGAATCGTTCTTCGAGCGCTGCCAACCCTTCAACGACTGGATTGCCCAAGGGCTTTCGTTCTACGTACTGCCGATTCGGCGTCGATGAGCTTGAATTCTCACGCTTGGGACTTCCGTGAGCGGGGGCCCTATGCTTGCTGTGACGCTCGTTTTCGAGCGATCCGGAATAAATGGACTCTTCGCTGAATGCCAGACTGCCGTCTTGCGATGTGACCGACGCAACAGTCATTTGCTCTCGGCCACCGAAATTATCGTCACCTATGGGCGGCGGAGACGTAATCGCTGCTGGAGGCACGCCTTCTCTCGTGTAACTGGATGGTGCTGGCCATACGGCAGAGAACGCGGCTTGGCCGTTATCATCGTCTTCGCTAGGCTTCAAGTTGTCTTGCTTACCCGTCTCGACAACAGCAGAAATCACGCGACGCTCGGTGTGTATGCTCCTCGGCGCGCCTTCCGCACCAATGGGTTCGATGCCGCGCTCCGCTAACGTCTTCAAGAGGTCACCGAGCACATCCTTCCGTCGGCGGATGAAGGCAGAAGCGAAACACCGCCAGAAAGTCCAGCCCGCGCGTTCCAAATCGCGTTGCCGTTGCATATCGTCAGCCCATTTGTCTACACCGTGGTATTTGTCGCCGTCGCACTCGACCCCAAGCCGAGCATCGTCGTGTCCCTCTATCACCAGATCGATGCGGTATCGCCCAACCCGAACTTGTGGCGTTACCCAGTAGCCACGCTGAGTGAGCTCGTCATACATCTCGCGTTCGAAAGGGGACTCACAAAGTTTGCGCAGATCCTCGACGCGCACTTCATCCTGCTTGAAAGGTGCCGCAAAGTGTCCGATGAGACTACGCCGGTACCGGTCCGCCTCACTCAAGTGCTCCAATTCCACTGAGCGCACCAAATACATTCGGTCTCTCGCCCGCGAAGCTGCCACGTTGAAACGCTGCGCAAAGGTATCGCGAGAAAGCGGCGCGCCAGGGTCGTTAGGAGCTGACACCATGGAGAGAAACATGATGTCCCGTTCCTTCCCCTGAAACGTGCGGGCATCTCCGCACGCGATGCGATGGCGTTGCATGAGTTCCGGTCCGATTTCATCCTCTAATCGCTCCCATATTGCCAGAGCCTGCTTCTCGGCCAGCAGCGAAACTACTCCGATGGATCGCTGGGCCATCTTAGGGTCTGACACAATCGCTTTGATTTCATCGACAATAAAGCGCGTCTCAAGCAGATTGATGTCGCCCTTGCGTTGGCCGTCCTGCACAACTACGTCAACGAGCGGTGGGTCGAGGCGTTCGGAGGTTTTCGGCAGACGCAGCGGCCGCAGCTCGTGATTGTAGAACTCACGCTTGGAGTACTCGATGATGGGACCGACGCAGCGAAAATGCTCCTTCAGCATTACCGAGCTCTTGGCGAACACTACTTTGTACAAGTCGTAGATGGAGCGTTCGGGCGACATCTGCGGTCGATAGGTCACTACCTGGTTGCCAAGGAAGCGGCTCATGAGGCTGCGAATCTTTTCCTCCTCAAGGCCCACCCCTTCAGGGGAGACTTGCTTGTCATCACCGACGATGAGAACCTTCTTCGCCCGTAGCAGCGAAGGTAATGCTGTTAGGTCCGACTGCGATGCTTCGTCTATGACCACGAGGTCAAAACAGCCAAGCTCTGCAGGCAGGGATTCGGACACACGGTAATGGGGCATTATCCAGCATGGTACCGCATGGTTCGCTTGCGATGCCGCCATAGGTGCATCCTGACGATAGCGCAACGCCCGCTTGCCCGTGCCCTTCCCAATTTTCCGAATGGCGATGAGATAAGCCTGCAGGGCAGCCGAATACTAGGTGAAGCGTTCTCCGCGAGTTTCAACCACGTTCGCTTCACTACGATGTCGCGATAGGCGCGCGACAAATCGCTCTCCACTTCATGGCGGTCCTTCGCCAGCCGCTTCAGCTCTTCTTGCGCATCAATCGATTCAAGGTAGATGGCCAGACGCCTCAAGCGCCAAGCGTTGCGCCAATTATCCGGCAGAAGGCTATCCACCGTGCCTTCAAGCGGTTGTTTCAGCGATGTGGCGTACTGCGGCGCACCAGCAGCCTCAACTTTGTCGCAAACGTGACGCACGGCGGCGAGATGCGTGCCCAAACCTAGCACCCGAGATAATTCGGCCATCAGCGCCGACCACTCGGCCTGCAACCGGGAGTCCTCGATCTCTGGATTGCCCAATGTCTCAAAGAGAAACCGGCGTAGGTTCTCTATGATGCGGCCGGTGTGAAGGTCCAGCACCTTCTGAAAACGCTCTTTGGTGGCCCAAACATTGGCGAGCCGGTTCTTGGTTAGGTGGTGCCCCAGAGCCTTCTCCAACTCCGCCAATCGCTGCGTGTTATCCGCCACCGCGCGATTATGATTCCAGTTGGGGAATACTTGAGAAGCAACGGCGCAAAGTTCGCCTTCCGCGTTCACGATGTTTTTGACTTTGCAGTAAAGGGTGTAAGCATGGGCGGCGGCCAAGCCACCATCTGGCCGGTCCCCCAATACCGAAGCTTTCAGCTGAAGCTCGTGAACGAGAGTGTTCCAGCACAAGGCTAGTTCGCGTAGGCGTCTCAACAACGCTAGATGCTCGGCTACATGTTTCCAACTCTTGGCGTCGGCAGGGGGACTGTTGCCTACGCGAATACTTTTCAGGTTCTTCTTCTGCTCTGTCTTGCCGAACAGCCCTTTCACACCAAAGGCGCGCTTGCCCTCACTGAGATTCCGCACAGCCTCCGCGAGATCGTTATCAATCTCGATGGCTGGGGGCGCTGTAACCGGTCGCACAAGAAACGCCCTGCGACATTCGACGGCTTGCTCGAGGTCCCGGCCGAGGGCTTCCAGCATCGGCATTAGGCTATCACTACTGCCGGTCCGTAGACGTTCGCGCATGTCGGCCGTTCAAGGGCATTGCGCCCGTGCAACTTCATCGCGTAGGCGATGAAGCGATTCGATATGGGTGAGAAGTCTCTGAGCGAGAACGATCATCTCCTCGCTCGAATCGGCGAGCGCCGGAACTGCTCCGTTTTCTATGCCCTGTTTCAGCTTTTCGAACTGGGACAAGTCCTGGTGGACCTCGAGCAGTGTCTTGGAATCTGGAAACACCACGAGCTGGGGCAGTGACGAATTCAAGTAGTCGATATCTTGACCTAGAGCACGCCTTTCCTCGCGAAGCCGCACAACATCAGCGTCCGAGAACTGTGGCGCGAACTCGGGAGCGGTTCCAAGCGAGTCGGGAATCCACTCGTACTGACCGGTGTTCCGGACTACCTCACGTGCAGCGTCCTGAGGGTCAATCTCTTCAGTGTCCAGCGTTATCTTGGACAGATTCCGTTTCGCCCATTCGCCAATCTTGCGATCAATGCCAGCGAGTTTGCCGTGTAATGCGTCAATGGACTCCTCAAGGTGATTGATGGCTCTTGCCGTATTGCTGCGGTCTACGCCCTGTACTTCTGAGGCAATCTTGTAGATGGCATGTTCGAACTGCTTCAATCCGTCCTGTTCGCTCGTCAGCAGCGAACAGGAAGCTGCTCTTGCAGCACCGCCAAAGCGGGATCCTTCATCGAAGTCACGAGCACCCGTTTGCCCTCGGCGAGGTAGTGGCAGATGACGTTGGCGATAGTGTGCGTCTTGCCCGTGCCGGGCGGACCCTGCGCGGTAACGCCATCCGAAATATCCAACAGCTGGATAATGCGAACCTGTTCTTCATTGAAGGGCTTCGGGAAATAGAGGTCGCGCGCCTTTTTACCGCTCGCGCTTCGGTCGGAGTGGTAGTATGCGGACACACCGCGGTAACTTGGCAGTTCGACAACCGGGTTCGTCGTGTCTGGGTCAGTCACGACCGCAGCGACTGCGGGCGGGTAGGACTCGGCTTCCTCAGCTTGCTTCTTCAGTTTTTCCAGGTCCTGCAGGAACAGGTTGTTGTTGCGCGGACGCGCGAAGAGCACCCATGTGTCGGTGACTTTGAGTTTGTCGTCCCCTTTGGCCAGCGTCCGGTCCTCTGCCGACACTACGTTCGGCCAGTAGATGCCGTTTGCATCGAGGTTGGTAACCGCGGTGCGAAGCAACGGTTCGAAAGTGCCACGGTCAAACGGCGAAAAAGTCGATGTAGCTTTCCCGAAGAACTCCTTCGCCGCCTTCTCGAAATCGGCAACACCTAGGTTGTCGACTGACGCATACCAGTCGACCTCAATACGAGCATCGACATCTCGCGGCCGGATTTCCACTTCGGCTGTCACCGGGTTGAGCGACATCTCTACCAACTGTCCTAGCAACGGATAATTGACGATCGCGCCATTAGAATTCCAAATACCAAGGGCCTACGCCCCAGACCAATTCGAGCTGGGCTTCGACAATACTGCCCTCGAGCTCGTGCTTCAGCGTGAAGAGCTGGGAATAAAGGCGGATGGTCCTGCGGCGACGCTTTTCTTCTTCGGCCCAAGGACGCCACTTCGTGGCAAGGAAGGTAACAAACTGGGCCCTGACTAGATCTGCATCCTCGTAGTCGGAAAGCGTAATCGTCGTCTTCGGGTCGACGACAGGCTTGCCCTGCTCAGGCGGCTTCGCTGATGAACAATGTGTGCCGGCGGCGATCAAACTT